>NZ_JBOZGJ010000007.1:0-161171 GCF_050846835.1 Exiguobacterium sp. TDN 0502 | reverse complement strand
GCGGAGTCCCGTAGGGACGTAGGTCACGATTTCACACTGCCAAGAAAAGCCTCTAGTGAGGGGGAAGGCGCCAGTACCGTAAACCGACACAGGTAGGCGAGATGAGAATTCTAAGACGCGCGGGATAACTCTCGTTAAGGAACTCGGCAAAATGGTCCCGTAACTTCGGGAGAAGGGACGCTCTACATGAGTAGAGCCGCAGTGAATAGGCCCAAACGACTGTTTAGCAAAAACACAGGTCTCTGCTAAATCGCAAGATGACGTATAGGGGCTGACGCCTGCCCGGTGCTGGAAGGTTAAGGGGATGGGTTAGCGCAAGCGAAGCTTTGAACCGAAGCCCCAGTAAACGGCGGCCGTAACTATAACGGTCCTAAGGTAGCGAAATTCCTTGTCGGGTAAGTTCCGACCCGCACGAAAGGCGTAACGATTTGGGCACTGTCTCAACGAGAGACCCGGTGAAATCATAGTACCTGTGAAGATGCAGGTTACCCGCGACAGGACGGAAAGACCCCATGGAGCTTTACTACAGCCTGATATTGAGGCTTTGTGCATGATGTACAGGATAGGCGGGAGACGTCGAGCCCGGAGCGCCAGCTTCGGAGGAGTCACCCTTGGGATACCGCCCTTCATGCATAGAGTCTCTAACTCGCAGCCGTGATCCGGCTGGAGGACCGTGTCAGGCGGGTAGTTTGACTGGGGCGGTCGCCTCCTAAACAGTAACGGAGGCGCCCAAAGGTTCCCTCAGAATGGTTGGAAATCATTCGTAGAGCGCAAAGGCAGAAGGGAGCTTGACTGCGAGACCTACAAGTCGAGCAGGGACGAAAGTCGGGCTTAGTGATCCGGTGGTTCCGCATGGAAGGGCCATCGCTCAACGGATAAAAGCTACCCTGGGGATAACAGGCTGATCTCCCCCAAGAGTCCACATCGACGGGGAGGTTTGGCACCTCGATGTCGGCTCATCGCATCCTGGGGCTGGAGTAGGTCCCAAGGGTTGGGCTGTTCGCCCATTAAAGCGGTACGCGAGCTGGGTTCAGAACGTCGTGAGACAGTTCGGTCCCTATCCGTCGTGGGCGCAGGAAATTTGAGGAGAGCTGTCCTTAGTACGAGAGGACCGGGATGGACGCACCGCTGGTGTACCAGTTGTTCCGCCAGGAGCATCGCTGGGTAGCTACGTGCGGACGGGATAAATGCTGAAAGCATCTAAGCATGAAGCCCCCTCCAAGATGAGATTTCCCTTTGAGTAATCAAGAAAGACCCCTCAGAGACGATGAGGTAGATAGGTCACGGGTGGAAGCATGGCGACATGTGGAGCTGAGTGATACTAATCGGTCGAGGCCTTGTTCTAGCAGATGCTTGTTGATGACTTCAGTTTTGAGGGCGCGAGCCCGATCGTCTGGTGACGATAGCCAAGTGGTCACACCCGTTCCCATGCCGAACACGGAAGTTAAGCACTTGAACGCCGAAAGTAGTTGGGGGCTTCCCCCTGTGAGGATAGGACGTTGCCAGGCATATTTATTCCGCAATAGCTCAGCGGTAGAGCAACCGGCTGTTAACCGGTAGGTCGTAGGTTCAAATCCTACTTGCGGAGCCAAC
This sequence comes from Exiguobacterium sp. TDN 0502, assembly GCF_050846835.1. Taxonomy (NCBI): domain Bacteria; kingdom Bacillati; phylum Bacillota; class Bacilli; order Caryophanales; genus Exiguobacterium; species Exiguobacterium sp. TDN 0502. The sequence continues at coordinate 159,578 of NZ_JBOZGJ010000007.1, read as the reverse complement.
GGCCCGTTGGTCAAGCGGTTAAGACACCGCCCTTTCACGGCGGTAACACGGGTTCGAATCCCGTACGGGTCACCATTATACTTTTTGTGCCGGTGTAGCTCAGCTGGTAGAGCAACTGACTTGTAATCAGTAGGTCGCGGGTTCGACTCCTGTTGCCGGCACTGTTTTTCTCAATTGTATAGTTTCCTAGACAAACTGGGGGGGTAGCGAAGTGGCTAAACGCGGCGGACTGTAAATCCGCTCCCTCGGGTTCGGCGGTTCGAATCCGCCCCCCCCCACCATGTCGAGCCATTAGCTCAGTTGGTAGAGCATCTGACTTTTAATCAGAGGGTCGCAGGTTCGAATCCTGCATGGCTCATTTCTTGCGGAAGTAGTTCAGTGGTAGAATACGACCTTGCCAAGGTCGGGGTCGCGGGTTCGAATCCCGTCTTCCGCTTTATTTTCGGGGCCTTAGCTCAGCTGGGAGAGCGCCTGCCTTGCACGCAGGAGGTCAGCGGTTCGATCCCGCTAGGCTCCACCAACTTTATTTAAAAGATCTTAAGCGAGTTTCGTTCGTCTTAAGTTTTTTTTATATGAAATGCCACGCATAACCAGAGTACGTACGTAAGAACACCGTGATTCCCTTCACGGTGTTTTTTTTTTGTATATTCATGCGTCTTTTTGTCGAGTTGAACCACCTATTTGTTACCGCTTACAATACATATAGAAGTGACTAAGATATAGGGGGAATATCGATGAACATTGCGTATATCAGCGTACCGTATCGTTATGGACAAGGAAAGCCGGGGACAGAACATGGACCTGCAGCTGTCGAAAAAGCGGGTCTACTCGCGACACTCGAAGCACGGGGACAAGAAGCAGTACGCTACGGGGAAGCGGCTGTTTTATCCGAGGATGCAGTCCGGGAAGAAGATCCGAAGCTGAAACGTCTTGAAGGCGTCGTCCATACGACGAATGACTTGCACCTGATCGTACGTGACGCGTTATCGGAACAACGTTTTCCGTTGTTAGTTGGTGGCGATCACAGCATGGCGATTGGAACGATTGCTGGGTTACGTCAGACTGTACCACGTCTTGGCGTCATCTGGTTCGATGCACACGGTGATTTGAATACACCGGAAACATCACCGTCTGGTAACATCCACGGTATGCCGCTCGCTGTAGCCCTTGGGGAAGGACATCAGCGTTTAACGGAAGTCGGAGGGACAGATATCAAGCTGCAACCGGAACACCTCGTCTTCATCGGATTACGTGACGTTGATCCAGGGGAACAAGAGCTGATCGATCGTCTTGGTATTCGTGTCTATGATATGGAAGCGATCCGAACTCGGGGAATGGACGCGATCATGGAAGAAGCAATTGCTTATTTGAAGGAAACGACGGATGCGTTCTATCTTAGCTTCGATATGGATGGTCTAGATCCATCACTCGTCGTCGGAACCGGAACACGTGTCGCCGATGGTATTTTCTTAGACGATGCAAAGACGGTGCTCAAGCATTGCGCAGCAGCAGATGATTTCATTGCGGCAGAATTCGTCGAAGTCAATCCGTTGCTTGAAGAAGGAAACGGAACGGCCGAACTTGCCAATGAATTAATTGGGGATTTACTCCTGGCAATGGAAACAAAACATTTAGTAAAATAATGGATAGAACTTGAACTCTTTTCATCGGGGTTCAAGTTTTTTTGTTACAATTTAAAAAGAGTTGAAACATTTATCGGTCGACTTCGTATAAGAGATTGACCGCATAGAGCGGGGGGTATTTAAAGTGGAAGAAACGACACTACGCTTAATTGAGCGGGTGAAACAGGGGGACCGCGACGCATTTGCGGCACTTGTTGATCTATATAAGGAAGGTGCCTTTCTTGTGGCTTTCCGCGTCTTGCGCGATCGAATGGAAGCGGAGGATGCGACTCAAGAAGCCTTCATCCGTGTATTTACGAAAATTGATTCGTATAATGCACAATGGAAGTTCCGGACTTGGTTATACCGAATCGTCACGAACGTCTCGATTGACCGGTTACGGAAAAAGAAACCGGATTATTCTCTTGATGCTGAGATGTCAGGTACTGAAGGACTGACCTTGTATTCACAGCTTGAGACCAAGGACACTTTGCCAGAGGACCAAGTGGTCGATAACGAGCAACGAAACGAAGTCGGGGATGCGATTGCGGCTTTACCAGAAAAATACCGTGTCCCACTCGTTCTGAAATATGTAGAGGATCTTTCGCTAAAGGAAATCAGTGAAATGATCGATTTACCTGTCGCTACTGTCAAAACTAGAATTCATCGTGGACGGGAAGCGCTGAAGAAGCATTTTGGTAAACGATGAGAAGGAGGAACTCACCATGTCACGAGAGCATGTACATGAACGGATTCAGGATTATTTAGACAACAATCAACCACCCGAGGATTTTGAACGATTAGAAGCAGAGCTACGGGAAGCAGATGCGATGGACGAGTTCGAAGAGTATCGGCTCCTTGATGCTCGGCTGCGTCAACTTCCGGCACCTAAGCTATCGGCAGATTTTACATCCCGCGTGCTGGCACAATTGCCCGACCAGGTGGACACGCCGAACGTCGCCTTGCTGCACCAACCACAATCGTCTCGTTTCGGCGGGAAGATGAAACAGTATCCGTTGCTCGCTGCAGCGGCTGTCTTCCTCTTATTATCCGTCGGTAGTCTCGGGGGTTACATGGCACAGGAAGAACATGACTTATCGTATACGAATGCACCGGGCATCGTCGCTCAAAATGGTGAGGTCGTCGTTCCAAAAGGCGTCACGGTCGATCAGGATTTATACGTCGAAGGTGGAAACGTCCGGATCGAAGGAAAAGTCAATGGTGATGTCATGACCGTCGATGGAAAAGCCTACACGGCGAGTGCCGGTAGTGTGACGGGAGAAATCAAGGAGATTGATCAATTATTCGAGCGCGTGTGGTACGGAATCAAACGTCTATTTCAATAATTATCTGGGACGAGTCGTACTCGTCCCTTTGTGCTATAATGGAAACTGTTTAAATCAGATGAGATAGGGGGCACGGTTGGTGAATGACTTCAACTGGCAACCACTTCAATTTCAATTGTTGAAACTGGGAGAAAACGTACATTGGTACGATTATATTAATGATGTCATTGATATCGCGGTCGTGACGTTCGTCATCTATCGTTTGATGATCATCGTCAAAGGGACAAAAGCCGTCCAGCTCATTAAAGGAATCTCGGTCATCTTGATCAGTTGGTTCCTGAGCGGATTCTTTGGTCTGAAAACATTACAATTCTTGCTCAATCAAATCATCACCTACGGGTTATTAGGTATCATCATCATCTTCCAACCTGAGCTTCGACGTGGACTCGAGCATCTTGGGCGAACGAGTAAATTCTTTTCGCGTAGTGCGATCAGTGATGAGGACGAACAAGTCCGAATCGTCGATGCGCTCGTATCGTCTGCTCAATACATGTCAAAACGCCGGATCGGCGCACTCGTGACGATTGAACGCGAGACAGGGCTGAGTGAATACGTCGAGACAGGGATTCCGCTCGGTTCACAAATCACGAGTCAGTTGTTGATCAATCTGTTCATACCGAATACACCGCTTCATGACGGTGCTGTCATCGTCCAGCAAGGTAAGTTAGCTGCTGCTGCCTGTTACTTACCGCTTTCTGAGAGTGCACATATTTCGAAAGAACTCGGAACACGTCACCGCGCTGCAATCGGTGTCAGTGAAGTGACGGACAGCGTCACGCTCGTCGTTTCGGAGGAAACGGGAGGCGTCTCCCTTGCTATCAATGGACGTCTGTATCGTGAGCTCGACGAAGAGTCACTCCGGGCGAAATTACTTGAAACGATCGTTAAGGTCGAACCGACGAATACTTCCTTCTTGAACTGGATGGGGGCGAAAAAATAATGTTCGAAAAGTGGTTCAATGAACGCTGGTTCTTACGGATCGTCGCAATCGCACTAGCGGTCATGCTGTATTTGATGGTCGCCGGATCGAATCCGACGGGAAAAAGTGACGCCGCTAGTCTGTTACCGATTGCAGGACAAGGATCAACGAAATTTGACGTATCTGTCACGGTCCAGTATGATGAATCGCAGTGGGTCGCCTATAATATTCCAAATACGATGGAGGTGACCGTCAAGGGTCCCTCGAGTAGTCTGACGATGCTCCGGCTCGTCCAGGATTTTGGATTAACGATTGATTTAGAAGGACTTGACCCCGGCTATCATCGTGTCCGTGTCACACCGACAGGATTCGGAAAAGATGTCGAGGTGACGCCGAAACAAGAGACGATTGAAGTCTTCCTCGATAAGAAGATTACAAAGGAAGTTCCGGTTCAGGTCGCGTTGCTGAATAAAAATAAAATTGCTGAAGGGTACGTCGTGGGGGAAGCCCAACCGAACCAACAAACGGTCGAAGTGACCGGTGGTGCTGAGAAGTTGCAGGCGATCTCAGCCATTCAAGTCCCGATCGACGTCACAGGTCGAGCTGAAACGTTCAAGGAAACGTTTAATGCCAAAGCGACGGACGCGAATGGAAATACGATCAGTGCGGCGTATCGTCCAGAACAACTTGAAATCACGGTACCGGTCTATAAGGAAAGTAAAACCGTTCCGATTAACGTCAAGACGAAAGATAGCGTTAAAAAGGGTTATACAGTCGTTAAGATCGTACCGGTCACGACGGAAGCCCGTTTGTATGGCTCAAAAGAAGAACTCGAACGAATCGGTTCTGTCGATACGGAGACCGTTTCCTTGAAAGGATTAACGAAGACGACGGAAAAAACCGTCAAACTCGTTGAACCGGAAAATGCAACGGCGATGGATCCGACACGTATCACCGTCAATATCGTCGTCGAGAAGGAAAATGCGAAAGCGACGACGGAAACCGTCGAAGATCGGGCCGAGAAAACAATCTCAGGCGTGCCGGTGACACTGAACGGATTTGACGAGTCGAAATATACGATTGATTATAACCAAACGGTCGATGTCATCGTCCGAGGGAAAGAGTCTGATTTAGCATCGATCGATGCGACGGACATCAAAGCGGTCATCGATGTGACGGGACTAAAGGAAGGAACGCATGGATTACCGATTTCCTACCAGACATCAAAAGCGTTTGATGTCTTGCGTCCAGATAACATGGATGTCACGTTAAAAGCCGTTCCCCGGACATCCGTTCCGACCAATTAAAACAAATTAGTGAAATGAGGACTAACACATGGGTAAGTATTTTGGAACTGACGGCGTACGCGGCGTCGCAAACGTAGAACTGACACCAGAACTCGCATTTCGTCTTGGACGGACAGGCGGTTACGTGTTGACGAAACACGAAAGCACGCGACCGAAAGTCTTGATTGGACGTGACACACGCGTATCGGGTCAAATGCTTGAGAACGCACTGATCGCAGGGTTATTATCGATCGGGGCAGAAGTCATGCGTCTCGGTGTCATCTCGACACCGGGCGTCGCCTATCTGACAAAAACGATGGATGCGACAGCAGGAGTCATGATCTCCGCGTCACACAATCCAGTTGAAGATAACGGAATCAAGTTCTTCGGTTCAGACGGCTTTAAGCTTGATGACGCAACAGAACTTGAAATCGAAGCATTGCTCGATGAAGCGGAAGATACATTACCGCGCCCAGCCGGAACAGAACTTGGTTTTGTCCATGACTACTATGAAGGTGCACAAAAATACCTGCATATGCTTCGTCAGACATCGGATGAAGATTTCTCAGGCATCCATGTCGCAATCGACGGTGCACACGGGGCGACGTCAAGCCTCGCGCCACGTCTGTTCGGTGACTTGGAAGCGGAAGTCTCAACGATCGGAACGACGCCGAACGGTTTGAACATCAACGATGGTGTTGGTTCAACACATCCTGAACACCTTGCTGCTTTCGTCAAAGAGAAGGGGGCAGACGTCGGTCTGTCGTTTGATGGCGACGGTGACCGTCTGATTGCAGTTGATGAGAACGGCGATATCGTCGATGGTGATAAAATCATGTTCATCTGCGGGAAATACTTGAACGAACTCGGTCGTCTAAAAGACAACACGATCGTCGCAACAGTCATGAGTAACCTCGGTTTCCATAAAACCGTCGAAGAAAACGGCATGACGGCGCTTCAGACAGCAGTCGGTGACCGTTACGTCGTCGAAGAGATGCGGAAGAACGATTACACGCTCGGTGGCGAACAGTCGGGTCACATCATCTTCATGGATTATTCAACGACAGGTGACGGTATGTTATCAGGCGTCCAGTTATTGCAAATCATGAAAGCGACAGGGAAGAAGTTATCGGAACTCGCAGCTGAGATGCCAATCTTCCCACAACGTCTCGTCAACATCCGTGTCTCCGACAAAAACGGTGCAATGAGCGGTCCTGCCGTGCAAGCCATCATTTCTGAAGTCGAAGCAGAGATGGCGGGTAACGGACGGATCCTCGTACGTGCTTCAGGAACAGAACCGCTCGTTCGTGTCATGGCGGAAGCTCCGACACAAGAAGCATGTGATGCATATGTTGAGCGGATCGCAAACGTCGTTCGTGAGAACTACGCGTTACAAGAAAACTAAGTAGCTAGAAGCAGAGCGATTGCTCTGCTTCTTTTATTTACAATTATTTTAGAAGAATAGCTTGAGATTTTTACAAAAAATAGGGATTATGCGTATTGAATAGAAAAATATCGGGAATAGTTACAAATACGTTACCTTTCTTGCTTTTTCAGATTAAAGTTCGTATGATGGTGAAGTCGGACAGAAACGGGGTCGGACGGAAACAAGAAGCGCCAGGGCTTTCTTCGCAGAAAGAAAGCTGACGAGGTGGAGGTTTATCGAATCATTCGGCGGATGCCTCCCGGTACCAGATCCGTACCGTAAATCGTTCTGAAATCGTCCAAGTGATTGGACGGACAAACAGACCGATCGGGATCCTCTCAACAAGAGCCGTTTCCTCTTTAGGGAAATACTTGTAAATGGAGAGATGTAACATGTGCGGAATCGTAGGTATGATCGGACAAGTCAACACGAAAGAAATTTTATTAAAGGGTCTCGAAAAACTCGAGTACCGTGGCTATGACTCGGCAGGTCTTGCATTCGTCAACGATGGCGTTCAAGTCCACAAGGAAGTAGGCCGGATTGCTGCGCTACGCGATATCGTTCCTGCAGAGGCAGACGGAACAGTCGGAATCGGACATACACGCTGGGCGACACACGGTGTGCCAAGCGTACCAAACGCGCACCCGCACCAAAGTGCGTCAGCACGTTTCACACTCGTGCACAACGGTGTCATCGAGAACGATGAACAATTGAAAGCAGAATTAAACGTCGATCTCCTCAGCGACACGGATACAGAAGTCATCGTTCAGATGATCGAAAAGAACTTCAACGAAACAGGTGATGTTGCGGAAGCATTCCGTCAAACACTTCGTGTCTTGCACGGTTCGTACGCCCTCGCATTGATCGATGCGGAAAATCCGGACGTCTTATACGTCGCAAAAAACAAATCACCACTTCTCGTTGGTCTCGGGGATGGTACGTTCAACGTTGTCGCATCAGACGCAATGGCGATGTTACAAGTAACAGATCAATTCGTTGAGTTGCACGATGGTGAGATGATCATCTTGACGCGTGATAGCGTTACGATTCAAGATCTCGACGGGAACGTTCAAGAGCGTGAAGCATATACGGCTGAAATCGATGCATCAGATATCGAAAAAGGAACGTATGCGCACTACATGCTCAAAGAGATGGATGAGCAACCAGCTGTCATCCGTAACATCGTTCAAAAATATCAAAACGAATCAGGCGACATCACACTCGACCAATCGGTCCGTGATCTCGTACTCGGTCGTGACCGTGTCTACATCATCGGTTGCGGAACAAGCTACCATGCTGGTTTGATCGGAAAACAGTTGATTGAACAAATCGCTGGCATCCCGACAGAAGTTCATATCTCTTCTGAGTTCGGATACAACATGCCATTATTGACAGAAAAACCGCTCTTCCTCTTCCTTTCACAATCAGGTGAAACAGCGGATAGCCGTGCGGTTCTCGTTGAAGCGAAGAAACTCGGTCACCCGGCACTGACGATCACGAACGTTCCGGGATCGACATTGTCACGTGAAGCAAACGCAACATTATTGCTCCACGCGGGTCCAGAAATCGCCGTTGCTTCAACAAAAGCATATACAGCTCAAATCGCTGTTCTCGCTGTCCTTGCGTTTGACCTCGCTCAAGCAAAAGGAGTTGCCGTTAACTTCGATCTCATGAAGGAACTCGGTAAAATCTCAAGTGCGATGGAATCGGTCATGTCTCAAAAAGATCGTTTCCAAGAAATCGCGACAGAATACTTGTCTGAGTCACGTAACGCGTTCTTCATCGGTCGCGGACAAGATGCGTACGTCGGGATGGAAGGTGCATTGAAACTTAAAGAGATCTCGTATATCCAAGCAGAAGGATACGCGGGGGGAGAGCTCAAGCACGGTCCAATCGCATTGATCGAAGACAACACACCGGTCATCGCGCTCGTGACACAACCACACGTTCACCTCAACAACCGTGGGAACGTCAAAGAAGTCGTCGCACGTGGGGCAAACGCGTGTGTCATCGCAGCAGAAGGTCTTGAATTGCCGACGGATGCATTCGTCATCCCAGCAGTCGAGCCACTCTTGTCACCGCTCTTGTCTGTCTTACCACTTCAATTGATCTCATACTACGCGGCACTCGGTCGCGACTGTGACGTCGATAAGCCACGTAACTTGGCGAAGTCAGTAACGGTTGAATAAGAAAACAGATCGACTCCAAATGATAGGCGCATCAAAGCGTCTGCCGTTTGGAGTTTTTTAGATGAGAGGAGAATAAGATGAACCGATGGATTACAGCATTTCCTAAACGGTACGAACAGGACGTTCGGGTCGTTAAAGCATGTCTACCGTTTGGATGGAGACGCTTATCACCAGGGACAATCAAAGTGAAGATAGAGCACGAACAGATACAGATTCCGATGCGTGTATACGTTTCAGAAATCGACTCGGAGCGGATTAAGAAGTTGACGTCGACGCAACAGACGATTTTATATTGCCTTTACACCCGTCACCATGATGGTCATGTTCGTGAGCATTATCTCCAGCAGTTACTTAAAACTCGTCCGCGCGACGGATGGGTCCTCGCCTATCTCATCGAACTCGCTAGTGAGTATGTCCGTGAAATCGTTGATATCATCGTATCCGCAATCGAGCAATGGGATCCGGAAGTGAAGCGGCGATTCGTCGAGGATGATCCGGCATACATGAAGCGGATCGAAGACCGAATGATCAGTTACTGGAATGCTTATTACCGCTCTGGCGAACGACGATCCGAAGCAAACTACCCAGGCTTTCGGATTATAGAATCGTTACGGGAGGGTGTTTCGGTAGAGGAAGTCTGAAGAGATGAAAAGGAGGGGCGCGCTTGATCACCAAATCAAAGGATTTGTACTTAGAAGGACCTGGACCTGCTATTTTGTTGTTGCACAGTTTTACGGGTAGTGCGAATGAGATGCGGGGTCTCGCTCGCTTTTTACATACAGCCGGCTATACCTGTTATGCACCGAATTATGCCGGACACGGGGAATCGCCGGAGCGGTTGTTTGCGACGACGATCGAAGACGTCTGGCAGTCCGCGCAAGCCGGACTCGCGTTTTTACGTGATCAAGGGCACAACGACATCTTTTTGATCGGACAATCACTCGGTGGGGTGATGGCACTTCGACTGGCAGAGCAGTCAGGATGTGCAGGACTCATCTTACTCTCGACGCCGATTCTTGAGCGGACGATTGCCGGACTTGAGCACCGCGTTCGTCGCTATACAGAACGGTATTTTCAGTTTGACGATCGTTCACCGGAGTGGATCGCAGATTTTGTTGACCATCATTTTCTACGCCCGGAGAAAGACTTACAGGCACTGCAACAGTTCATCCTCGACACAGGAGTCGTCTTGCCGAAGATCACACAACCCATCGCCTTGTTCCTTGGTGCCTTAGATGATGCCGTCTATCATGCAAGTCTCGAGCGAATCGAAACGACGGTGCCGAGCCGAGATCAGAAAAAGGTCCTTCTTCCGAACAGTAAACATTTACTGACGCTCGATCGGGATAAACAACGTCTGTTTGATGAAATCCTTGTCTTCTTGAAGACGCACCCGGTAGATTCCTTGAAACCATCAGCTACTGTGCAGTAGGCTAGATAAGTAAGCTAGACGTGAAAGGGGAAGGAATCATGCGAATTTTAGTAGTAGGGGCAAGCGGAACGATTGGGCAGGCAGTCGTCGAGCAGTTGGGTGAGCGACATGACATCATTCGTGCCGGACGAAGCGGAGCAGATGTACAAGTCGATATCACATCAGAAGCAAGTATCCGGGCGATGTATGAAACGGTCGGTTCTGTTGATGCCGTCATCAGTGCGACCGGTGGCGCTCATTTTGGTCCATTGACGGACTTAACACCGGAGCTTAATCAAATCGGGATCGACAGTAAACTAAAAGGTCAGGTCAATCTCGTCTTGCTTGGTTTGAAGTCCGTACGAGACGGGGGAAGTTTTACACTAACGACCGGTATCATGATGGACGATCCGATCCGTCAAGGCGCATCTGCTGCGCTTGCGAACGGTGGAGTCAAAGCGTTCGTTCATGCAGCAGCGATCGAGATGCCACGAGGTATTCGGATCAACAGTGTCAGTCCGAACGTACTGATCGAGTCGCTTGAAAAGTACGGACCCTTCTTCCGTGGTTTTGAAGCCGTTCCGGCGTCAAGTGTTGCGACGGCGTTTGAGAAAAGTGTCGAAGGGGCACAGACGGGGCAAAACTACGAAGTCTATTAAACCAAAAAGCAGGTAGCGAAAATCGCTAGCTGCTTTTTTTAGAGTCCGGATAGGACATAACGTTCGATTCCGAATAGTAATAAGGTGATTCCAAGACAAATGAATAGGTTACGTACGAACCAGCGCCCTGTCATCGTCCGGTTCATGATCAGTTTCTCCAGTGTCAGATTGACGAGAAGCACACATAAGAAGATGACGCCAAACCAAATCATCCAGACACATCCTTTCCTTTTTCTTAACGAAACTCAAAACCTAAAAGTTTCATAATCTTAAGTAGCAGGAGATTGCTCGTGCGAACGGGAAGGGAACAAGCAACCCATTCTACAAGGAGGAACACGACGATGAAACAAGCGGTCCTAGTGATTGATTTTCAACAGGAACTCGTCGACGGGAATACGGAAGAACGTCCGGTATACTTAAAAGAACAAGTCGCGCACGTCATCGAAGCGGTCGTACTCGAAGCAGACGATCGGAACATCCCGGTCGTCTTTATTCGGGATCTCGACGTCGCCGGTGGAACAGGACCTGGGTTTGCAGTCCATGACTCGATTCCCGTTCCAGCGTCCAGTGTCACGTTCGATAAAGCGGCGACGAATGCGTTTCATGGCACCCCCTTGCTTGATCATCTGCAGCAAGCATCAATTGACCATCTGATTGTCTTAGGCTGTAAGACGGAACACTGCATTGATACCGCGGTGCGCAGCGCGACGGTGCATGGTTTTGATGTCACACTCGTCGCCGACGGGCATACAACAAACGGCTCCGATGTCCTGACGCCGGAGCAAATGATCGCACATCACAATCAAGTCTTACACGGACACTACAATGTTGAGCACTTTGCGATCGTCCGTCCGTCGACGGAAGATGTCTTCAGCCCGATTCACAATGACTACCGGACATGAAAAGGAGAGTAAGATGATTGAATTACGAAAAATGACAGCGCCCGATTACGAACGATACGCGACGCTCGTGCAAGACGAACGTGTCATGCGTTACATCACGGAACAGGCGTTAACGGAGGCAGAAACGAAACAGCGTTTTGCGCGCATCCTTGAGCAGCAACAGCACGACCAACTTGGATCCTACCTCACGTTTGCGGGAGAGGAATGGATTGGGATCGGACACATGACACGGAGTCAAACCCAGCCGTTCGAAGCAGAACTCGGCTATATGTTACTGCCGGATTACTGGGGAAAAGGATACGGTACAGCGATTGCTAAGCGCCTGTTACAGCTAGCGATAGAAGAAGAGTTGCAGGTCGTCACGGCGACGATTGATCCAGCGCATGAGGCGTCGCGTCGTATTTTGATGGGACTCGGCTTTGAATCGACCTATATCGGACCGATTGACGGACTGCCAGGGGAAACGTTACAGAAGATGCTGGGCACTGCGAAATGACACGAGACGAATGGATTGAACATTTTCAACTCGATGTCGCGGCGTACGCAACCGTTGACGAATCGTATAGTTCCGAAGTCGACCGTCTCGTTTTAGCGGATGGTCAGGTCATTTTCCTGAAGCGACCCTATACGGCGGAAAAGTGGCACCGGGAGCGCGGCTGGATTCATGCACTGAGAGGACATGTACCAGTACCGCACATTTTAGCTGAAGCAGCTCCCGGACAGACGACCGGGGCGTTCGTGCTTGCTGCCTTACCGGGACAGGCACCGGTCACGATGACTAAAAAATTGGCGTACGAAATTGGTCGAACGCTCGCAATGCTGCATACGTGTACAGGAGAAGCTTACGGCGAGTATACGGAAGATGGATTTTATGCCTATCCGGTTCAGGACTGGCGACGCTTCCGGAATGAAAAACTCGATGGATTCCTACCGTTCATCAGATCCGAACTCGATTCGGTTTTTTTAGAGAACATCCAAAATGAGTTAGTCAGACGAGAACAGTCGTTACCGGAGCCTTCACGTCCCGTTGCCACACATTGTGACTTCCGCCTAGCAAATTTACTGACGGTAGGTGATCAAGTTACAGGGGTGATCGATTTCGAGACGACCCGCTACGGGGCCGTCGAGATGGACTTCACGAAGATCGTCCGTAATCTCAATACATGTGGTTCTGTTTACGTCACGGCATTTCAAGAAGGATACGCGACGTTACACCCAGACGTGCCGATCGAGACGTATATTTCATACTATCGTTTATGGGAAGCGCTCACGGCCGTCGGCTGGTGTGTTAAGCGTGGCTTAGAAGAGCACCAGGCGTTCTTCGAGGAAAACATCGCGCTCATCCAGCTGGAATTACAGACGAGCATATCGGATGGGTATTGATTCACCCATGTCTTGGAAGAAACCTCTATACTTAGGGAAATGAGGAATCTGAGGGGGAAGCAAGATGACAGGAAAACGAATCGGAATCATCGGCGGTGGACTCGCCGGGATCTTTGCGGCACGTCAATTACAGGCAGCAGGACATGCTGTTGAAATCATCGAAAAGAGCCAAAGCGTCGGGGGGCGAATGGCGACACGGCGGATAGATGAAGGAACAGCGGATCATGGTGCCGTCTTCTTCACAGTCCGAACGAAAGAATTGGAACGTGAAGTCGACGACTGGCTTGAAAAAGGCTGGGTCCGCAAGTGGTTCGGAACGGATTTTCCACGCTATATCGCGACGAACGGGATGAATCAACTCGTCCAAGCGATTGGTCGAGGGATTCCCGTCCGGTTGAACGAACAGGTCACGCATATTACGGCAACGGAAAATGACCTCGTCACACAGGCGACGGATCATCAAGGTGCGTACGATGCGCTACTCGTGACGGCACCGGTGCCGCAAGCATATGAACTGTTGCAGACTTCTCGTTTGACGCTCACTGATGACGATCACGATCAGTTACGTCAGGTGACGTTCGAGCCGACGTTCGTCGGTCTGTTTGAAATCAAAGAGCGACTGACAATCGGGGAAGTCGGCCTACAAGACGAACAACTCGTCGATGGGATGTTAAAACTCGTCAATAATGCCGAGAAACAGATTTCGAAGACGACACTCCTGAGCGTCTATATGACAGCCCGCTTCAGTGAAGGCTGGTACGAGCGTCCGGAAGAAGAGACACTCGCTGAAGTCGAGCGTCTGTTACAACAGCAACTCGGACCGGTGACGATTGTCTCGCGTCAGCTCAAGCGTTGGCGTTACGCCCAGGCACGCGCGGTTTACCGGACACCGCATTTGAAACTGACGGCACACCCGCTTTGGCTTGCTGGTGATGCGTTTCTTGAAGCTGATGATGCGTCAGGACGGACGCGCGTCGAGAGTGCTGTCATCTCCGGATTACGTGTTGCTGAAGCCATCGACACTCACCTACGTCAGACGGTGACAGCGACGGAATGAATGACAACATGCACTTCTTTTCTGAATCGAGAAGAAGCGCATGTTTTTTTGTTACTCACGATCATTCCCCCTGGAAGTGTTGCTGACTCCAAGCTGCCATTTGGTCAAGAATCGGTAAAAAACTATGTCCGGCATCCGTCAGGGAATATTCAACGCGAGGAGGAACTTCGCCAAAGACGTGTCGTTGAATCAAACCATCCGCCTCGAGCTCGCGAAGCTGACGCGTTAATGTTCCTTTAGAGATACCTGTTAATTGTTGCAGTTCATGAAAACGATGCGTCCCGTGTGTCAGGTGCCAGAGCAAGATGATCTTCCATTTGCCAGCAACCATCTGTTGGACCCGAGTGACCGGACAAGCCGTCCGTTGATTGGTCGTTGAATCGAATACAGCCACGTTTATCCTCTCCCATTGGTTCGTTTTGAGGGACCTAGTTTCAGATAAGTGCCTACTTTTTTTAGTGTATCACCTGGCGTATCATGAAGAACAACATCAAACTTCAAAGGAGTGGTTTTATCATGAAATGGTTAATTACAGGAGCAACCGGAAAATTAGGGGCGCGGATCGTGCAACATCTCAGTGAACAAGTCGGCAACGAAAACGTAGCGGTTAGTGTCCGTGACGTCGAAAAAGCAGCGTCGCTTGCAGCGCAAGGAATCGACGTCCGGCATGGTGATTTTGATCAGCCGGAAACACTCGGACAAGCATTTCAAGGCATCGACCGTCTGCTGATCATCTCGACAGACGGTGAAGAGAGCACGCGGATCCGGCAACACCAAGCCGCTGTCACGGCAGCAAAAGAAGCAGGCGTCAAACTGATCGGCTATACGAGCATCGCGAATGCGGCACACAGCACGAACGGACTCGCACGGACACATCGTGTCACCGAAGAAGCGATTCAGGCGACAGGTATTCCGTATGTCTTTTTCCGCAACAACTGGTATCTTGAAAATGAGCTCGGAACGATTGATGCCGTTGCGCAAGGCGCAGACTGGTTAACGGCAGCCGGCGAAGGAAAAGTCGGATGGGCATTACAAGATGAGTATGCACGGGCAATCGCGACAGGGCTGACGCTTGAACATCCGCGATCAATCTATGAACTGTCCGGTCCATTGCACACACAAGCAGAACTGGCATCAGCAGTCGGATCGGTCCTCAATCAATCCGTCGTCTTGGATCAGGTTGATAGTGCGACATATGGGGAGCGGATGCAAGCAGCCGGATTACCTGATTTCTTGCTTCCGATGCTGATCGGGATTCAGGCAGATATCGCTGCCGGCACATTAGCCGTTGAAAGTGATGATTTTGAAGCGTTACTCGGCCGTCCGGTGATGACACTTGAAGAAGGAGTCCGCGTTCTTTTAGGAAGATAAGTTCATCTGAACGTTTTTAGAGTGAGTGGGCAGGGTAAACCCCCTTTAGAAGGCATTCAGGAAGGGGTCATATCGTGAAACTATCATCCTATCGTGTTCAGGAAGGCGAGCAAGTTTCGTTTGCGAACTATCCGACGTCAGAAGAACATACCGTTTCAGAAGAGGAGTTACGAGAGAAGAAGATTCCGAAGAGCGTTGAAACGCTGAAGGAATTACATTGGCGGCTACATGCTGAAGAAAAACACGGAGTACTCGTCATCTTGCAAGCGATTGATGCAGCGGGAAAGGATGAAGCCATCAGTTACATCTTTTCCAACTTGAACGCGCAGGGACTTCGGACAATTTCCGTCAAGAAGCCATCGGATACGGAACAAAAACATGATTATCTATGGCGAATCCATGAAGGATTACCGGGAAAAGGCGAGATCGGCATCTTGAACCGCTCGTATTATGAAGAAGTCATCGCGCCCCGGATTCATGATTTGATTGAAGATGAAGAGAAACCAAGTGACGGGGATGTCTGGCAGATGCGTTACCGCCAAATCAATGACTTTGAGCGGTATCTCGTTGAGAACGGATTCCGTGTCGTCAAGTTTCTCTTCCACGTCTCAAAAGAAGAACAGCGAAAGCGGTTGTTGGACCGCTTGAAAGATCCGACGAAAAACTTCGAGTTTTCGTTCAATGATATCGAGGAGCGGAAACACTGGGACGAGTACCATGACATTTTTGCCGAACTCGTCACGGCGACATCGACATCGTATGCGCCATGGTATATCTTGCCGGCAGATGATGAGTGGTACTCGCGGTATATTATTACGGAAGTCATGAATGATGTATTGAAAGAACTCGATCCGCAATACCCGAAGCTGTCGGATGAGGATCAGCAACAGCTAGATGAAGCGATTAAACGATTGGAAGAAGAAGTATAAATCATTTAGACCCAAAGCGATTGTTCTCTTGCTGAGAAGAATCGCTTTTTTGATACACTTGGCTTTGTATAAAATCCTTTTTAGTCAACATAAAGTCTGAACTTCTGAATATCTCAGGACAAATGTCCTGTTCAAATCCGAGTGACTCTCGTTAAATGAGAGTATCATGGAACAGGAGAGGAGTATGCATATGCGTGGTATCTTATTTGCGATGGCCGGCGGCTTTTTCTTAACGCTCCAAAGTGTTGCCAATGCAAGGATCAGTCAAGCGATTGGGACATGGCAAGCGGCGACGATTACTCAGATGACCGGGTTCATCGTTGCGATCCTCTTAGCAATCGTCTTACGGGACCGCAGTTTTTCAGCGATGCGACGTGTCAAACCGCTCTATCTAGCTGGCGGTGCCTTTGCGGCAATCATTTTATTCAGCAACATGACAGCGGTCCACCGGATGGGTGTGACCTTGACGATTTCGCTCTTTTTACTGGCGCAATTGGCGCTGGCGCTTTGGATTGACGGCAGAGGCTGGTTTGGCGTCATAAAGCGGCGACTGCGCGGACCACAAATCATCGGTATCGCGATGATGATTGCAGGGATCTTCATCTTAAAGAGCTAAGGGGGTGAGAGCGTGACGGACATGATGACCTATTTGGAACGCTATCAGTTATCACATGTCTTTGATGAAAGCTTACGCAAGGCGATGCACGTCCAGACGTTTGCATCAGGGGAGACGTTGTGCCGGCAAGGGGATGTTGCACATGAACTCTACCTGCTCGTCGAAGGGAAATTGAAGATCACGCATATGTCGGCAACAGGGAAACGTCTCGTGTTGTCCTTCAAGCATCCGTTTGATCTCGTCGGCGATATTGAGTTCGTCCGAAAGATTGATTTGATGAACACGGTCGAGGCCGTGACACCAGTGACCGTCTTACGGATTGCCTATCCGGATTTGGAAGAGGCACGTGTCCATCATCCTGCCTTTTTATTATTTTTACTCGAGACGATCACGAAAAAGTTTGAATTGAAATCGCATACGCTCAGCTTCAATCTGTTGTACCCGGTCGAAGTTCGACTCGCCAGTTATTTGCTGTCGATGACACCTAATACGGATGCTTTTGCAAGTAAGGAACTCGTCGATGCGGCGGATTTGATCGGAACGAGTTACCGTCATGTCAATCGTGTCTTACGCCAGTTCGTCGATGATGGGTTGATTCGCCGGACGCAGCATACGATTGAAATCATTGATCGAGACGGATTGATGGAGCGAGTCGGAGAAAGCATTTACGAATGAAGGAGGTGCGACATGGTTACGGGAATCATCCTTGCCCTTTGTGGGGGCATGCTCGTCTGTATTCAAAACACGTTTAACGCTAAAGTCAAAGAACATGTCGGTGCTTGGGCGACGACGACGCTAGTCCTTGGACTCGGGTTCCTCGCTTCACTGACGATTGGACTGATCGTCGAAGGATCACAACTATTTGCACTAAAAGATGCGCAAACGTGGTTTTGGTTCAGCGGGATCATTGGTGTCGGTGTCGTCCTCTGTGTGACGCAAGGGGTTCAACAACTCGGACCGAGCCGTGCGATTTCAATCGTCATGGTATCGCAAATCTTGTTTGCCCTACTCTGGGATACGCTCGGCTGGTTCGGATTACAAGCCGTTCCGTTTACATGGACAAAAGCACTCGGTGTCCTATTGATTGGTGGCGGCGTGCTGTTATTTCAACTAGGTGGCAAAACAACGACTGTACAACACGTACGAAAAGGAGCCTGAACATGTTTTACACGACGATATTATTCGATATTGACCATACATTACTTGATTTTGAAGCGACGGAACGGAGTGCCTTTCGCCGTCTGCTTGAGCAGCAAGAGTTGCAGTGGACGCCGGAGCGAGAAGCGCGCTATAAAACACTCAATCAAGCGCTTTGGAAAGCACTCGAACGGGGAGAAGTGACACGTGAAGACGTCATTCATTCGCGATTCGTGACGTTCTTTGCGGAAGAAGGACGAACGGTCGACGGACGAGAAGTTGACGAAACGTATCGCGGCTATCTCGCACAAGGAACAGAATTGATTCCCGGTGCGACGGCGCTGCTTGAGCAGCTAGCCGGAAACGTCACGATGTACGTCGTCACGAACGGGATTTCGAAGACGCAACGCGCACGACTTGATGGCGCCGGATTAACAGACTTCTTTGAAACGATTTTCGTGTCAGAGGAGACAGGTTTTCAAAAACCGATGGCAGGGTTCTTCAATCATGTGTTTGCGCGGATTCCGCAATTCGACCCGGCGCGAACAATCATCGTCGGAGATTCCTTGTCAGCTGACATCGCAGGTGGCAATCAAGCTGGTATCGCAACCTGTTGGTTTAATCCAGACGGAAAACCAGCGACGGATATCAAGCCGACGTTTACGATTACGTCATTAGCCGAACTACCTGCGGTGCTTGAAAACGCAGCAGTCCTTCAACAATGAAGCGAGTCAGCCGATAGGAAAGAGAAGGAAAGGGGGCGATCACCGTGCAACGATGTGATCAACAGACGCTGGAGGCAACTCCCGTCTAACTAAAAGGGGAAATGAACATGATTCAACTTGTACCGGTAACAGCAGAGAACTGGGAAGCGTGTTGTGGGCTGACGCTGACGACGGAACAACAGGACTTCATGGAAGCGAACGTCTACTCGATCGCGCAAGCGAAGTTCGAACCTAGCCTCGTCCTTCGGGCGATCATTGCAGATGAAACCATCGTTGGTTTTGTGATGTACAACACGGAGCTAGAAGAACTCGACGGCTACTGGATTTACCGCATCATGATCGATCAAGCGCAGCAAGGGAACGGAATTGGGCGATTGGCGATGCAAGCCGTGATTGGCGAGATGCGAATGTTACCCGCAGCGAAACGAATCGTCGTCGGTTATCGACCGGATAATCAGGCGGCACACCGTTTATATGCGAGTCTCGGCTTCATCGACCACGGGGACCGATTCGGTCGGGAAATGGCAGTGCGATTAGAAGTATAGAACTTGATAAGATGATAGAACGGACAGAGGAGACACCATGCACATTAGACTAATGAAAGAATCGGATTATCCGGAAGTCGTTCGGATCTATGAACAAGGAATAAAGACGGAAAACGCGACGTTTCGCACGGAAGCATTACCGTACGAAGAATGGACGCAGCATCACCACGCACACAGCCGTCTCGTTGCGATGGAAGACGAGCAACTGCTCGGCTGGGTCGCGTTAAGTCCATTTTCTTCGATCCCGGCATACGCCGGTGTTGCTGAAATCAGCCTCTATATCGCAGAAGAAGCACGCGGTAAAAGTGTCGGCACACGCCTGATGGACGACGTCATTCAAGCAAGTGAAGCAGCAGGAATCTGGACCCTGCAATCGCAAGTTTTCCCAGAAAATCAAGCGAGTCTGCGCCTTCATGAGCGATTCGGGTTTCGAGAAGTCGGACGCCGGGAGCGAATTGGTCGGCTCGGCGGCAGATGGCGCGATACGGTGTTGCTTGAGCGACGCAGTACACAAATTTAGAAGGTAAGTGGACATCGTGTTCACTTACCTTTTTGTGTTGAAAGCAAGGGATAACGGGAAAAGACAGACAGTAGAAGAAGGGGGAGGGATCACGATGGATGATTTTTTTGGTGAAGGACTCGAGACCAATCAACAAAAGCGGAAACGTAAACTGGAGGAAATCTTTGATCAGTCGTTTGAAGCGGAGCGACGGGATTTTAATCAATCGTTGGAGCAGGACGTGACCGTCGCGTTGATCGGAGACGTCAATGCGGGAAAATCCTCGACCTTAAACGCAATTCTCGGTCGGGAGGTAGCAACGGTCGGAGCACGTCCAGGCGAAACGGTTCGCATCGATCAGGTTCGACAGCACCCGGAAGATAAAGTCATCTTCGTTGATACACCGGGATTGAATGATGCCAATACACAGAACTCGGAAGCGACATGGACGTACTATCAAAGTGCCGATGTCATCCTTTACTTTTTAAATGCGGCAGGTACCGTCTTATCCGAGACGGAGACGAAAAATTTCCGGAAGATTTATCAACATAATCAAAACGTCTTAATTGTCGTCACGAAGATGGATGCGACGAATGATGTTGATACAATCGTCCGCCATATTGCAGAAAAACTACCAGGACCGAAAATCATTCCCGTATCAGCACGAGAAGGAACGAACATCGATCGGCTGCGCCGGGAGGTCCTCGACATCTTAAAAAAGTTCGACAAGGATAATGTGTTCGTTCGCCAGATGGATCCGACCGTTCGCGGAAAGATCGCCAACAACTGGATCGTTGGTGCCGGAACAGCCGCTGGGGCGATTGGTGCCGTGCCGTTCCCGGGAGCTGATATCATTCCGTTGACTTCAATTCAAATCGGTTTGATGCTCAAGTTATCGAATCTGTATGAACGACAGTTATCCAAAGAGAGTGCGAAGGAATTACTTGTCGTGACGATCGTCGGAAACTCCGGAAAGACCGCTTTTCGGCAAATTGCGAAGCTGGTTCCGGGGTATGGTGCCGTCATTGCAGCGGGAGTTGCTTCGACCGCGACCCTTGCACTCGGATATGGAACAAAATATGTCTATGAGAATAAGCTTGAACTGACACCGGAACAACTGATGGGCTTCGTGAAACGATTCCGGAAGAAGGCAGAAGAGTCGTCAGAAGAGACAAACGAGTAATCTCCTTGTTATTCTATACAGCAATAAAGGGGGAGAACACATGACACGATTACTCGAAGAAATCAAACAGTATCAATCGGAATTCCGACAAAAGGCACCTGCTGAAAAACAACGTTTGATGGCGGAAGCGACAGCTGAACTCGCTGCTTCCGGTATCGCTAAAGGTTTAGGGGTCGGTGATACGATTCCACACTTTACGTTACCCGATGTATCAGGGGAGCCGGTGGCAATCGAGACATTACTCGAGCAAGGTCCTGTCATCTTAACGTTCTATCGGGGCGGCTGGTGTCCGTACTGCAATCTCGAGCTTCGCGCGTACGAACGGGAAATCGACCGAATCCGTGCTCAGGGAGCGACCGTCGTTGCGATCAGTCCAGAGACACCTGAATTTGCTGAGCAGACAGCAAATAAGAATGCGTTAAGTTTCCCTGTCTTGAGTGACGTTGATTTACATGTATCAAGCCAATTTGATTTAGTGTTCGACCTGCCAGATTACTTGATCGAGATTTACAAGGCATCGGGACTTGATGTAGCAAAACACAACGGAAATGAGGATTGGCAGTTACCGAAACCGGCGACGTTCATTATTGATACGGACGGTGTGATTCGTTTTGCAGAAGTACCATCGGATTATACAAAGCGCGTTGATCCGCAGACGATCATTGAACAAATCAACTTATGAATGACGGATCGTAACTTATTTCTAAACCAGGTCGCAGAAACATCTGTGACCTGGTTTTTTTATGCATCAATTCACCTTCACTTGGATAATATATACATGTAAATGGGTATAAAGAGGTAACTAAACATAATGGAGGTGAAGCGTCACTCCGGATTGATGAGGAGTCCGCGTCGATATGTATGCCATTCAACCAGTTTTTAAAGAACGGATTTGGGGCGGTCGACGATTAGAAGCGTTGTTTCAGTTTGATTTACCGGAAGGGCAAATTGGAGAATGTTGGACGGCTTCCGCCCATGCAAGTGGTCGGACGCCCTTCTTAGATGGACCTTATCAAGGAAAGACGCTAGATGAACTATGGAGCACGGATCGAACGGAACTGTTTGGTGATTATCTGCTCGATGCATTTCCATTGCACGTGAAGTTGCTTGATTCATCGGCTTACTTATCCGTTCAAGTGCACCCGAATGATGAGGAAGCACGACGGCTTGAAGGAGAACCATACGGCAAGAACGAATGTTGGTATATCCTAGAAGCCACACCCGATGCAGAAATCATTCTTGGTCATAATCTAAAAACACGGGATGATCTATTCCGTTGTGCGCAAGAAAAGGATTGGCATACGTCATTACGGCATCAACGTGTAAAAAAAGGAGAGTTTTACTATATTCCAAGTGGTACGATTCATGCGTTAGGACCCGGCATCGTTCTTCTTGAGATTCAACAGATGAGTGACCGAACGTATCGTCTGTATGATTACGACCGGCTAGGTGATGATGGAAAACCACGCGAGTTGCATGTCGAAAAAGCCATTGCGGTCACGACGATTCCAGATGAACCGTGGATGAATCAGTTAGAAACCATTGAAAAAGAGGGCGGCGTGATGACGAAACTTTTACAAGTACCTTCCTTCACGATCATCCGCCATGATGTGACGGGGCGTTATGTCTTGCGGGATCATTCGGTTTTTCGCTTGTTGACGGTCATTGAAGGGGAAGGCGAAGCATGTCAAGGAGAACAACATATACATCTACAAAAAGGTAGTCAGTTCTTTCTCCCGCGTCATGCTGGAGATTTTGAAATGACAGGTCCAGTGACGTTCGTGACCAGTGAAGTTTTTTTGAACTAAAAAGAACGACGCCTCATCTGGCGTCGTTCTTGTAGTCAAGGGTTAGATCGGAGGGGCGTCGGTAGCGGATAGTTATCTTGTTCTGTCCAATCGATGGAATATTTGATTTCAATCATGATCAAGTCGTCAAGGGTTGTCAGCGTATGCGGAACACCTTGCGGGATGTGGACGACGGAAGTCGGACCGAGTTGTTGCAACTGTCCATCAATCAACGCCTCCGCTCGTCCTTGTAAAATACTCCACGTCGAATCGGTGTGTGCGTGATAATGGTGACTAATTTGTTGATGTGCCTTGATATGCAAACGTCGGGTGACGGCGTACCGTCCGTCTTCTAATTGTTGTTGATGTAAGATCGTCGCATATCCCCATCGCTTCCATTCAAATTGTGGTGGAAGTGTCGCATCTGTCAAGTAGTCCTTTAAGGCAGGCGTTTCATCTTTTGAAGCAACGAGGACACCGTCCGGACTCACGGATACGATCAGGTTATCAAGTCCGATGCCTAACACGGGTACCTGCAACTCGTTGACGATATGTGTGTTCGTCGAGTGGAGCATCCGGGCGTTTCCGTGAAGTGGGTGTGGCATTTCTTCCGTCAAAGTGTTCCATGTTCCGAGATCTTTCCAGTAGCCATCATACCGATGAACGAATAAAGCATCCGTTTTCTCGACGACAGCATAATCAAACGAAGTTTTTTCCAGTGTCTCATAATCCGAACGCAGTGCTTCAAACGTCGTTGGAACATCTTGTTCTTCTAAACGCCGCATTAAAAAGTCAAGTCGGCAGGCAAAGACACCACAGTTCCAAAGTGCACCTTGGTCAATCAGGGTTGCTGCGACCTCGACCGTCGGTTTCTCCTGGAAGCGTTCGACGATGGACATCGTTTCTGCCGTCTGCGGAATGATATAACCATATTTAGACGTCGGATGCAACGGTTCGACACCCATCAGATGTAATGCATCTGGATTCGCTTGAACGGCTTGGTCCAGTTGGTCGAACCGCTCGAAGAACGAAAGTTCGACGTAAGGGTCGACCGGCATGATGATGACGGTCTCTTCTAAATCGATTCGCTCGGCGAGATAACTCGTTGCGAGCATGATGGCGGGAAACGTATCGCGGCGGGAAGGCTCCTGAATGATGGACGTTCGAAAACCGAGTTGATTTTCAATCGCATCGACTTGTGAGCTTGTCGTCGTGATGACGGTCCGGTCATCTAAGCCGACTTCCTGGAGTTGCTGGAAGACCCGCTCCATCATCGATTGTTTGTTTCCCTCACGATCTTCAAGAATTTTTAAGAACTGTTTCGAATTTAAATCGTTCGACAGTGGCCAAAGTCGTTTTCCGGATCCACCTGATAGTAAGAGAATATACATGTTTTCAACATCCTTTCTTTTAACAAAATGGAGGCGATCACATATGGCACTTTATTTATTAGTTGATTCTCATGAACCGACACGACACATCTTGCGTCGAAAATTGCTGGCTTCTGGGCAAGATGTCTGTGAGGCAAAATCGGGAGAAGAAGCACTCGAGCAACTCGCAGCATCCGACGTGGATGTCTTACTGACGGAATTACGACTTCCAGAAATGGACGGCGTCGAATTATTACGAATCGCGAAGCAACGTGCACCACTAACGAAACAAATCGTGTTGACCGATTATATGCAGGTGCACACGCTGCTCGCAGCAGTAAATGCAGGAAATGTCAGTCGGATGATGACAAAACCTTTAAAAATTGATGAGCGAATACTCTCCATCATGACTAACATTGGTGATGAAGTCGTCGAAACGAAGCAACGGAAACGCAATTTGGTCAACCATTTCGAGAGCGTGCTTTTGAGTTCAGATCGTCCATACTGTTTATTTTTTGAAGACGGAGCGATTGCCAGTCAACGCTCTTTGATCATTAGTCACTCCGAACAAGAGGTGCGTGAAGAAGACCAGATAGAGCGTTTAGAATTCCCCACGCAGTTCGGTACCTACATCTTGTATCAATCAGTCGTCGGAAGTATTACGAAACCCGTTTGAAAAATAAAGACTCGACACCAATAAAGCTGAGGCGCAGGTACATGTAGATGACACCAATCGTCAAAATAGGATGACGTCGATACTTCTTTAAATTTGCCTGGTGATACAGAACGGGGCGGAAAAAGTACCAGCGACGTAAGGCTTTCATGAAGCCACCTTGTTCTGCGTCAAGCGTCGCAGGCATCACATCGAAGTAATAGCGCTTCTTTCGGAGCAGGTCGTTTAATTCGACCTGCTTTTCGTTGTGGCGCACGTGTGTAAAAGTGGCGCGACGGATGACTCCACCTTGTTCCAAGTAACGGATCGTCGGCTGCGTCTCTTCAAAACTGATTTGTGTCGGATTGATTTCACCTGAAGCGATGTACGCGTCGAGCCGCCAAAAGCGTGCGGCTTCCATCGTATGTGTATCGAGCTGATCACTTGGGACATTAAACAGATTGCGTTCAAAAACCTTTACCTGACTGAAGTAGTTCGCATAATCACTGTATGCGAGCTCCGGTATGACGAGAGCACCTACTTCCGGATGGGCATCGAGATAGAGCAGACAACTCTTTAGAAGTTGATCTTCGAGGACCATGTCTGAATCGATGATGTATAGATAGTGCACACCTAATTGTTTGAGGCGGTCGATTGCTGTTTTTCGAGCAATGCCTCGTTCCCCGTGTGGCAAGGCAAGTACTTCAAAACGTTCGTCCCCGTCTGTCAGTCGCCGGATCGTCTCAACGGTCGTATCCGTTGAGCCATCATCTGCGATGACACAGCAGAACGGAGCCTGCTGGCTTTTTAGAGAGCGAATCGTTTCGGAAATGATGGCTTCGTTTTCATAAGTCGACATCGCGATTCCAATCATGAGTAATCCTCCTTTAGTGCAACGGGTAATAGCTCCTGTTCTAACCATCGGCGGAATGCCTGACCTGTATGGTCCCAGTGCAGAGTTTGCGCAAACCGATGACCGGCCAGTCGAATCGTTTCGTATTCTTCCGGCTCACGTAAGCAGGCGCGCATCTCGGCAGCGAGTGCACCGGGTGTCTGACTTTTTGCCATATAACCGGTCATCCCATACTGGACGGCGTCGCGTAATCCGGGTGCATCATAGACGATTGTCGGAGTTCCGACAGCGGCGGCTTCACTGACCGTCAGCCCCCATCCCTCTCGTTTTGAAGGAAAGAGGAGAGCGGTAGCACGACTCATCCGTTTAAGTTTTTCTTCTTCACTGACGAAGCCGAAATAGGTGATGGACGCTCGCATCTCTTCCGGAACGAGTGGATCAAGCTGCTGGGCGATATAGTTCTCATCCTTTTTCCCGATGACCCAGAAACGGGCATCTGCATATTCCTGTTTCAGCATGACGAATGCTCGAAGCGCATCATTGATGCCTTTATAGGCAGACATACGTCCTACATATAGAAATGTCGGATGTTCTTCCTTTGGTTGCCAGTCGGCTTCTTGCCATGGTGTAAAAGAAAGACCTTCCGGTAAAATCGTCACCTCGTCTTTGGAAAAGCCGACAGCAAGCAGGTCGTCTGCCGTGGATTGACTGACGGTCAAGGCGCGTCCGGTTTGATAAAGCTTCAGACGCGGTGTCTCCGTCCATTCACCGATATACGAGAAGGGTGGTCGAACATTGATTTGCCAAATTTCGCGTGTTAACTGGTGAATGAAGAGAGCACGTTTTGACTGTGGGACATAGAGTGGCGTAAAGAAGTGATGGGTATTCATCTGATCGACAACGAGATCGATCGTTGCAGCGTGCGATTGATAATAAGAAAAAGCATAGGGAACGATTGATAACGATGTGCCTTTACGGATGTACGTGATGCCGTCGAGGTATTCGACATCGTGCCCGCCGTCAAAAGCAGGCGAGAGGTGTGTGATCTCGTAGTCATC
The DNA here is from genome assembly GCF_050846835.1 of Exiguobacterium sp. TDN 0502. Lineage (NCBI taxonomy): Bacteria > Bacillati > Bacillota > Bacilli > Caryophanales > Exiguobacterium > Exiguobacterium sp. TDN 0502. The sequence continues at coordinate 132,653 of NZ_JBOZGJ010000007.1, read as the reverse complement.
GCTGACACGACGTAACATTTCATGGGTAAAGACCTCTGCACCGCCGGCTTTTGGATGTTTGATGTCCCGCCAAGATAAAAAAAGTAGATGGGGTTTCATGTCATACCTCCTTCACTAAATCAGGGTGTCGCGGCAAGGTGAAGCGTAGTACGACGGCGCTGATCAGGAAGACAGATGCCTGACCAAGTAACCATGTTTCAATCGTTGCGTGCAACGTCGTCAGTACGATGGCAAACAGAATGAGAATTAGCCAATAACCTTTGAGGTAACCGGTTCGATGAAGCGAAAACTGAACGAGGGCCTCATACTGGATCAGGGTAATACCGGCATAGACAAAAACCATATATTTGATGTAATGTGTTGCCGCTTCATAACCATCACCGAACAATAGAGGAATCAGATATGGAACGATTGTCCAGTAGATGAGAACAGCAAAAACAAGACCGCTCAGGAGAAGACCGTAAAAACGGCGTTCCCAAAGATGGAACGAGTCCTCTTGGCTCTTTTGGCTTAAACGTGGCAACAACAGCTGTGCCAGGGAGAGTGCAACGAACAACAGCAGTTGACCGAATCGTAAAGCAACGGAATAATCTCCTGCTAGCTGTGGAAAATAGCGTGTGACAAGCAAACTATCGAGTGTGAAGAATAGGGTCATGACGACCTGTGTATGAATCATGTGGAGAAGTCCGCCGGCTTGCATCTGTCCGCTACTAACTGGAAAGGCGACTTGCGTAAGGCTTAACAGATAGGAAGCAATCATACCGAGCAGAATGAAAATGAGCGCATAGGTGACATTCGTTTGTTGGATCAAAAGCCAGGTGGCTAGGACTTTAACGACGGATTCGATGTAATACGAGAGATTGAGTGCATAAAAGCGTTCAGTTGCTTGCAATACACCACGGCGAAAGGACAGAAGAATGTGGAAACCGACAATAAAGTAAACAATCAGAAGGTTTATTTTGGTAAATGGCAGGAAATAGGGTAATGCATAAAGTAAAATAAGTAAGATAGATCCTGTAATCGCTAAAATGCGTATACTGAGATTTTTGTAATCATTTGTTTTTTGTTGACTGTGGTCCCGGGTGACGGTCCATTGTAAGGCGCTACCGATGATCAGTAAAAGACCCAAGAACGCTAAATAGGCGTTGAGCAATCCGTAAACAGCACTAGAGAGTTCGCGAGCCAGTAATAAGTGATAGGCATAGTTGACGAGATTCAGTGCCACATCAAGAATCGGAAAAATTAAGAGGACAGCATGTCGTTGGATAAAGCTTGTCATCAGTACACCTCCCACCAGTCAGAGTTGTTCCATGGAAAGGATGAGCCTTATGAGTCAAGAATACATTGCTGTGTTCACGGATCATTTTCGTCAGATTCCTTACGAATCACTGATTTCCTATTATCCTGTTCTTTTTTATACACAACCAGGGAAATGTCCTGCTTCTTTCCAACAAATTGCCATTACAGAAATTCAGGAAGCGGAAACGCATGAGATTTTACTGTATATCGTTGATTATGAAACACGTGAAGATGAGCTGGCCATCGCGAATCAGATTCGTTCGACACGTCCCCGATCAAAGATTCTGCTGGTCAAAGAAGCGATTCGACGAAAAGGTGATTTTCCGTATCATTTGGTCCAAGGCGACGGTATGTTACGGCTCTTTTCCTACCGTCCCGCGTATCCGAATGAATTATTTGCGGAAATCCAGCATATCATCCATCCTGAATATCCCATTTTAAAGGATACTATAGCCTTTATATTGCCAATATTTAACGAAGAGAAACGTTTTAATTACGTAAAAGATTTTTTGGAGTCACTTGCGACCTTCATCAGCGAAGATTATATCCATGCCTCGATCAACTTCTTTGATGATGCATCATCTGACCGATCGAAGGCACTCTTACAGGAGTATCGTTCGATCGTCATGGAAGCGACGGATACATTATTCACCGTCGGCTATCTTGAAGTCCATCAAGTCGAGCAGAATACACGAAAAGCCGGTCTATTCATTGAAGGGATGAAAAACATCTCAAGTGATTATTATGTCTTCGTCGATGCGGACAATTCGTTTCGGATCGAAGACATCGCCCGTCTGTTGACGATTGCCCAGGAAGGGTATTATGACATCGTCGTCGGAACGAAGGATTTGACGATTGAAGACCGGGGAGCTGTCCGTCGATTCATGAGCTTCGGCAAACGGAATCTGACACGCTTCTTCCTGCCAAAAGGGGTGACGGATTCGCAAACCGGTCTGAAGATCATCAACCGTCGTGTCGTTCATCGCCTGTTGCCTTATCTACACGTCGAGAGTGGTCTTGCGATTGACTTGGAGCTGATGTATGCAGCGAAAAAAGAACGCTTACGGGTCTATCAACAGCCTGTGACCTGCATCGAACGCGAAGGATCGCACGTCAATCTCGTCAAGGATTCCGTCGCCTTCTTAAAAACAATGGTCAGTCTGTATCAGCGCCACCGGAAAGACGAAGTACCGGTCAAATGAAAAGGACAATGGGGATCCGAGGGGTCTCCATTGTCCTTTTAGCTTTTTAGATAAACTATTTCTGTTTTCGTTTCAGACGAGGAAGACGTTGCTTGAACACGGACGATAGGCGTTGTTGCACAGCCAGACCACGATTGCTTGTCATGAAATAAATCAACAAGATACTAAGTGGGAGCGCTAAGACGAGGATGGTCAGTCCGGCGTAATAAATCGGACGCAACACGACGGTCACATGTGCCGTCTTTTCGTTCGAACGATACAACTGACTAACTCCGTTTAATGCCGTGTCACCACGCATCGTTTCCTGATCTGTCTGGAGTTTAAATAACGGTGTCGGAGAATCGTTGACCGTGAAGCGCTCGAGTGGCGCATCGCTTTTTATATCCCGTCCCATCTGTGAGGCATCGACGTCAAGCGCACGCGCAGGTTCTGTTGCGAACAACATCTCGCTTTGCTCGGAGAGAACAAGTTGATCGACTAGAATCAGTTGATCGTACGGTAGCACTTCGAGATTTTTCAGACGCAACTGCCCAGCCTTTTTCTCGTTTCCGCGCGTCCAGATATGCAACTGCATCCGGACGGTCTTCTTCGGTGGAATGACGATTTGTTCATAATGATTCCACTGCTTCTTTTTCTTTTCTTCGACTTCATTGATGAAATCTGTACCGATGACACGATCATCTTTATCCAGGTAATACACTTTAAGGTGTCGCTGACGAACGTTCTTGCTGACGGCGTCGAACTGGATCAAATATTCGTGATCCGGTTTCACCTTCATTTTTTGCGAGGCATAAATATACCAATCACACGAGCAGGTCGGTTCATAATCAATCGTATAGCCGTCTTCGGTCTCACTCGCGTCGAACATATCGTCCGTGATCGAGACACACGTCGCACAATTTGCTGCTGCTTCCGGAGCGGCGAGGGCTTTATCAGTGACGATCTCGTTCGGGTCGAACTTGTGCAGATCCTTCCACTCGACGAGTGACGGTACCTTACTCGCATAGGATAGTTCTAACTGATAACGTCCCTTCTTGAGTGGGATATCGGATAACTTGACGTCGTACAGCGTCTGGTAGACATCACTCAACTTCGTCATCCGGTACGGAAATGCTAAGTGTAGCGGATCATACGTCACCGTCTGATTCCCGATCTGCTGTTGATGTTTTTGACCATTTAGAATATCAGCACGAGACAAAGCGCGTTCGAAGACGACCTGCTTTCCGTCTCGGATTTTGACAGTGATTCGACCATCGTTGCCTGGTGGCGGAGTCAACATCAATTGGAGCTGATAATCGGTCGCTTCGCGAATATCGATCGAACGTTGTAAACGTCCCCGTTGCGCAGCGATTCCTTTCCCAAAGCTCAGTCCAGGATAGTTTCGTTCCGACTGCAAGTGCCCTGTGTAGTCGAATCCGGTCTCTGCCTCGAGTACCATTAAGGTCTTCGTGAAAGCGAGCGTATCGTCGACGCGTTTTCGTAAAGCGGTCAGCTTTTCTTCCGGTATCAGAACAATATTTTGGATGGCATTAAAGCCTTCCGTGTTCGTCACACTGAGCGTCGCAGGACCGGTCGGTATCGTGAACGAACCGAGCGGAACCCAAGCGAGTTTGGCACCGGATCGTTGTTGAGTCGGAATCGTAACGCCTCGTTTATTAAAGGTCAGATCGAGTTGCCCGCCTTTTTGATTCAACAGTACGCGAGCAAAACCAGCGTAACGACCGGCTGGCAGATTTTTCGTCATCGTAAACGTATTCGGAATCATATAATCCTCATAGCTGAATATTTTAATATCATGGACCCACCAATACGTTTTCCGCTCGGGGCGCTGGAAGCTGAGTAGATCAATCCGCATCGTTTTTGCGTTTCGTGGTGTGACATATTCACCTTGCAAGTGGATCGCGTCGACATCACCGGAATCACGCGGAGCGACGACATACGTTTGATTCAGCTCGCGATCCTTCGCATCAAAGAACCGGACCTTGACGTGGAGCCGGTCGACCCCACGACCGCTCGCTGTAATATCAAAGCGGTAGGCGTTATTCGGTCGTGCCGGCAACTTACCGGATTTCGCGACTTGCCAGATGTATTTTGGATCACCTTCTGCGACTTCGGCGTGGAGGACCGGTAAGTCATTATCTTTTGACATCGGATTTGGAGATAAGTCGACGATGTCCGGATTATCGGCTTTAAAGAACGTCTCATCCTCAAGCATCGAATTAAAGGAAGCGACTTGTTTCGCTTTTAAGCCATCTAATTTGTAGACCGGGGCGTCAATCCGGGCAGAAGCAAACGATAGACCAATTCCGTCTCCAAAGTCGAGGTCAAACGACGGATTCGTCATGCCTTGCGTCCGTAAATACCAGCGCCAGTCATTGTTCGCGAGAAACGTTTTCCCCCAGTTCAGGAAAGCGTTCGCTGAGTCGATCGCATCGAACGGTTTCCAGTAGTATTCTTCCGGCACCTGGCTGAGAACGAGGTCGTTTTCCTCGATCATCTCGACAAGATCCCCCTGTTTCATCCAGGAGAGGCTGTCCTGATGGGCTTGTGTCGCATACAAAATCGATTGGCGACCGAGATCGTATCCATCCAGTGTTGGATAACTGATTGACCGTTCGAGTCCATAAGGGGTCAACACCAATTGTGGAACAGTCCGGGTATCAAGCGGTGCAATCAAGTCGAACAAGGTGAACAGGCCAACTTGTTTCGTCTGTACGAGATCACGTTGCTCCTGTAGAACCTTTAGATTGAAGTCCTGTCGATCTTTCATCCCAGTATATTCATCGCGGTAGGCGAATTGCTTCAATCCGAATGCTTTTGCAATCTGACCGGCTTGTTCCGATCGACCGGTGTCGAGTAGATATTGCATGAACGTCATCATGTAACCAATCGTCGGTGATGCTCCTTCATGATGAAAGACGGTATCGTGTGCCGACGTATAGACTTGTACGTCACCTGTCGCCTTGATTTCGCCACCTTTTCGTGGATTTTGATTCCAGCGTGGGGTTGCGATACCGGTACTCGGTTGCGTCATCTCGTCCGCAATCGGGAACTGCAACCACTTCCCATCGACTTCATCTTGGATTGTGGTGTATTCCTTAGGCATCTTGACTGGATGATAAAAACCTTCCATGTAGACCGTCCGGTAAGGGAGGAAAAAGCAGGCGACGACAATTAGTGTTCCGACGATCGAAACGATTCGGTACAGCTGTAAGGGAATCGTCCGGGACGCGCGGGTAAAGACGGCATTTAATCCGACGGCGAGCAACAAGCTATAACTGACCATCAAGAGACCAACCAGCTTATTTGGGTCGCGGAACATCGCACCGATCAACGGTGTCTTCGTCACGAATAGAACGAACGCATCGGCAACTTGTTCATGGGTACCGGTCGCAAAGACAATCAGCGGAATCGCAAGCAGACTAAAGAACAGATGGATTGGTTGGCGATAGGCGACGATAGCTCCTAGTAGGATGAGTAAAAGGGTGGTGGTACCACCAATCCAAAACGTCAGCGGTAACGTCGTCAAATCAAACATCGGCCACCAGTAGCTCGTCAAAAATAAAACATTCGTCCAGCTCGAGTGTCGACTGAACAACATCAACGTATCAGAGACATTGATATTATGTTGTGAGGCTTGCGAGCCAGTCAGAATCGAGCCGACATACATCAAGAACCAATAGCCGTTGAACAGCAGAAAAACGAGACCAAATGCACAGGTCGCCCGAACATAAAACCACAGTAACGGTGACCACATCCGTTCTTTGCGACGCGTCCAACTCGTCTTTAAGAAAATGAGTCCGACCATGATGCCCATATAGATCAGCGAGAAGAAAAAATAATGAATGCCCGCCGCCATGAAGGCAAAGACGATCGACAGTCCGGTAATATCAATCCATGTCCGTCGACTCAACCGATCAGACAAGCGAAAACCGGGATCTAGCTGTTCCCGAAACTTTGGGTCGAAGATATTGAAGAACAACATCAAAGCGTAAGGGAAGACGGAATACCCACATAATAGATAGATATGTTGAATCCGCGTGATCACCCACGGATTTAAGGCATAAAATAACGCGGCGATTGCGAAAGCAATCAGTGAGAGATAAGAAAAGTGCTTCGAGACATAAACGGAATGGAGTCGTTTCGTAAAAGCGAACATCGATAAAGCAGAGATCGTCAACAGTCCGATGATGAATGACTTGATCAAGACGGGACCGGACGAGCCAAACAATAGACTGAGTAGATAAAACGGTAGGATGTAGAGCAGTCGTGCGACATTCAGAAGCGTCGTCGTGCTCCAGCGGTTGTTCCATGCCCCATAAATTTCTTCTAAATAGCGATGGGAGGACAGTCCGAAAGACATGTCGCTGAACGTCACCATGCCAGAACGAAACAATGGGAAGCTATAAGCTAAGATGAATAAAAACATACCAGATAGGACGAGGATGTCCTTACGATACGTATACATGAAGTTCTTGAGACGTTGACGGAACGAGTGCATCGGACAACTCCTTTCTGCGAAAATCCGTGCTGAACTTCTTCTCTACAGGAGGGCGATATTCCTAGAAATGGATGTACTTATTTTAGCAATGAATACGAGAAGTAACGTCCATCCTAAGACGGAGCGTTACGGACGAACGCTTTCGGGTAAAGACCTACAACGAAACGAGTAGGGGGAAAGCGTATGAAATGGAAGGGAAGAGAACGCAGTTCAAACGTCGAGGATCGACGGGGAATGGGAGGGAAAGGAATTGCCGGCATCGGTGGTGGTGTCGGAATCATCCTGCTGATCGTCATCACCTTGATGGGCGGTAATCCAGCTGAATTACTCGGAGACTTAACCGGCGGAGATCAGCAAAATACGACGTACGAAGAAACAGCACAGGAAAAAGAAGCAGCGGATTTCGTTTCCGTTGTCTTAGCGGATACGGAACGCGTCTGGACGAAAGAATTCAAAGAGGATGGCAAAACCTATAAAAAACCGAAGCTCGTCTTATATACGGATCAAGTCAGTTCGGCTTGCGGACAAGCAGGGAAGTCCGTCGGTCCCTTTTATTGTCCCGGTGATCAGAAATTATACATCGATTTAAGCTTTTATGATGAACTGCAGACAAAGTACGGGGCACCGGGCGATTTTGCGATGGCCTATGTCATTGCCCATGAAGTCGGGCATCACGTCCAGACGTTACTCGGAAAGTCAGACGAGATCATGCCACTGCGACAACAGATGAGTGAGGAGAAATTCAATAAGTACCTCGTTCGATTCGAGCTACAGGCGGATTATTATGCCGGCGTCTGGGCACACCATGCGCAAGGTGAAAACTTACTCGAAGAAGGGGATCTCGAAGAAGCGTTGACGGCAGCGAATGCTGTCGGGGATGATACGCTGCAAGAAAAAGGACAAGGATATGTCGTACCGGAAAGCTTCACCCACGGGACATCGGCACAACGGGAGCGTTGGTTCCAAAAAGGTTTTGATAGCGGCACGATCGAAGGTGGAGATACCTTCAAAGCGAAAAACCTGTAACGGATATGCAAAAAACGGTGGTCTGCTTAAAAGCGGAACCCCGTTTTTTTGCTGATAGGAACTTACCTTATGAACGGAACATCGTCGGATCATCCGGAACGTTCTCCAGGTAAGCGATTCGTCCGTTTTCATCAAGACGTGCGATATCTTTTCCGTCCTGCGTGAAGACACTACCGTCGGCCCGTTTCCCGCACACGGCCCAGCGTGTTTCATACGTTCCGGGTGTTGTCTCTTCCCAGCCTGCATACATGTGCTTAATATCCTGATTCGCCGTGAATACATGACGGACGAATTGTTTCCAGGCGTCGATGCCATGCTTTGGTTGTCCGTTCAAAACGAACGTGATGTCTGTCGTAAATAAGGACACGAGATCCTCAAACGCTTGTGCGTCCGTGCGTGACGCGTCGAATAAGTCAAAATAACGATTTAATACCATGGTCATAACCTCTTTCTGTTCATTAAAGTGTCATCATCCGGTCTGTGATTAACGCATGCAACCGTTCTAAGTGTTCCGGTGGACAGGAGGCATCGATCGCTTGACGAATCGAGCCAATCGATTCACGTTTCAGTGTTGATTGCCACGCCTCTTCTGCCTCTGTCATCAGATTCGAGAGCAGACCGATTTCCTGTTCCTGAATCCCCATCAAATCCTCGAAGACACCGCTTGACGCATACAACGTCTGTTTGCCCTCGATCGCTTGATAGACATCAAAGATTTGAATTTCGTCTGCCGGACGCCGTAAGCGAAAGCCCCCTTTGGCACCCGGTACGGAATACAACAGATCCGCTTGGACGAGTTTTCGTAAGAGCTTTTGGAAGTAAGTCGGTGAAGCCCCAAGTTGCTGACTGATGAATTCGCCAGGTAACACGGCGCGCTCCGGTAGGAAGGTCAAGAGCAACATCGCATAAACGGATTGCTCGACCCCGGTTTTCATTTGCATGAGAAGTCCCCTTTCGTTAAACGTGGATAATGTATATCCATAATAGTTTCATTCGAAAGAATTGTCGATTCATATGCTCTCACAAAACCGTCACACCTTTTCGACAGCATCTGCATGGCATCCCCGTTCTGGATTCGGTATACTAAATGTACGATATGTGAAAATATTCACTAAAAGTCGTTCACACTTTGTGAAAGGACGTTTGTATATGAATCCATTAAAAGGAATCGTCCAGATTCCACGCAGTATTCTCGTTCAATTCATCATTGCAGCTTTCCTGATGGGGGTCGCGGTCGTCGGTCAATCGTATGGCATCGTGTTGACGGTCGATCGCATTTTCCTAAAAGGTCAACCGTTTGAAGCCGTCATTCCGTTACTGCTCGTCGTTCTCGGGATGCTGTTGCTCCGGGTCGCCGTGACGTATTGGAACGGTCGTCTCGGTACGACGTTATCGGCGCACATGAAGCAGGCACTCCGGGAAGCGCTCGTTGCGAAATACACAGGTCGCTCGGTCGAGATGATGCTACAAGGGCAAGCGGGACAGAAAGTCAGTGTCTTGCTCGACGCCGTAGACGAGATGGACAGCTATTACAGTCAATACTTGCCGAAAGTCGTCCAGACGACGATCGTTCCCTTGATGGTCTTGATCGCGGCATTCAGCTATGACTGGATCACCGGTCTCGTCATGATGATCACGGCACCGTTCATTCCGTTGTTTTATATCATCATCGGCATCATGACGCAAAAGCGGGCCGATGCTCAACTCGAGAAGATGACGGCGTTCTCGGGAACGTTCCTTGATACGTTGCAGGGACTGACGACCTTGAAGTTATTTGGTCGTGCGAAACGACAACGTGACGTCATCGAAAAAAGCAGTCTTGATTTCCGGGATGCGACGTTAACGGTCTTGAAGCTCGCCTTCTTGTCGTCGTTGATGCTTGAGTTCATCTCGATGCTCAGTATGGGAATGATCGCACTTGAAGTCAGTCTGCGTTTGATTTTGTTCCAAAGCATCACCTTCATCCCGGCGTTCCTGATGCTCGTGTTGGCACCAGAATACTATCTTGCCTTAAAAGAGATGGGAGCTGCCTTCCATACGGGACGCGGTAGTGTCGCGGCAGCGAAACAGATCGCAGCCGAACTGACGGCAGACGATCGTCCCGTTGCCTTCGGTCAATCAGAACTTTCGATGAACCGTCCACCACGAATCGCCTTGGATGAAGTTGATTTTACGTATCAAGAAGGACGTTTTGCCTTACAAGACGTGACACTTGTGATCGAACCGTATCAAAAGGTGGCGTTGATCGGTCGCAGTGGCGCTGGTAAGTCAACTGTCTTACAGTTGATTGCCGGACTCGCGGATCCAAAAGAAGGACGGATTCTGCTTGACGGGATCGAGCGCAGTCAGGTGGCGGAAGCAAGTTGGTTCCGTCAGTTGAGCTACATCTCGCAACATCCGTATCTGTATGCCGGAACGCTGGCAGAAAACATCGCGATCGGTGAACTCCGTCAAGCGACGCCGGAAGAGATTTTTGAGGCGGCGCAGGCAGCAGGGCTCGAGGAGCTGATTGCGACGTTACCTGAAGGGATCGACACGGTGATCGGAGAGGGCGGACGTGGTCTATCGGGTGGCGAGAAACAGCGTGTTGCGTTGGCACGCGCATTCTTGAAACGACCGAACGTCATCGTCTTTGATGAACCGACGACAGGACTCGACGTCAAAACGGAGCGACTACTCCAACAAGCAATTGAGCAGCTTGGACAAACAGCGACGGTCATCACTGTTGCACACCGCCTGCATACAATCGAGCGCTCGGATCAAATCGTCGTCCTCGACGGCGGACGAATCGTCGACCGCGGCACACACAAAGAATTGCTCGGTCGCGATTCGGAATATGCGCGGATGCGGAGCGTCCAGAGAGGGGAGGAAACACGATGAAGGAATTACTAGGAGTCTTTCGGTTGATGGTGCATCAAAAACGGGATATCGCCTGGTCGATCTTCTTCGGTGTCCTCGCCGGAGTGACGGCGGTCGGGTTATTCGCAGCAAGTGGTTACCTGATTTCAAAGGCAGCCTTGTTGCCACCGATCCAGACGCTCGCCGTTTTGATTGCGCTGCAAAAAGTGTCGAGCCTGACGCGTGCCGTCAGTCGATATGCAGAACGCTATTATTCGCACCGGGCGACGTTTACGATCCTCAGTGACATCCGGACGTCATTTTACCGTCGACTCGAGCCGCTTGCGCCAGGGATTTTCGGGAAGTACCGCAGTGGGGACTTACTTGCCCGGATTGTCGGTGACGTCGAAAGTCTGCAAAATACGTTCTTACGCGTCCTTTATCCACCGATCGTGTTGTTGCTCGTCTTCTTCTGTACGATCTTTTTCGTCAGTTTCTTCTCGTGGACGATTGCCGGACTGTTATTGCTTGGTCTGATTCTGACCGGTTTCTTGATTCCAGGTTGGTTCGCGTACCGTGAACAGCGTTTCGCCCGCTCAGTCCGTGTCCGACGTGGTGACTTGTCGACAGAAGTGACAGAGTTGTTCCAAGGCTATCGTGACTTAAAGATTTACCAGCAACTTGATCAAAAAGAACAGGACTTGAATGCCGTCGCAAAACGGTATGTCGAGGAAGAAAAACGCAATGGCTTACACGCCGTTTCGAACCTGGCCTTGAATACGATGGTGACGTTGATCATCTCCTGGCTCGTTCTGGGTGTCGGTGCCTATCTCGTCGCGAGCGGACAGCTCGAAGGGGTCTTCCTCGCCTTACTCGTCATGACATCGCTGACCGTTTTTGAAAATGCGGCACCGATGGCGATTTTACCGGGCTTCTTCGAAGATAGCCGTCATGCTGCGAAACGACTTGATGAAGTCGTGACCGAACAAGAGGAGCCGACGTATCCTCCATTCGTCCTCGATCAGGCACCATCCTTTGAAACGAACGCGTTGACGTTCACGTTCCCTGATGCCCCACGTCCAGTCTTACGTGACGTCACCGTCTCGATTCCGGCCGGGAAGAAGACGGCAATCGTCGGGGCGAGTGGCTCCGGGAAATCCACGTTACTTCAATTGATGTTACGGATGTATCCGACGGACGGATTGACGATTGCTGGTCAAGACAGTCAGACCGTTGATCCGGAAGGACTCTGGCAGCACGCAAATGTCGTCCTGCAGCAGAATCACTACTTTTATGGAACGCTTCGCGACAATTTGTTACTCGCAAATGAAGCAGCAACGGACGAAGCGATGCGACAAGCACTCGACGATGTCGGATTAACGACGTTCGAATTAAACGACCGTGTATTGGAGAAAGGGGAGAACTTGTCTGGAGGAGAAAAACAACGCTTGGCGATTGCCCGTGTGCTCTTACGGGAAGCATCGCTTTACTTGCTGGATGAACCGACGTCTTCCGTTGATGCTTTGACGGAACAGATGATTCTCAATCGATTGTTCGCGCGAGCAACGGACGCGACACTCGTTCTCGTCAGTCACCGCTTAGTAGGTCTTGAAGCGATGGATCACATCATCGTCATGGATCAAGGACAGGTCATCGAAGTCGGAACGTATGCCGAATTGATGGCACGACAAGGTGCGTTTTACGAGTTAAAACAAGTCGAGCAGTCGGTGTTTGCTCCGATTGGCTAATAAGTAGTAAAAGATAGAGGGTAATCCACAACTATTTGACGAACAGAAAGTCGTTTTCCGAATGAAAAATCGGAAAGCGACCTTTTTTGTTAAATGGGAGAAGAAGCAGATTCATCCTCGACTCCTACAGGAAAAGAAAGCAACAAAGTGGCTTTCGTTAGGGATGATATAAGCCGATGGTTTCTTACATCACACTCCTTATTCATGAAAAAAGAAAGAGCGAAAAAGGCATGACAGTCCACTTCTGAAATGGTAAAGTCTAGAAAAAGTGTGGAGGGGTTTCATGCGCATCGAACAATCATCCATCGTCGTCGATCAGACGACCGTTTCATATGATCATTTTCAAATGAGATCCAAACAGGTCTGCTTCTTGATTTCGGGAGCGTCGTACCTATACGATCATCCTTACTTCTACTACAGCCGGATGGCATTACTCGCCCGAGGCATCGATGTCGTCTGTATTCATTATGTGACAGAAGAGTTATTTGCGATGACGGACGCTGAATCGAATACGTGCATGACGCGCCGGGTCGACGCTGTCGTCTCAGAAGTACTCGCGACGCATCCATATGAGAACGTTCAGTTCATTGCGAAGTCGTTAGGAACGATTCCGCTTGCCGCTTTACTTGCTAAACCAAACTTACAGCAAGCACGCTTTGTCTTTTTAACACCCGTCCTGAATGAAGTGGTCAAGCAAATCTCCAATTCGTCGCAAGCTGGGCTCCTCGTCATCGGGACAGCCGATAAGTTTTATGATGAATCGCTCCTCGAAACGTGTCGGGCCTCGCAACTGAAGATTGATGTCATTGAAGGGGCCAATCATTCCCTCGATCAAGGATTTGAGGTCGATGCGTCGCTTGCGATCCTCGGACACGTCATTCATCAGATCGAAGTGAGTTTGTTTGAGCCGCTACATCAGTAAAAAATCCGCCCAGCAGACGCTCTGCTGGGCGGATTTTTGTTTAGTAAGGACGAAGTAAGGCACGGACGGGACTACCGTCGCCGTCAACAAGTGGAAGTGGAACAGCATTTAAATGATAATCACCGGGCGTGATCGTATCAAGAACAAGTCCTTCGAGGATATGGACATCATGCTGCGCAAGGGCGTGATGGGCGGCCATTTCCTTACTATCGATTGCATCAACGCTTGGTAAATCGAGACCAATCAGCGAAATTCCAAGTTCTCCGAGTCGCTCGGCAAGACTTGGCGTCAACACGGGAATCGTCTCCGGGAAAGTCGACTTATCGATCCAGCCATCCGTTTTGATGATTAAGCGTCGGACGTCAGTGAGATCAAATCCTTCCAAATCAGCGGCCGTGATGTCTGTTCGACCCGGCAAATAAATGACACGCGCATGTCCGATATAGAGATCCGGATCTAGATCGATGATCCTTTGTCCGGCATCATCAAAGTGAAATGGTGCATCGACATGAGTGCCGGTATGCAGGCTCATCGTTACTTTGCCGACGTTGACGGAACCGGTGTCTGTCTTATTCCATGTCAGTGTAGCCTCAAATGGTGTATCGCCCGGCCACGTCGTGACGTGGCGATCAAGTGGTTGTGAAACATCAATCCATCGCGTCATTGCTGCATCCTCCTCATAATGTCGTGCGGACCGACCACAGTTCCGGGAAGAACCGGTGGTCGAGCACGCGCCGTAGATAACTGACACCAGATGACCCGCCTGTACCTGGTTTTTGTCCGATAATCCGCTCGACGGTGCTCATATGGTTAAAGCGCCACATCTGTTGTTGGCTCCCGATATCAAGTAGTTTTTCACCGAGCTCATACAAATCCCAGTATTGTTCGACATCCCGATAGACACTTGCCCAAGCTGCTTCGACACTTGCATTCGGCGTCCAGTCTTGCGTGACATCACGCTCAAGGACGGATTCGTCGATCGGTAGCCCATGGCGCGCCATCGCCCGGATCGTTTCGTCGTAGATGCTTGGTGTCTTCAAATCTTCCAGCATCATCGGATAGAGTGTTTCGTCATGCGCATACACTTTTAGCATCTGCTCATTCTTGAAGCCGAGGGCGAATTCGATTTGGCGGTTTTGATACGATTGGAAACCGGACGAGTGCCCAAGCGCATCACGGAATTCCAGATATTCGGCAGGGGTCAAGGTCGACAAAACATTCCACGACTGAATCAACTGGTGCTGAATCTTTGAGATCCGTGCGAGCATCTTAAACGATGATTCGAGATCATCGTTTGCGACCGCTTGCGTCGCTGCTCGCATCTCATGCAGGATCAGCTTCATCCATAGTTCGCTCGTTTGATGAATGATGATGAACAGCATCTCGTCATGATGCCCCGATAAGCGATGTTGACTCGTAAGCAATGGATCTAGTTGCAAATAATCCCCGTAGGACATATCTTTCTTAAAATCCGTTTGAATCGATGCTTCAATAGACGTAGGATCTGTCTTTGTCATTCCCATTCATCCCCTTTATCGAATTAATTCAGTTTTCGTTTTTCAGCGGTCTGTGGTTGTTCCGGATGCGCCCGTTTCCAGAAGAAATAGGCGATCGACAAGAATACTAACCACGGTACACCAAACTTCAAGACGATTTGGAAATCTGTGAACCATGTCGTCAGTACGAGTGCGAATAACAACAATGCACCGAGGGCAGTCAGATAGGGATAGCCCATCATCCGAACCGGTAACGTCCGTCCACCTTCACGTTCCCAGGCTTTACGGAAGTACAGATGGGAGATGAAAATCATGAACCACGTGAAAATCGCCCCGAACATCGAAATCCCCATCATGAATGGATAAGAGACGCTCGATTGACTGCTGATGATCGCTGCGAGAAAAATCCCGAGCGTTGACAAGGCGAGTGCGAAGAGTGGTACACCTTTTCGATTCAAGCGTCCAAATACTTTTGGCGCATACGTTGCCTTCGATAACGAATACATCATCCGTGTCGAAGCATACAGTTGACTGTTCATCGCAGACAGCGCCGCTGTCAGGATGATGAAGTTCATGATGCCGCCTGCATACGGAATCGATAGCATCTCCATTACTTTGACGAACGGACTTTGATCGACGCCGCCTGCTTGTTGCCACGGGACGATCATCAACATCAAAGCAATCGTGATGACATAAAACGTCGAGAGACGGAAGACCGTCGCTTTTAATGCTTTCGGTACGGCGACGTCCGGGTCCTTCGCTTCACCAGCAGTTACGGCAATCAATTCCGTTCCGAGGAAGCTGAACAGGGAGATGAAGATTGCGATCCAGAGACCTGAGAAACCGAACGGCATGAAGCCACCGTCGTTCGTGAAGTTTTGTGGACCAATCTCAGGACTTGGACTACCGATGACCAAGTAGGCACCGAGCAGGATGAATAGCAAGATGGCACTGATTTTAATGACTGAGAACCAGTATTCGAAGGTCGCGAACGTATTGACTGTCGTGGCATTGATGTAAATCAACGCGGCAGCGAATACGAGAATCCAGACGACCCCGGGAACGTCCGGGAACCAGTACTTCATATAGATAGCAATCGCACTGACCTCAACGCCAATCGCGAGAACGTTTGCGATCCAGTATGAATAGCGGACGAGAAAACCCGCATAAGGACTAATGTATCGTTCGGCAATCGTACCGAACGAGCCAGATGTCGGATGGGCGACCGTCATTTCAGCCAGACAGCCCATTAAAAGTAAGACGATGAAGGCGCCGACTGCGTAACTGATCAAAACACTCGGTCCGGCAAGTCCGATCGCAAGTCCACTTCCGAGGAAGAGACCGGTACCAATCGCACAGCCCATCGCAATCATCGTGAGTTGGCGTGTCTTGAGATCACGCCGTAGTTCAGTAGGTTGTTCCATGGTGTACTCCTTAAGCAACGACTTCGCGTTCATTCGCGAAACGTTCGTATTCTTTATCTTCCATGATTCGTTTGAGTGTCGCGACGACATCATAGACATCGGTAAATGTATTGTAGAGCGCGACGGGTGCTAGACGGACGATGTTCGGTGCCCGGAAATCAGGGATGATCCGATTTTCCTTGAGTGCTTTACAGATCCGTGCTGCTTCCGGGTGCTCGAGGCTGAGATGCGCCCCGCGGCGTGTATCGTCGACCGGGTTCCCGATGACGAAACCGTACGGTGTGAGTTCCTGTTCGACGAGTTCCATCATGTACTGCGTCAGCGCGAGTGATTTCGTCCGAACGGCTTCGATACCGACTTCGTCAAACATCTCTAATGCACCGATTTGTGGAGCGAGGCTTAAGACGTGTGGTGTTCCGATCTGGAAGGCACCGGCATGCGCCGCCGGTGTCATCGTATGATCCATATCGAACTGCTTATCCTTGCGTGAACCGAACCAGCCCGTCAGACCAGGCAACGTTCCGAAATGACGTTCGTGGACGAATAATCCACCGACCGTTCCAGGACCACCGTTCAAGTGCTTGTAATTACACCAGTAGGCAAAGTCGACACCCCAGTCATGAAAAGCGTGGGGAACGGCTCCGACGGAATGACAACCATCAAAACCAATCAGGATGCCGCGGTCGTGTGCTGCTTTCGTCAAACGCTCCATGTCGAGAATTTGTCCGCTTCGGTAAAGCACGGCCGGCAAGACGATCAACGCGATATCATCCGTCATCGCGGCAATGATATCGTCTTCTTCTAAAAAGCGACCGTCACGACTTGCTACTTGGATGAGGTGTGTCTCCGGATCCAGGCCACGTAAGCGAAGTTGGCTTTGAAGGGCATAGATGTCTGACGGGAACGTCAGCGCGTCCGCTAAAATCTTGTCTCGTCCTTCCGTTGGTTGGAAGAATGTTGCGACGAGTTGATGGAGATTGACGGTCGTCGAACCAGTGACCATGACTTCTTCAGCTTGTGCGCCGACGAGCGGAGCGTTGAGAGCAGCGAGACGTTCTGATAATTCGAACCAAGGATGACGTCCTTTCATCCAGCCATCGATTCCGAGTTCTTTCCAGTCTGATAGCGACTCGAGCAACGTCTTCTCGGCACGCTTCGACAATAAGCCGAGCGAGTTTCCGTCCATATAGATACTACCCGGTTGCAGATAAAACTCATCACGATAGGCGGCGAGTGCATCTTGCTCGTCCCGAGCAACAGCATCGCTCCGTTTTGCTTGCAGTGTCATACGTCATCCTCCTCAAATGAATGCTCAATCAATTTTGACAAAAGCGTAGCAAACAAATTGACATTGTGTCAATATTATCGAATAGAGAAAACAAAAGGAGTGAAGGACATGTCATCTTCTCAACCAGAAAAAATCGATAAACGTCATCTGCGCACGGTGCGGACACGTGAGAAACTGTTGAGTGCGGCACGTGACGTCTTCTTAGAACAAGGGTTTCAAACGGCAACGATTTCACAAGTGATTAAACAAGCGGGTGTTGGCTATGGAACGGCTTATGTCCATTTCGAAGGAAAAGATGAGCTGCTCGTCGTCCTGATGGAAGATGTCATGAGCCGCTTCCACGCGATCGCGGAACGAACATTCGAACCGGCGACGCCGCTAGAGGCAAAGGAACGTATCGTGACGCAAGCGACGGATTTCTTACGTCTCGCGGAAGAAGAACGAGCGATGTTACGAATCGTCGAGCAAGCAATCGGCATGTCTTACATCGTCCGTGCGAAATGGAAAGCGATTCGGGAACGGTTCATCGATCGGATCAGTCAGGATATCCAGTACGCGCAGGAGACAGGACTTGCGCGGCAGGATGTCAATCCGAAACTCGTCGCCCGTGGGTGGTTCTTCGCGAATGAGATGTATTTATTCGAAGTCGTCCGCGAAGAGGCGACAGCGACGATCGAAGAGATCGCGCACGTCTTAGCGACGATTTATACGCAAGGACTCTACCGGGTCGAGGATTGATGAACGGACGGGAAGGGAACGTTTCGAAGTAGAAGGGAGCGTGACCGGGATGGCGTTTGATTACGATCTCGATTTCAAGACGACGGATTTTCGTAAGGAGCCGGAAAAGTACCGGGTTGGACGCGGGGAGCAAGGGGTCTTGCTCGTTGAACCCTATAAAAGTGAGATTTTGCCGCATTGGCGTTTTAAGACACCAGAGATCGCGCGAGAATCGTCCGACAAAATTTATGAGATGTACTTAGCCTATAAAGAAGACGGGGACTTCGTCGGCATGGATATGGCGCGGAAGTTCATTCAGATGGGGCATACGCGCGCGCGACGCTACGCGAACTATAAGGGGGGACGCAAATATAAAGACAAAGAGAAGAAAGAATTGCATACACGCGAGATCGACGAAGAAAAAGCCAAATCGGCTGCAATCTTCCAAGAAAAGTGGGATTTGATCCGGGCGGACGAAGAATACCTTGAACTCAAACGTGCGCATCAAAAGAAGTACGGATAAGTCATTTCAACATGAAGGTGCAGTGACGTGTCTTATCGTGCTTGGTTTCGTGAGTATCCTGTTGAGTCTCCGTCCGAATCGACCGTCCTTTTCTTCGTATCGTCCATTAATGATTGGAACACTTTTGATTGGCTGTGGTCTGATGCCGTGGTTGACGTTGGATTTTACAGGAGTCGTCTTCGTATTCTTATTAACAGAAATCGTCGCGAAACTGCTCGTGTCAAGAACAGAGGAACAATATGTATGACGAACGAATAGGGATGAACGAAATAGCCTCGATTACCACCTCCCGCTGGATGGAGTAATCGAGGCTATTTTTGATGAAGTCATGAACTCTGTTCGACCTTGGCGATTAATCGTGCTTGACGTTTTTGCCAGATGAATGATCCGATGAACGTCACGACGAGGAAAATCAGACCAAGTGCGAACGGATAGAGAATGTTAACATCATACAGCAATCCGGCAAGCGTTGGTCCGAGCACGTTCCCGATACTCATGTAAGCATTGTTCATCCCCATGGCAAACCCTTGCTCATTCCCAGCAAGCTTTGAAATCATCGTATTCAAGACAGGTCGTAAAATCGACGTCGCAAGGAAGATGACGAGGGTGATGGCGAAGAAACCACCATAGCTTGATGTTAATAATGATAATAGAAAGCCGAGTGCTGCGATGAACAGGAACAGGTTCAAGACCTTTCCTTCACCAAGACCGCGTGAAAGCTTGTCGACGATGAAGATTTGCGCGATGACACTGATGATACCGGTCGACGTCACCATGATGGCGATGTCTTTCGGTGAAGCGCCGAATTGATCGTCGACGAACAGACCGAGAACCGATTCGTACGCCATGAGACCGAAGCTCATGACGAGTGTGATGACGAGTGGTACGAAGTACGGTTTTTTAAACGACGTCCCAAGTTTTTTGAGCATCGATCCTTCGTCCGGAGCCATTGCTGTTGGATCATGGACCTCACTTTCCTGAAGCAGTAGGATACTGAACAGTACCGCAGCACCGGAGACGATGGCCGAAACGAGCAGCGGCAACTTTAAATCGTACTCGGCAAGGAATCCACCGATTCCAGGACCGATGACGATTCCAAGCGACATCGCAGCCGAGACGTAACTGTTTCCTTTAGCGCGCTGATCCATCGTCGTGATGTCCGCAACGTAAGCAAAGATGGCCGGAATGAGAAGTGCAGCACCGGCACCACCGATTGCGCGCGAGAGATACAGCACCGTGACGGAATTTGAGAAATAGAAGACGAACATCGACAGTGTCAAACCGATCAGTCCATAGATGATCATCTTCCGGCGTCCATATTGGTCTGCCCATTTACCGGCGATGGGTGACATGACGAGCTGCGCTCCGGCAAAGATGGCAATCATTAATCCGGCTGCCGTTCCACCTTGACCGATTGAGGTTAAGTAAGCGGGCAGAATCGGAATGATGATCCCGAAGCTCCCGACCGCAATAAACATATTGATCATGAGAATCGTTAATTTTTTTCGTTGATCCGCGTGCAAGGGGACCCCTTCTTTCAACCCGCTCCTTTGTAAGCGGTTATTTGTTTCACCTTCATTATCTTAGATTCAAGCTAAAGTACCTGTCAATGTTGATGCGCTGAGGAATGGCAAAAGACGCCATCCTTTTTTTAGGACGACGTCTTTTGCCAGTTTAGCGTTCTTTTTTCAGTAACCAGTTTACATTCGGTGACAGAAGCGGCCGGAACATCGTTACGACCGGTCGACTCGACAGCAACCAGACAAGAGCGGCAGCGAGCAGGAACGACAGTCCAAGTAACAGTAGCGGAGACTCCGTCATCGCTGGTGGAACGGAATCCCGGAACAACCGGACGATGAACGAATGGATCAGGTAAATCGCAAGCGTCTGAATTCCGATCTGGTCGAACCGTTCCCCGAATGACCGGTGCGGCACGATCAGCAGGACCGAGAAAATCATGATGGTGCTGACGGCGTAAAGAAACAGCTGGATCGCAACACCTTTGAGAAGCGGGACTTCAAATTCACCGTACGTATCACGATAGAACAGCCAGACTGTGTCAAATCCGTTTTTCGTCCAGATGATCATGAAGACAGCAATCAACAGTGAGACGACCAATCCGGTTAAACGACCGATCGGCGTCGTCAGCTGCTTTCGCCAGCCGGCGTCTGTCAACCAGCCGCGTTCCTTGAGGAGATATCCCATCAGAAAGAACGGATAGAAACTGACGACCTTTTGTAGCGATAGAAAGTTCGTGATCGAATCCGGATTGGCATTGATCAGCAAGGCAAACAGCACACTAACGACGAGCGGCAGACGCATTGCGAGAAATGCCGGTGTGACCGTCTGCCAGATGATGATCCCGAGCAG
This sequence comes from Exiguobacterium sp. TDN 0502, assembly GCF_050846835.1. Lineage (NCBI taxonomy): Bacteria > Bacillati > Bacillota > Bacilli > Caryophanales > Exiguobacterium > Exiguobacterium sp. TDN 0502. Next base: position 111,299 of record NZ_JBOZGJ010000007.1, on the reverse strand, counting down.
ATACCACAGCGTCCAGTTCGGCACGAGCGGATGGAGTAATCCATCGAGCATCTCGCGCAGGGATTCGTCCGCTGTATAAGACAGATAGATTTCATGAATCGACTGCCAGATAAAATAAAGGACGACGAACGCAACGATTCGTCTCGGGCGCGCTTGTTTAAAGAAATAGCCGCTCATGAAGATGAACGCAGGCATGTGCAACAGGTAAATGACGTTATAGGCCATCTTGACGACATCATTTTCTGGCAAGTCACGGAACGTTTCGATCAAGTGACCGAAGACGACCGTGAAGATGAGCAGGACTTTATAGTTTCCAAGCCAATGATCGTAAGACGGAGTGGTCACTGGTTTGATAGGAGCAGTCATTTTTTCTCACCGAGCAAAATTTGATCGACGAATCGTGCACTTGACTTCCCGTCCTGATGTTCGAAGAAGTACTCTGCGAACGCTTTGACATTATGCATCTCGAAGTCTTGATTTTTAATCCGCTCAATCAACTCTTCCGATGTCTTGACGATCGGACCAGGCACGAACTCCTCAAAATCATAGTAGAAATCACGTTTTGAGATATAGTCCTCAAGATCATATGCAAAGAACAGCATCGGTCGATTCAAGAGAGAGAACTCAAAACACGTCGACGAATAATCCGTGATCAGGATGTCTGAAACGAACAGCAACTCATTGATTTCACGGTGATCCGTTAAATCAAGGAAGAAGTCGGCATAGACTTCTGGAATTTCCATGCGCCGCCGGATGAACGGGTGCAGCTTAAGAACGAAGACATACTCTTCATGCAACGCTTCATATAAAGCATCGAGATCGAGTTGATCAAAGTCATAATAGGCACTTTTCGCCCCATTTCCCCGGAACGTCGGAGCAAACATGATGACTTTCTTTTGTTTGAAAATTGGATATTCCTCATAAATACGTGACTTGGCTTCTTCGATGAACGCTTGATCGAAGAACATGTCCGTCCGTGGAATACCTGTCGCGATGACCTGATCTTCCCGTAAACCAAACCCTTCTGCATAATGACGTGCGACGTTGTGTGAGCTGACGATTGCTTTCGTATAGTTTCGGTGACTAAGCGAGTTGGCACTTGGACCACCCGGTTTACCGAGGCGGCTGTAACCGAACGTCTTGAAGGCACCGACTGCATGCCAGACTTGGACGAGATCACTGCCTTTACGGATGTTCAGCGGATAAATCATCGGATAAAAATCATCGACGAGGATTGTTTTTGCAGTTGCTAGATGATACGGCAAAGTGAATTTATCACGCCAATCGCGACGAGACTGTAAGTTCGGTTTAAAGAACGTCTTGACGTCAAGATCAAGTTCACGGCGTTTCACTTCGTCTAGGATATAAGCGAAGTTTCCGCTGATGTCACTCCGCGAATCAGAAGCGAGGATGACTTTATTTTCTTGAATCGGTTGCGTCCACTTCGTGATGTTATAAATCGCTTTGAACGTGAAGCGACGGAACTTAAACGCGCGTTTCTTCATGTTCTTCTTCCACTTTTTATAGCGATCGATGACTTGAATTAGACGTTTCGATTCGCCTTTTTTTAGGGAATGGAAACCTAGGGAGTTACTATATTCCGAATACTGCACCACTAATTCGTATTCGAGTAAAATCAACGCATTGCTATGTTTCGTATCGACGCGGTACGCGACAGGGATGAGGGAACGCGTATCACCGAATGGCGCTTCATGTAAAATCGTCTTTCCTTGTACGATGGCGAAGAAGGCGTCGAAATATCCCATCGGTAACGGACGGCCGGTAGGCGTCAGGTGGTTCAGGTCCAGTTGACCTGTGAAGCTTTCCTCTGTCCAGTCCCCCTCGAACGGGAAACGAAGAATGAACGTCCGCTTATTCCGCTTATTCCGGAAGATGACGGCACGTTCGAGCGGTACCGGATCTTCAACGGGTTCAGACTGGATGTAATCATCCTCCAGTTCGTCTGTTTCCGTTTCCTGTTGTGTTTCAGGATGTTCGAATAATAGCTGTTCAGCGCGTAAAAAATCAGTCAGCCCGCTGAGGCGTGCCTCGAAACGAAAGGTCGTTCCGGCTAGTTCCAAATAAGTGACCTCGGCATGCAAAGTAGGCGTAAGTGTCTCTTCTGTCAAAACAATCTCTCCTCGCTCGAATAATTACAATGCAATTACACAATAATGATAGATTTTTAAAATTCATGTGAACATAGTATAGTGAAACTAGAAATCACCACTCATTATATCGTGATGAATCGAGATTGATAGGGATTTCTTTATTTTTTTGTGTTTTTGTAAAATAAGACTTCAACACGCAATACCTCATTACACATACCCTGATGGATAGGGATGAAAAACCAAAATTGAATTATTTCATAAGGGAGGGAAGCAGGTGTTTCGTTGGATGGTACGACGAAACACTGCGTCAGAAGATGATTTATGCAGCCATTTTAGCTGGAGGAAAAGGAACACGAATGGGGAATGTCGATCGCCCGAAACAATTCTTATCGATCGGTGAACGTCCAATCATCGTCCATACAGTAGAGAAATTCCTATTACATGAGGATTTTGACCGCATCATCATCGTCACACCGACTGCCTGGATCAACTATACACGCGATATTTTGGAGAAATACATCGGTAAAGATGAACGACTCGTCATCACACCAGGCGGTCAGGATCGAAATGAGTCGATCATGGCAGCGATCAACTGGATTGAAGAAGAGAATGGGATATCTGACGAAGATGTCATCGTGACACACGACGCTGTCCGCCCGTTCTTAACGCATCGGATCATTAAGGAAAATATCGAGGCTGCCCAGGAATTCGGTTCATGTGACACAGTCATTTCAGCAATCGATACGATCGTCGCTTCGACGAATGGTAAAACGATCACGGACATTCCGGTTCGCGATCAGATGTATCAAGGTCAGACGCCACAAAGTTTCCAAATCACGAAACTGAAGTCGCATTATGAATCACTGTCAGCAGAGGAACGCGCGATTTTAACAGACGCCTGTAAAATCCTTCTGCTTAAGGGAGAAGATGTCGCCCTCGTCACGGGAGAACTTTTTAATATCAAGGTGACGACACCATACGACCTACGGATCGCGAATGCTATCTTGAAGGAGCGGATTCATCAATGATTAACCAAGTCTATCAACTCGTCGCACCGCGTCAAATCGAGGTGACATACGATGAGCGGTCTTTGAATACAGACCGTGTCGTCGTCCGTCCGACCTATCTATCGATTTGCCACGCCGATCAGCGCTACTTTACGGGTAGCCGCAGTGCGGAAGTATTAGCTAAAAAACTGCCGATGGCCATGATTCACGAAGGTATCGGAAAAGTCGTCCATGATCCGAGCGGCACGTTCAAGCGAGGAATGCTCGTTGCGATGGTGCCGAACACGCCGACAGAAGAAGATGACATCATCGGGGAAAACTATCTCCGGACGAGTCGCTTCCGTTCGAGCGGATATGACGGTTATATGCAGGACTACGTGTTCTTGAAAGCCGATCGTCTTGTTGAGGTGCCGGCGGATCTCGATCCTGAGGTCGCAGCATTCACGGAACTCGTCAGCGTTTCTGTCCATGCATTGACGCGTTTTGAGAAGATTGCCCATCCGCGTCGAGAGACGTTCGGAGTGTGGGGAGACGGCAATCTTGGTTTTATCACAGCACTGTTGTTACGGAAATTGTACCCGGAAGCCAAACTGCTCGTCTTCGGTAAAACCCAGTCGAAACTGGATTATTTCTCATTCGCGGATGAGACGTATCATATCGACCGGATTCCAGCAGACGTCTCGTTCAACCACGGTTTTGAGTGCGTCGGGGGAATCGGTAGTCAGTATGCAATCAATCAGATGATCGATTACATCATCCCGGAAGGAACGATGGCATTACTTGGTGTATCGGAAGATGCAGTGGCGATCAACACGCGCATGATTCTTGAAAAAGGACTGCGTGTTTATGGATCGAGTCGCAGTACACCGGCTGATTTTGCCCGGACGATGGAATTGTATCAAACACATCCTGACATTCCGGCATACTTGTCGAATTTAGTCTCTGGTGTCTTCCAAATCCGTCAGATCGAGGATATCCATAAAGCGTTCGAAAACGATTTAACGAATCGTTTCGGAAAGACAGTCATGGAATGGTGCATGTAATGAGGCCCCTTCGATTAGAGGTGACGTGTTCATGAAACAGAAAATCCGTCTGCTTCAACGACGAACGGTCCATTATCTGCTTGCCCTGACGTACTGGGTGACGAAACGACTGCCGATCCAATCGAACAAAGTGGTCTTTGCGACGTATCGTTCGGATCGCCTCGTCGATAACTTCCGTGCCGTCTACGATGAATTAGAGCAGCGTGATTTAGGGTACCGCTATGTTTTTTTACTGAAGCGATTTCCACAGTCTCTCGGCGGTCAAATCAGCTATGTCTTTCATATGATGCGTGCGACATATGAATTGGCGACAGCTCGTTATTTCATCATCGATGACTATTATTACCCGGTCTACGTCTCGCCTTTGCGTAAAGGGACCGAAGTCATTCAGCTGTGGCATGCATGCGGTGCCTTTAAGAAGTTCGGATATAGCGTACTCGATAAATCGTATTCACCCGATGACGATTATTTGAAGATGGTTCAGATTCATCGAAACTACAGCAAGGTCTATGTCTCGGGTGAGGCATGTCTCGCTCCTTATGCGGAAGCATTCGGTATGACGGAGGAACGGATTCATCCGCTAGGCGTTCCACGGACGGACCAGTTGCTGAATCCAGCACGCCAGGCACGTGTCCGGGAGAAATTCTATGAGCGTCATCCGGAATGGCGGACAAAACGAGTGATTCTTCTTGCCCCGACATTTCGGGGGAACGGTCAAACTACTGCCCATTACGATCAGGAGCTAGATTTTGAAAAGTTTCGTCAGGAACTCGGACCCGATACGATTTTACTGTTGCGGATGCACCCGTTTGTCTTGAATCCACCTGTCGTACCGGAAGCCTATGCGGATCAAATCATCAACATGACGGATTATCCGGACATCAATGATTTGATGCAACTTGCGGATATTCTGATTACGGATTATTCGTCCGTCATCTTTGAATTCGCGTTGTTACAAAAACCGATGATCTTCCTTGTGAATGACCTGCAGTCGTATAAGGCAGAGCGTGACTTCTATTTCCCGTACGAAGCGTTCGTACCGGGACCGATCGTCTCGACGTTTGAAGACGTCATTGATTGGATTAAGGCCGGTCAGTTCGATACACAAAAAATAGAAACGTTTGCGAATCGTTTCTTTACGTATCAAGATGGAGAAGCGACGAAACGAATCGTCGATCATATCCTGTATGATACGGTACCGGAAGCACCGGTCTATGCGAAGACTCCGGTCTGATTACAAAAAAACGTTCCGATAGCGTCTCCATTTGGGGAGAGAGACGTCATCGGAACGTTTTTATTTTTGAATTGGGGCTTGATTGGCGCGAGCAGGGGTAGCTCGCAGAATGCGCACCTCTTAAAAGTGCGTCAACTTGTCCGTCGCGGACGTTCTAGGTTTAACAGGTGGAACGACCGCTGGCCAGCCGATTTGAATGACGCCAAGTACACGTTCCGCTTCTGTAGCATGGACGAGCGTTGCATACTCCGGTGTAAACCAGTGTTTTCCGCTTTTCCAGCAACACCCGAGTCCTCGTTCTGTCGCCAGTAACTGCAAATTTTGAATCATGGCAGCCGTTGCGAGCGTATCTTCTAGCTGTTGATCCGGTGTTCCTTGGGTTGCGCAGAGAACTGTTAAATAGACCGGCACTTCTCGTAACTTTTGCTCTGCCTGTTGCCGTTGTTCCGGTGTTTTCGTCTCGAATTGACCACGTGCTGTCAGCAACTCCATCAACGCATCGACATAACGTTTCTGTCCTTCTTCGATTGCAAGAACAAAGCGCCACGGCTCCCGTAATTTGTGGTTCGGCGCATAAATTGCTGTTTCGAGTAACTCTTCAATCAATTCTGCGGGTACGGGTTGATCCGTGTAGGACCGGATGGAGCGACGTTTTGCGATCACTTGTTGGGCATGCATGGCATTCATCTCCTCACTGAGTACGTTTTCACTATAAATGATAACGATTATCATTGTCAATGTTATTTTTCAGAAAACAAAAAGACGATTTCCGAGAGAAAATCGTCCTTCCGTGTATTCGGACTAAGAGGCTTTCCGTTCATCTTTTTCCTGAGCGACAGTCGTCAGTTTTTTCTTCATCATTCGAATGCGGTACAGTGCAAATAAATAGTGCGCAAAATAAATCGTAAACCCAAGGAAAATCGTTAACGCAGCATGAATCTGAACGCCAGGTACAGCATGAAGCTGGATGAAGAGCAGGACAGCCATTGCCGCCGTATAGAGCACCATTTCCACCGATTGTGGCATGACGCGTTGACGTTTTAGGAAAAAGGAGCGCATAAGTGGCAGGACGACGAGACTGACAAGGCGATCGACCAGTCCGATGACGAGTACACTAATCACCATCGCTAAACCATTTTCAAAAGTGATCAACCGCGGAAAGACAAGATATGTGACGAGTAATAGTGGTCCGACTAACAAAAAGATGGAGATCGAGGCACGTGCAAATACGAAGAGCCCGTTGACACTGGTTAAAAAGGCACGAACAATCTTTTGCGACCAAGAGGATGGTCGACCGACTTGCCAAGCAAAACAACAAGCAAAGATGAACGCATAGAATTGCAGAAAGGCAACCATAAAGCATCTCCTTTAAATATGAAACTCATTGTTCCTAGTGTATCGATTTTAAGGCTGAAGTGCAAAGAAGAACTTTTCGTAAAGTATAAGAAAAGACCAGTTGATGTGGTATCAACTGGTCGATCCTGAATCAATCAAGATTCGGTTCTTTTTTACCATGTAAGAAGAAGGATAAAATCAATGCCAAGGCAGATAAGATTGTCGCAATCCAAAAGGCATCGGTGATTCCTTGAATCGTCGCTTGTTTCGTCAGCGTCGTAAACCAGCTCATCGATGCAGCTTGTGAACTGCCGAGCTGCTGTCCGAGGTCGTTTAAGTGTTGTGAAAGCGTCGGATCAAGTACCGTGAACTGATTCGCGTCGTCCGCTAAGTGAGCCGTCGTTTGACGTGTCATGACGGTGACGAGAATCGCCGTTCCGATCGATCCGGCGACTTGACGGAGCGTGTTTTGTGTCGCATTTCCATGAGGAATCATCTTCATCGGTAAAGCGTTCATACCGGCAGTCATGATCGGCATCATGATGAACGCCATGCCGAATGACCGAAGCATATAGATGCCCATGATCGAGTAATACGACGTATCCATGTTCAATTGTGTCAATTCCCATGTTCCGTACGTCATCAACGTCAAACCGAAGATGGCGAGCGGACGAATGCCGAAGCGGTCAAATAAACGACCGGCAATCGGTCCGGTGATTCCCATGATCAGTGATCCAGGTAATAGTAGAAGACCGGAATCGACCGGCGAGAACCCACGAATACTTTGAAGGTAAATGGGTAAAAGTAACATCCCACCGAACAAGGCCATCGTGACGATGACGTTGATGAAGAGGGTGAACGAAAACTCCGGAACCTTTAAGACGCGAATATTCAGCATCGGATCTTCCATCGACAGCTCACGCATCGCAAAAGCAGCGATTCCGATTAAACCGATGACAATCGAGCCGATGACGATTGGGCTATCCCAACCGTCATTCCCGGCTTCACTAAATCCGTAAAGGAGACTCCCGAACCCGATCGTACTGAATAACACACCAAGTGCATCAAAAGCAGGTTTCGATAGTGGCTGTGTCAGCCGGAACCAAGCGGCACCGAGCAACAGTGTTACTAATCCAAAGAATGACATCGCATAAAACATGACGTGCCAATCATAGTTTTGGATGACATATCCTGTGATCGTTGGTCCGACTGCCGGAGCGAGAATCATCGCGATCCCGAGCATGCCCATTGCGGCACCACGTTTATGCGGTGGAAACAATGTCATGAAGACATTTGATCCAAGCGGCATCAAGATACCGGCCCCCGCTGCTTGAACGACACGCCCGATCATCATGACGGGGAAGTTCATCGCCATCGAACAGATGATCGATCCGAAGAAAAAGAGCGTCATCGAGGCGAGGAACAGTTGGCGGAACGTATAACTGCGCATCAAAAAGGCACTGATCGGAATCAAGATTCCGTTGACGAGCATGAATCCGGTCGTCAGCCACTGAGCCGTAGACGTCGACACGTTAAAGTCATTGATCAGCACCGGTAACGCGACATTAATCAATGTCTGGTTCAAAATCGCGATGAACATGCCGATCAATAAGACCGTCAATACTTTTGGAATGCTGACATTTTCGGTTGAAACTTGTTTTGGCGGTGCTGCGACTGCTGGTGTCACGGTCATCGTCGGTTCCGTCTCGAGAGATTCCTCAAGTGTCGGTCCATCCGTAGCCAGTGCGATGTCGGATTGACGATTCCGGCGGGCGATCCAGTTGACGCCGATAATGATTAGAATCGTGAACGCACTATATCCGAACAAGAAGGTCGTAGACATGAACGTCCCTCCTTAATCCTTATGAATGCGGACGGTCACATTCATACCAGGTCGAATGTCGAGTGATTTTTCTTGCGAAAGTGATACTTTAACTGGAATGACTTGTGCGACTTTCGTGTAGTTCGCATTTCCGTTTGAAGAAGGCATCATCGAGAACGTTGAAGCTGTTGTCATCCCGATTTGCTCGACTTCACCGGAAAGTGTCGTATCAGGATAGCTGTCGACGTAGACGTCGACGGCTTGTCCGACTTTGATTTCGTCGATTTCCGTTTCTTCGATATTTGCTGTGACCCAAAGGTTATTTAAATCAAATGCATAAGCAAGTGGTGTACCGGCACCGACAAAGCCGTTCTTTGTCGCCATCGACTGAACGATCGTTGCTTTTGCAGGCATGGAAACAGAAAGATCTGTTGGTTTTTGACCCGCTTGTGCTGTCATGATGTGACCAAGTGTTGCGCCGCTGTCGAGCGATTCGCCTGTTTTTGCTGACCAATCTGTCAGTTTCCCGGCGCTCGGACTCGCAACCGTTATCATTTTTCCGTCAATCTTCGCGTTGTCTGTCTTAACGTAGCTTGTCGCTTGATCGTAATAGTAGTATCCGACGACACCACCACCGATCAATACGATGAGTGTGACGATGTTGATGATCAATAGTTTTTTCATACTCATGGGTGTGTTTACATTCCTTTCTTGTGTACAATCGATTCAAAAAAAGTACTCCTCTGGGGGAGGAGTAATTAATATAGTTAATTATATGGATAGTTAGATAACAAACAACCGACAATTTCCGACAAAATGTCGGAAAAGTAGATGATAACGGATTCATGGACTGAAAAAGGAGGAAAATGCAAATGAATCAAAGCCGAGATCCACGACCAAAACGTTCACGTGACCGTATTACACTAGAATTATTCCGATTGTTAAAGGCACACAGCTTTTCAAGTATCACTGTAAAAATGTTGACGGATGGGGCAGGGGTGAACCGGTCGACCTTTTATGCGCACTATACGGATAAGTATGATTTACTCGATCAAATCGTCGAGGAGCAAATGGCTGCGCTGGGGCAGGCGATTCGAATTACGGGAACAGCAACGGTGTTTCCAACCGTCGAGCAGGTAAGCCGTTATTTTGCTCGTCTGTTCATCCATATCGAAGAGAATGAGCTGTTTTACCAAACGATGCTCGTACAAGGACCGATCAAAACATTCATCTCCCGTTTTCTCGATACGTTAAAGGAAAACTACCGCCTGGTCTTTCAATCACAGATTTCACGGGATGCGACCTTCGTCGATCGGGATTTACTGTTGAACTACGTCATCGGTGGGCAGTTAGGGCTGTTGATTTCCTGGTTACGTAACGGACGCCCTTATCCGGCGACTTATATGGCGGATCAGTTAAGCCGGATGATCGTCTTTGGAACCGTAGAGAGCATCGGATTTCCGAAAGAGTCGCAATGAGTGCGTAAAAAAAGACACTCCACATTGGAAGTGTCTCATGTTCAGGCGTGTTGGAACGCGAGTTCTTTCGTATAGATCGTACTGCGGTTCCGCCCGCTCTCTTTTGAATAATACAACGCTTTATCCGCCTGCTGTAACGCTTCAAGAGATGTATGCGAGCCGCTGGAATGCGCGATTCCGAGTGAAATCGTAATCTGTAAATCAGGTATATCCGCTGTCGGGAACAGGTTCCGGGCGACCGTCATGCGGGCAAGCTCTGCTATCTTCTGTGCTTCTTTAGCAGAAGTGTTCGGTAAGATGATTAAAAACTCTTCTCCGCCATAGCGTCCGACGAGATCGTCAGGGCGCGTCAAGGAGGCGAGGGTCATGCCGAGTTGGCGTAACACGTCATCTCCCGCGTCGTGACCATATGTATCGTTGACATGCTTGAAGAAATCGATATCAATCAATACGAGGGAGTACCCTTGGTCGGCGGAATTGACCAGGGAGAGCGAGTCATCGAGACGACGGCGGTTAGCCAGCCCCGTCAAGGCATCGGTCATCGCGAGTTTTTGTTGGTACTGAATGTTTTCGAAGTGACGGCGTAATTCCGTCAACAGACGAAAGGCAACGAAGCCTGCTAACAGATGAAAGAAGACATAAGCAACCGAAATTTTAATGAATGTCGACCAGCTATGTGTCAACACATAAATAGCAGGTAATGAGTAAAGGATGCCGATCAGCACCATCAACTGAAAAGATCGCATCGAAACGTGAACGAACCGGCGTAGCATCCCAATCGTCACGATGAAAATGGAAATAATCAGTGTGGATAAATAGAATCCCTCCATTTGATCAACCGGCGTCAACACGTAACGGGTACCGATTATCATGACACCTGCCACGATGGCACTAGGGAAACCACCGAACAGCATGGCGATCGCGACGGGAATGATGCGTAGGTCAACACGGGCGACATCAATTTGAATACCGTTGAACATCAGTAACACGGCAATCAGACCAGAGACGGCTCCGAGAATAATCCGGGTGCTCCATTTGGAGTGTATCGAAATACGTGGTTGATTTCGAAACGGTAAGAACAAGAGAGTAATCGTTGTAAAGAGCAAACAAAAATTAATAATGAATTGATTCATAATGGACAACAAATCCTCCCAACTCCCCCAGCTAACAGATTTCCATATATATACTTCCAGTATACTCATCTAGATAACGGTTAGACAGGGATAAATGTTTAGAAAAAATAAAAAACGGTAGGAAATCTACCGTTTTTTATGAAGAGGACGAACCAGTATCTTCGTCCATCGTCAGTAAGATTTTATCAAAAACCTGTACCATCGTCTCGAGTTCTTCTTCCGTCAATGTACCAAACCGGTCATGGAGATAGTTTTTGCGGACGATTTCGAGCTCTCGAAATGCGCGTTCCCCGTCATCTGTCAAGGCAAGGACGATGGATCGGCGGTCTTCCGTTGAACGAGTCCGTGTCACGTATCCTTGTTTATATAACTTATCCGTCAAGGCAGTCACCTGACTGGTCGCCAGTTCAAACTGTTCGGCGAGAAGGGTCGGACGTTGGGGACCGTTTTCCGACAGACTCCGTAAAATGAAAAATTCACTGCGGGTCGCTGTTCCTTCAAACAAACGATTCAGTTCACGTCGAAGGGTGCGAAGAATGACACGCATCTGTTCCTCGAGTCGGTAAGTTAGCAAATCACGTTCCTGTGGCATGCAAGCAGCATCCTTTCTCTCAGTGGACTTCTACCATTTAGTGTACTAAACCTATCGGATTTTTACCATCGACTCCTCGAGATTCGAAAAAGGGAATTGACAATTTCGTGGCGGCTTGTGTACTATGTCGTAGTAATACAAAATTAAATCAGTTCTCACTCAACCAGTGGGATGGAGGTTGCAGTTCTCAAGAGTACGGTTACGGATGTCGTCAAGCGGCAAATGAGGTAATCAGAAAGGGAGAGTTGCCGAAATCAGTCATCGCTTTGAAGATGATCGATTGGGATTAGATCAAATAGGTCTAATACTGTCACAAGTCGGGTATCACTCACTTGTGGAGAGCTATCTTTCACGACGGTAGAATGAGGCGCATCCATTTTATTATGCTGCGTTCTCATCTTCCATCTGGAAGATGAGGGCGCTTTTTGTTTTTTCATTCAAAAAGTGTCCTCTCACAAAAATTCATACAGAGAGAAGCGAACGAAATGAACAATTTAGATGTCAAACAAACAACGGATTCGACGGCCGAAGGATTAAAACGGGGGCTGCAAGCCCGTCACATGTCGATGATCGCCATTGGTGGAGCTATCGGAACAGGACTCTTCATCGCGTCCGGTGCTTCCGTGGCAGCGGCAGGCCCGGGCGGTGCACTCCTGTCCTATGCCATCGTCGGTCTGATGGTCTATTTCCTGATGACGAGTCTTGGAGAAATGGCAGCGTATATGCCGGTCGCCGGTTCCTTCTCGACTTACGGAACGAAATTCGTCGATCCATCATTCGGCTTTGCCTTAGGCTGGAACTACTGGTACAACTGGGCAGTCACGATTGCGGTTGAACTCGTTGCAGCACAAATCGTCATGACGTACTGGTTCCCGGACGTTCCAGGATTTTATTTCAGTGCTTTATTCCTAGTACTGATGATCGGCTTGAACTACTTCTCCGTCAAAGGATTCGGGGAAGCCGAGTATTGGTTTGCGATGATCAAGGTCGTTACGGTCATCGTTTTCCTAGTCGTTGGTGTCGCGATGATTTTCGGTGTCTTCACATCGGAGCCGCCAGTCGGATTCAAAAACTTCGCACTGGGTGACGCACCATTCGTCGGCGGGATTCCTACCGTCATCGGTATCATCCTCGTTGCCGGATTCAGCTTCCAAGGTACGGAACTCGTCGGAATTGCAGCGGGTGAGTCGGAAGATCCGAAAAAGAATGTGCCAAAGGCCGTTCGACAAGTCTTTTGGCGTATTTTACTCTTCTACGTCTTTGCGATTTTCGTCATCGGTATGCTCATTCCTTATACGAGTCCGAATCTCGTTTCAAATGACATTACGGACGTCGCGGTTAGTCCGTTTACGCTCGTCTTTGAAAAAGCGGGTCTTGCCTTCTCAGCAGCACTCATGAACGCCGTCATCTTGACGTCGGTTCTATCTGCCGGAAACTCGGGGATGTATGCATCGACGCGGATGCTCTATACATTGGCTCGTCAAGGAGACGCGCCGAAGCTGTTCGCAAAAGTCTCAAAAAACGGTGTACCGCGTAATGCCCTGCTCGCAACAGGGGCGATCGGTGCGCTCTGTTTCCTGACATCGATGTTTGGTGGACAGGTATATCTATGGTTACTCAACGCTTCCGGGATGACCGGATTCATCGCGTGGCTCGGAATTGCGATCAGCCACTACCGTTTCCGTAAAGGATTCGTCGCTCAAGGACACTCATTGAACGATTTACCTTACGTGGCACCGGCGTTCCCATTCGGTCCGTTGTTCGCGTTCGGTCTTTGTTTCCTTGTCATCGTCGGTCAAAATTATGCGGCATTCCTCGCGGACCAGATTGATTGGGTCGGAATTGCCGCGACGTATATTGGTATTCCATTATTCCTTGCTTTCTGGTTGGGACATAAATTCAAAAACCGGACGTCGATCGTTCGTTATGACGAGATGGACTTCCCGGAACATCCTCGTCAATCCTAATATAGGAACCACCTTCACAAAGAAGGTGGTTTTTTGTTTCCGTTCATGAAAACGTTTTCTAGAATATAGTTTTAAAAAAGTATAAAAAAGGAATACATGAATACTTATTCATGCATAGCATTTGAAATGGGAGATGAGGAGGAGAAGCATGACGACATCTGAACTGTTCTTTACACTAGGTTCCGCTGCTTTTTTTATGTTATTGGTTGCTTACATATCGTACCGGTTGACCCGGGGAAAAACACAGGGCGCCGATGAATACTTTTTAGCAGGTCGGGGATTGAGTGGTATTTTTATTGCCGGTTCCTTGCTGTTGACGAATTTATCAGCAGAGCAGTTGATTGGACTGAATGGACAGTCCTTCATGGGGAACATGTCCAGTATGGCATGGGAAGTCACCGCTGGGTTTGCTGCGATCATCATGGCCATCTATCTGCTTCCAAAATTTTTAGGTCTCGAGATCTCGACGTTACCGGAATACTTAAGTCACCGGTATGACGAAACGGTTCGCCGGATGACGGTCCTGCTTTTTTTGCTTGGTTACATGTGTGTGACGATTCCATCAATGCTCTATTCGGGCGGAATCGCTGTCCTGCAGCTGTTTGACGTGCCAGAACTATTCGGTTTGAGCTATACACAGTCGTTATGGGTAGTCGTCTGGATCGTCGGAATCATCGGAGCGATTTATGCGATCTTCGGAGGATTACGTGCCGTTGCCGTCTCCGATACGCTTAACGGGATCGGGCTCGTTTTTGTTGGATTTCTTGTTCCGATTCTTGGGTTCATTACTCTCGGTGACGGAAGTCTAGTGCAGGGGATGAAGACGATCGCTACTGTACAGCCTGAGAAATTAAACGCCATCGGCAGTTCGACGGATGCCGTCCCATTCTTTTCGATTTTTACAGGTATTTTATTTGCCAATTTATTTTACTGGTCACTGAATCAATATGTCATCCAGCGTGTCCTCGGAGCAAAGAATCTAAAAGAAGGACAAAAGGGTGTCTTGATGACAGGATTCCTAAAGTTACTCGTTCCGGTCTTCATGCTGATTCCCGGTATCATCGCCTATCACTTATATGGGAATACGTTGACGAGCGGGGACCTGTCCTATCCGCGACTGATTACCGAGTTGTTGCCTGTCTCACTCATGGGATTCTTTTTAGCGGTCTTGCTCGGAGCTGTCTTCAGTTCATTCAACTCGTTGCTAAACAGTATCGCAACGCTTTTTGTACTCGACATTTATCAGCCTGTATTTGCGAAAGGGGCAAGTGATGAGCACCTGATCCGTGTCAGTAAATGGTTCGGGTCTATCGTAGCCCTGATTTCCTTCATCATCGCGCCATTTTTGATGTATGCACCGGATGGCTTATGGAGTTTGATCCGACAATTCACAGGATTTTTCAACATTCCGATTCTCGTTATCGTCTTGATGGGGATTTTCATGAAACGGATTCCGGCGATTGCTGCGAAAATCGTCATCGTTTTCCATGTGTTCGCCTATTATCTGTTCGTCTTCGGTTTCAGACAGTTATTTGGCTGGAATCACGGAATCAGCTACATTCACGGATACGGCATTCTCCTTGCCATCGAAGTCGCGTTCATGGTGTTCATGGGTTACCGGTATCCGGCGGTTCAAACGGGAAGAGTCAATCGGCGCCACGCGGTCGAACTCGTCCCATGGAAATACGCAATCCCGGTCTCGATCTTACTTTGTGCCTCCATCGTCTGGACATATGTTCTATTTTCAGAGATCGGGCTCGCTTCTATCTCGGGCATCGTCTCCAACTGGTTTTGGCCGATTACCGGATTCCTTGTCGTACTGACGGTTCTTTTATGGCGTGTGTCGCTAAACGCCTGGGAAACGAAGTACCGGACCTATCTTGAGGAGGAGTACCGTCAGGCTGAATAATCTTCTCGCAGAAGGGAGGATATATCAGGTAAGATGAAAGAAAAACAGGAGGCGATCTTCATGAACTACTGGTATCACTTTAAGCGGGCCTTCTTACCGATTGCGTTATTGCTTGTGACACTTGCCTTGTACCAAATGATTTATCGGTTGAATAACATCTGGTATTCGCTTGGAGGACTTCTCCTTGTCTTTGCGGCCATCTATTTCGTCATGCGTCGCCTAAAAGCGAACCCGGAGGATTGAATGAGCAGGAAAGTCGAGTCCATTCTCTGAACGAGGTAAAATAGTCATATACAGAGGAGGGGAAGATAGATGGCAAAAGCAATATTTGCAGGTGGTTGTTTCTGGTGCATGGTCAAGCCATTCCATAAATATGATGGGGTAGAGCAGGTCATTTCAGGATATACCGGTGGTCATACAGAGAACCCGACTTATAAAGAGGTCTGTTCGGAAACGACAGGTCACTTGGAGGCAGTCGAAGTGACGTACGATCCGTCCGTCATCACGTATGAAGAATTACTCGAGATTTTCTGGCGCCAAATCGATCCGACAGATGGTGGTGGTCAATTCAATGACCGTGGTGAATCGTATCAGCCAGCAATCTTTTATGTCGATGAAGCACAGCGTGAAGCGGCGGAACGTTCAAAAGCAGCGCTTGACGCATCAGGACGTTTCTCACGTCCGGTCGCGGTAGAGATTCGTCCGGAAAAACCGTTCTGGCCAGCTGAAGAATATCACCAAGATTATTATAAAAAGAATCCGTTCCGTTATCAGATGTACAGCGTCGGCTCAGGTCGCGCAAAATTCATCAAGGAAGCGTGGAAGGATCATGGTAAAGAGAAAGAGCTGAAGGAGCGTCTGACACCGATTCAGTATAAAGTCACACAAGAGAACGGAACAGAGCCTGCTTTCCGTAATGAATACTGGGATGAAGAACGTCCGGGACTGTATGTCGATATCGTCGATGGTACACCACTCTTCACATCGAAAGATAAATTCCAGTCAAACTGTGGATGGCCAAGCTTTGCTAAACCGATCTCAGAAGACAAGATGGAAGTTGAACTCGATACGAGTCACGGGATGACACGGACAGAAGTTCGTTCTGCGAATGCAGATAGTCACCTTGGTCATATCTTCGATGATGGTCCGACAGAACTTGGCGGTCTTCGCTACTGTATCAACTCAGCGGCGTTACGATTTATTCCGCTCGAAGAGCTTGATTCGGCAGGATACGGGGAATATAAAAAACATTTCGAGTAACACACAAGGAGTAGTCAAACGATTTCGTTTTGACTGCTCTTTTTTTACAATTCGAGAGGAGTGAATAGAATGTTTCAACCCGTGTATGAAGAAATCCGACAGATGACGATTGCGAAGGTTCTTGATTTCTACGATCATGAAATCCGACAACTGAATGAGACAGCACGTCAGGAAAAATACGACAAGATGAGTTTGAGTCCGTTTCGCTTTTTCCGAGGCAGCTCGCATCTTTTTTACTATGATGTCACGCGCATTCCACTCGGTTTTGATACACCGCAGGATAAACCGACCTGGATTCAAGGGGATCTTCACTTTGAGAACTTTGGTGTCCACGGCAATGCAAAAGGGGAAATCATCTACGACGTCAATGACTTTGATGAAGGGTACTTAGGATCCTACCTGTACGATTTGATTCGAATGGCAGTCTCCGTTCGACTGTTTGCAGAAGAGGCGGGATACGATCCAGCCCCCGCGATTCAAAACTATGTACTGGAGTATGTCCATGATTTAAAGAAGTATGCTGCAGGAAAGGATCCGAGCAATGTTTATTTTACACGGGACAATACCAAAGGGCCGATCCGCAAGCTGATTAAAAAAGCAGAAAAGAAACGCGATGCCTTAATGGGAGAACGAACAGAGATCGTCAACGGAGTCAGACGGTTTTGTACGCTCCCGGATATGGAAGCGGTGGACAGTGCAACACGAGCGTCCATTCAGTCTGCCTGGTCTTCCTATATCGAGACGATCGATTCAGATGATCGAAGGGAAGCATCGTTTTATACGATCAAGGATATCGTTCGAAAATTGGAAAGTGGAACGGCATCGATCGGTCTCGAACGGTATTACATTCTGATTGAAGGAGCAGGGGAGGAAGAGGATTTGATTCTCGAGATGAAGCAGGCACAAACAGCTGTTCCGTCTCTTTTTGTACCGGCATATCGTCCGGAAGCGGAAACGATCCATCAAGGGCGGCGGATCATCACATCTCAAAAAGCGATGCAGGCGCATGAAGATCCATATCTTGGTTATCTCAGCATCGGAAAAAAGGAATATTATGTACGAGAGCGCTCACCGTACAAGAAAAAATTGAAAGCAAAACATATTAAAAGTCAGGAGGACCTGGAGAACGTTCTTTGCATTCAAGGTCAAATCACCGCCAAAATCCACGCGCGTGCCGATCAGGATGCCGGTATCGCTGAAAAAGTTTTGACGCATCATGCGGATGTCGAAATCATCCAAGCCATCGGTGTATCGGAAACCGCTTTTCTTGAGCAAATCGAGCGGTGGTCAGCAGCCTATGTTGCCAGAACAAAGCTGGATTACCAAGTGTTTTTGGAGTGGGTGAAAACACGACAGTCCATATAAAAAACGAGTGGAAGAAAGCATATCAAATCGCTGTGTAACAGATGTTACATAGCGATTTTCTAATAGCACTTTTTTTAATTCTAAAAATGAAAGCGTATATTAAAATACAAATAGGTATATGGTCCTATATCAATTTATCTGAAAACTTCGTAAATTTTTGATTAAGTTCTTACGGACGATTCGGTTTGTAGAACCAATTAACAGAGATATAGGGGGAACAACATCATGAGTTTGACGCGGAAAAAAGATGTTTCCGCTATGATTGCGGCAAGTAAACGAAACAGTGGACTTGCTCGAAATCTTGGCGCGATGGATTTAACATTTTTAGGAATTGGCGCCATCATCGGAACCGGAATCTTCGTCTTGACGGGAACAGGAGCATTGACTGCAGGACCAGGACTTATCGTATCTTTCATTTTATCTGCCATCGCCTGTGGTCTGGCTGCTCTTGCTTACGCTGAATTCGCCTCGACGATTCCGGTCAGTGGATCCGTCTATACGTATACGTACGCAACGATGGGGGAAATCTTCGCCTGGATCATCGGCTGGAACTTGATTCTCGAATATGGACTCGCCTCCAGTGCCGTTGCAGCCGGATGGTCCGGGTACTTCCAGTCCTTACTCGCGGGATTCAATATCCATGTGCCGACTGCGCTCTCGGCAGCACCTGGTGCCATCGAGGGGGCGAAGACATACTTCAACCTTCCGGCCTTCCTGATCCTCTTTGCGATCACGGCATTATTATCGATGGGAATTAAGGAGACGAAGCGTGTCAACAACATCATGGTCGTCATCAAATTAGCCGTCGTTGTGTTATTCATCGCTGTCGGAGTCGGGTACGTTGAACCATCCAACTGGGCACCATTCACGCCATTCGGTTGGGGAGGCGTCTTCTCGGGTGCCGCGATCGTTTTCTTTGCTTACATCGGCTTTGATGCCGTCACGTCGGCAGCAGAGGAAGTGCGCGATCCGCAAAAGAACTTGCCACGCGGTATCATCGGTTCACTTGCTGTCTGTACGATTCTCTACGTCATCGTTGCCGCTATCATGACTGGGATCGTACCGTATCAACAGTTCGAAGGAATCGATCACCCGGTCTCACTTGCGATTCAAATGGCAGGTCAAAACTGGGTTGCTGGATTCATCGATCTTGGTGCGATTCTCGGAATCACAACGGTCATTCTCGTCATGACATACGGAATGGTAC
Organism: Exiguobacterium sp. TDN 0502; assembly: GCF_050846835.1. Taxonomy (NCBI): domain Bacteria; kingdom Bacillati; phylum Bacillota; class Bacilli; order Caryophanales; genus Exiguobacterium; species Exiguobacterium sp. TDN 0502. The sequence continues at coordinate 91,836 of NZ_JBOZGJ010000007.1, read as the reverse complement.
GTCTTGCGTTTGCCATCTCGCGTGACGGAATGTTCCCGAAAATCTTCTCTGAAGTACATCCGAAGTACCAAACGCCATTCAAGGCGACTTGGATGATTGGACTCGGTAGCTCACTCGTCGCAGGATTCGTTCCGCTTGATGTCATTGCGAACCTCGTCAACATGGGAACACTCGCAGCATTCGTCTTGATCTCTGTCGCTGTCTTGATTCTTCGGAAGACACAACCGGATCTCCCGCGGGCGTTCAAATGTCCGGGTATGCCGTATGTTCCAATCGCAGCCATCGCTGCATGTCTCTTCTTGATGTTCAACTTAAAGCAGGAGACGTGGATTGCTTTCGGAATCTGGCTCGCCATCGGTTTAGTCATTTACTTTACTTTTGCGCGGAAGAGTTCGAATCTACACCCAGGAAATATAGGGGCTGCTGAATTAGCGGCTTCACAAGAAGAGAAGTAACGCACAAGACCCGGTCGCAGGTAAGCGACCGGGTCTTGTTTCGTAGCATTATTGCGGGACAGGTCCTTTGACGCGGACGGCATCGAATTCACGACGAATGCTTTCATTGGCTTTCGCTTCGTCTTCTGCCGACCAGCCGAGTTCGCTACGCATCAAGGCGAGAACACCGTCTGCGTATTGTTCCGCATGCGGGAAATCAAAGAAGACAGCTGAAGCACGGCGGTTCAGGAAGTCACCGGGTTGCATGACGAGTTCAGCTTCGAGTCCGTATAGAAGGGCACCGAACCAGTGAAGCGGTAGTTGATAACGAGCGGCTTCGTCCCCACGCGTCCGGATCAATTCGAAGACGCGTTCGACGTTCGTACCGTAACGCTGAATCAGCCATGTCGTTTCATCTGGGGACAATCCAAGTGCTTCCCCTTTTGGTTGCTGTTCTTTTACATAACGTGCAAATCCTTTACTCCCTTGTGGATGACCTCCACCAAGCAGAATATCGTGTGTGCGTGATGCGAGATAAATCCGATTTTCTTCCGTTTTGAATTGATCAGCGACCATATCGATGATGCGCTCTGCCATTTTACGATACCCGGTCAGTTTTCCACCTGCGATGGACATGAGACCGGATTTCGAGACGAAAATCTCATCTTTACGGGACAGTTCACTCGGATCTTTTCCGTCTTCATGAATCAGCGGACGAAGTCCCGACCAAGTCGATTCGACGTGTTCTGGTCGCAAATCGACGTTGAACATTTGATTCGTAGCTTCTAGGATATAATCCCGGTCCTCGGCAGTGACGCCAGGTTCGAGAATGTCTCCTTTATAGTTCGTATCCGTCGTTCCGACGTATGTCTTGCCTTCGCGCGGAATTGCAAAGATCATCCGTCCGTCCGGCACATCGAAATAGACAGCCTGTTGCAACGGGAAATGAGATTGATCGATGACAAGGTGAATCCCTTTCGTCAAATGAAGTGATTTTCCGGCTTTTGACCCGTCTTTTTCACGCAGTTCATCGACCCATGGACCCGTTGCATTGATGATTTTCTTCGCCCGGATCGTATAGGTTTTTCCACTTAAGACGTCACGTACTTCAACGCCGACGACTTTTCCGTTGTGATAGACGAGTGACTCGGCTTTCGTGTAGTTGACGGCCCGTCCGCCATACCCGATGGCCGCTTTTAAGACTTCAACCGTCAGGCGTGCATCATCCGTTTTATATTCAACATAACGCCCGCCGCCGACGAGATGTTCCGAGCGCAACAGCGGTTCGTAACCTAATGTTTCTTCCTTACTGAGCATCGTCCGGCGTTCGTTCCGTTTGACTCCAGCGAGTTGGTCATAGACACGTAAGCCGATGGATGTCGAGAAACTGCCGAACGTTCCGCCTTCGACGAGTGGAAGCATCATCCACTCCGGTGTCGTCACGTGCGGGGCATTCTCATAGACGATAGCACGTTCCTTACCGACTTCTGCAACAAGTTTAATTTCGAATTGCTTCAGATAACGCAATCCGCCATGGACGAGTTTCGTCGAACGGCTCGATGTCCCTTCAGCGAAGTCCTGCATCTCAATCAAACCAGTGCGCATACCCCGGCTTTGTGCGTCTAGCAGAATTCCGGCTCCTGTGATCCCACCCCCGATAACGAGTACATCGAGAAGCTCTTGCCCCATCTCTTCTAACCATGCTGTCCGTTCCGTACTTGAAAACATATTGTCTTCCCCCTGTTCGTCTGAAATGGATGATTACCCTACTTCTATCCATGTACCCACTTTTGCACTCTTTTGAGCACAATCGATGATTTTCATGACGAGTTCGGCTTGTTTTGCAGAAACGGGAGGTGTCGTTCGTTGCCGAAGGGCCGGAGCAAGATCCGTATAAAAATCACCAAAGTGACCGGGTACAAAAGGGAACTCTTCGAGAGAACCGTTGACTTCAGCGAATTGATAGGTCGTTCGTTTCGTATCGACTTCATCGACGAAGTAGCTGCCCTGTGTGCCGTGTACCATCAGCGAAGGACCAACGGCAGGCACGAGCGAACCGATGTGAAGGATGGCGCGGCGCGAACCGAATGCTAAAATCAGATGTGTGTAATCGTCGACGATTCCGCCCGGTCGCTGAATCGTTTGGTCACAAAAGACACGATCCGGTATTTCGTTAAAAGCGATCAGTGCCTGATCGATTAAATGGGATCCGAGATCGTACAGGAGTCCGGCACCGGGAACGTCCTGTTCACGCCAGCGGTCCTTGACATCGGGACGGTAACGGTCGTAGTGCGCTTCGAACGTCTGAAGGGTACCGAGACGCCCGGACTCGAGTAAGGTCATCAGCGTACGGAAGTCCTTCGTGTACCGGCGGTTGTGATAAACTGTCAGTAACCGATTGTGTGTCCGTGCCAGCTCTGTCAGCGTTGCGGCTTCTTCAAGCGTGACAGTGAACGGTTTTTCGACAAGTACATCACAGTCCGAGAGCAAAGCGAGTCGTGCAAGTGGGTAATGCAGATCATTCGCCGTCGCGATGACGACCAAATCAATCTGTTCATGAGCAAGTAACGTTTCAAGCGTCGGATAACAGGAAGTGTCGCGTCATAGGCGGCGACCGCTTCCGGACGACTGGATTGGACGGCGACCAACTGATAATCAGGTGCTTTTAAGTAAGGGGCATGTAAATGTTCACCGGCAAGACCAAAACCAACTAAAGCGGTACGAATCATAGAAAACACATCCTTTTCAAGTTCATACCCCCAATCTACCATAAGGAGGAATCGGATATGATTACCGAACAGCACATCATCGAAAAGATGCGTCAGACGATGCAGCGGATCGATCAAACGACAGGGGCAACCCAAAAAGAACAGATTGCAGCGATGAAGGTCTATTGTGAACTACTCCTCGAATCCGAATCGACGCCAAGCTCAACGATATCGCTACCTTCGTCGACACCGAAGGAACCACCAGCGGTCGATCCGATGTTAGCGCGCTTCATGGGAGTCACGCAGGAAAAAGAAGAAAAAGGCACTTCATTACTTGATTTTTGAATGAAATGATTGAATTCAGGGAATAACTATCACAGTTGAAACGAGAAGGGGAGATATGTCATGAAAACAGTCATCGTCATCGGAGCAGGACCAGGAAACGGATATGAAATCAGTAAACGATTCGGACGAGAAGGCTTTCAAGTCGTCTGTGCGGCGCGGACACAGGAAACCCTCGCAGCCGTCATCACGGAACTGAAAGAAGAGGGTGTAGAGGCGGTCGGAGTGGAGTGTGATGCTTCTCGAAAAGCCGATATCGCGTCACTCATTGAATGGACAGAGGAACAGTACGGACAAGTCGATGTCTTAGTCTACAATGCTTCGATTTTACATCAAGCGTCTGTGCTTGACGTGTCGGCGGAACAGATCACGAAAGAGTTCGAAATCGATGTCCTCGGTGCACTGCATGCCGCCCAACTTGTAGCTCCTGCGATGCAGGAACGAAAAGAGGGAGCCATCCTGATTACAGGCGGCGGTGCTGCGATGCAAGCGATTAAGTCGTTACCGGGGCTTTCAATCGGTAAAGCAGGTGTTCGTCAAGTGACGCATATGCTACACGATACATTAAAAGAGGACGGTATATACGTCGGAACAGTGACGATTGCCGGGGAAGTCAAGCGCGGAACGGCACTCGATCCTAAAAACGTCGCAGAGGCTTTCTATACGCTGTATACGAAACAAGAGGATGTCGAGACAGTTTTATCGGCAGACTGAGTACGGAAAACACAGGAGGACGTGCGGGTTCGGAAAGCAAACCGAACCCGTATTTGTATGGAAAGGGGGAGACGAGTATGCGGCGGTTCTTTATGATCGTTTTGGTATTGTTGTTGACCCTCATGGGGTGTGCGCCGGAAGAAACCAATAGACTAGGAATCAAAAAACCGAATGATGAGAACATCACGAAAGCAACGGTCGAACGGGTTATTGACGGCGATACGTTGAAAGTGAGACTCGCTGACGGAAAAGCGGAGAGTGTCCGTTTGTTGCTGGTCGATACACCGGAAACCGTTAAACCGGATACGCCGGTTCAGCCTTACGGAAACGAAGCATCCCAGTTCACGAAAGAGGCATTACCAAGCGGAACAGCCATCCGGCTCGAACGGGATCATTCCCGAACCGATCGTTACGGACGGGTACTGGCCTATGTCTGGTATGGGGACAAGATGTTGAATCAGGAGTTACTTCGCAACGGGTTGGCGCGTGTGGCGTTCGTCTATGAGCCGGATACAAGGTATGTCGATGTATTTGAAGACATCGAGCAGAAAGCGAAAGAACAAAAGAAAAACATTTGGGAGATTGACGGATATGTTACGAATCGCGGTTTTGATGATCAGGCTGTCAGCGACCGGAACGGTGAAGCGGCAGAAAGCTGTGCAATCAAAGGAAACATCAATCGGTCCGGTAAAAAAATCTATCATGTACCGGGTGGTCAATCCTACGACGAGGTGAAGCCGGAACAACGGTTCTGTACCGAAAAAGAAGCAAAAGAATCCGGCTTCGTCCGGGCGGCGCGCTAATAAGCACGAGGCTGACTCAAAAAAGAATGACGCGTCTTTTCACGCCTTTTCCTCAGGCGAGACACAAGCCAGTTTTCCTGCTTTATTCAAGCAGGAAAGCGGGTCTTGTTCGTCTCTGACAGCGCAAAGATGCGCTTATTCCTGTAGGAGTTGCGTGAAACGCGTCATTCTTTTTGTTATGAGATCAGGATGGCAGCACATCATTCTGCCACCCTTATCTTTGTGGAAACTGACTTTTGAGTCAGCCCCGTCATACAGGTGGTGGCGGTGGTTGATACTGCTGTACGTTATCATCTTCATCAAAGGAAATCGTGACATCTGTGACCCCTTTAAGAATCCGGATTTGCAATTCAAGCCGGTCTTTGATGTCATCGGCCTCAGCAATTGTCATGTTCGGATCGACTTCGATTTCAGTTTCGACATGAAAATGATCGCCCTCCTTGATGACTTCGAGTTTTTCGATATCGCGAACCGCTTCGTCACGTAATAAGATTTCCCCGATTTTAGCCGTCAGGACTTCATCAATTTCACCGAGTGCGCCGGCTGCGTTTTGAATGAAGACATTATAGACGACATAAAACATCATCAGTCCAATCAAGATCGAGGCAATGCCCTCTGCTTGATAAAACGAAGTGTAATGTGAAATCAGGACAGCGATGATCGCGATGATGCCACCGAGCGTCGCAACAAGATCTTCCATAAAAACAAGACGTGTTGCCGGTTTAGCTTGTCCGAGATGAGCAAAGCTTTGGGCGACGAGCGCCAAACCACGAGATTTCAATCCGGTCTCGTGAGCAATTTCCGTCATCGCCTTATAAAAGACACTGACTTCGAGGATGACACCGATGCCAAGCGCCGTCAGAATGATCCACAGTCCCGTCGTTTCTTCACCAGGACCATGCGTGATATGCAGGATGCCTTCCCGGATCGTCTCGTAAGCGAGAAGCGCGACGACGAGAATGGCAGCGAGCAGGACGAGATTGACGAGACGCCCAAACCCGTTCGGAAACCGTTTCGTCGGTGCTTTTTTACTAAGAGCAGAACCGATATAGACGAAAAATTGATTCGCCGCATCACCGATTGTATGCATCATTTCAGCGAACATCGCCACGTTTCCGGTCAAGATGTAAGCGACGAATTTGATTACAGCGATAATCGCATTGACGATCGCGGCGGCAAGTGCTGACTTGTTTCCACGGCGGATCAATGAGAAAAAAGTAGCCATCAGCGGTTCTCTCCTTGTCTACTCAAAATAGGTTAACCGCGACCTGCTTGGAAAGATGGATAAAGTGTCATTCCACCGTCTGCAAAGAGTGTGATACCGGTGACATAACTTGCTTCGTCAGACGCAAGCCATGCAGCAACGGCTGAGATTTCTTCCGGCTTCCCGATATTCCCCATTGGAATCATGCTTTCGACTTCCTTACGCTGTTCTGGATCTTCGAATTTTTCGGCGTTGATCGGCGTATTGATGGCACCCGGTCCGATTGCATTGACGCGGATTCCTTTTGGCGCATACTCCATCGCAAGTGTTTGCGTCATCAGTTTGACGCCGCCTTTACTTGCAGCGTAGTGGACGAACGTTGGCCATGGAATCACTTCGTGGACACTCGACAGGTTGATGATGCTGCCTTTGACATCGTGTTCAACGAAATACTTCAAGGCTTCACGTGCTCCGAGGAACGCACCTGTCAAGTTGACGTCGATGACTTTTTGCCAGTCTTCTAGCGACATCTCGTGTGAAGGCGAAGGCATTTCGACACCGGCGTTATTGACGAATACATCCAATCGACCGAAACGGTCAACCGTTTCTTTGACCAAATGAATCATGTCGTCTTCTTTTGAAACGTCTCCTTGAACTGTGATAGCTTCTCCACCATTGGATTGAATGGATTCGGCAATTTTTTTAGCTTCTTCCGGGTGGCTGCGATAATTAATGACGACACGCATTCCTTCCTCTGCATAACGGCGTACGATGGCTTCGCCGATTCCCATTGATCCACCTGTCACGATCGCGACTTTTCCTTTTAAGCTTTCATACATGATCCTTCACTCCTTCAATGTTATTGTTTCGTAAATCCAATCATGATTCCGCCGGCAACGACTAAGATACAGCCGATGATGACGAACGTCATTTCTTTCTTCGTTTTCGATTCTTTCAGTAAGAGGACGCCGCCGATCGTTGAGATGACGACACCGGTTTGGGAGAGCGAAAAGCTCGTTGCCACGCCGACTTTTGCTGTAGCGAATAAAAGAGCAACGTTCCCGACTGCCCACATGACACCACCGATGATGTTACCGCCTGTTTTCTTAGTGAAGAGGTCACCTTCACGTAAAGATAGAAGGATTGCACTGACGACCATCCCGATCGCTTGCGGTAAGACCGCTTCCCATCCATTGATATCGAACCAGCGGGCGATGACGACATACCCGACATATCCAACGGTCGAAATCAAAAGAAGCGTCAACCCTTTTCCGATGTTCTCATCTTCTTTACTCTTATCTTCCTTATAAGAGGTGAAAGCTGCTCCGGCAATGATTAATACGAGGGCACTGATACCAAGGATCAATGCAGTTGTCGTTGACCACTCACCGAAAGCGAGAACCCCGAATAAGGAAGTCCCGACGAGCTGCATCCCAGTTGAGATCGGCATCGTCTTCGAGACGCCCATCTGACGGAAGGCGGCAAACTGATTTTTTTGACCGAGGGCCCAGAAGGCACCCGAGAAGAATCCGGCGACCCAAGCAGTCGTCGACATCTCTGGACTAACAAAAAAGAAGGTAACAATGGCAAATAGCAAAGCACCCAGAGTCGTTCCGATAATTTGTTGCGCTGTCGAACCTCCGATTTTCGAGACGACGAGCGGCAACGATCCCCACATTAATGCGGGAACGATGGCAATTAAAATATCAAGCAAGTGTTTCACCTCTCCTTACTGTAGTCTCTCTACTTGAAGGTGTACCCCGCAAGACAATCGGAAAAACCTATCAATGCAGCATAAAGTTATTGTGAAATAAAAAACACCCACAAAGTGGGTGTGAAGAAACGTGTCGTTTATCGGAATGGTTCGTCAGCAATCCGAACGATTTGTCGCCCGATCCGCCGACCATTCCATAAGGCAATGATGGCAATCGTCAAGGAAATCCCCATGACGTCGTACTGCGTAAAATAATAGCCGAGATAACTAAACGGCAGACTGATGATCCCGACGAGTGAACTCGTCCACTGCCGGATTTTGAGGGATTCGATGTTCGCGACGCGAGAGAACTTTTGCTGCTCCATGATCCGCCAACGCGTCGGTTCACTGAGCGCATCGTTGACAAGGCGCGGGAAGGCAAGCAACCGCGCACCATATGATCCGGCGATCTGCAGGTAGCGGTTCTGGTTTTTCCCTTCGTCATCTAACCAGCGTCGAACCATTGGTTTAGCGAGTTCCAGTAAATTGATCTGTGGTGACAGAATTTGTAAGATGCCAAGAATCGTCGAGGCGGCGCGTCCGAAGAAAGCAAACTCAGCAGGGAGCTGGATCGGTTCGTTTCGGACGAGCAATTCGATGTCGGATAAGACTTTCTCGATCAGTTTCGTATCGACGTTTTCCATATCACTCTCGAGATAGAACGTGACCGCTTTTTCAATCGCTTGTCGGATATTTTGTTTGTTTGCATTCGGCAACAGGAAACGTAGATCTTCTAGACCATCGACGATTGCATCATAGTCCAACGTGACAAAGGACTGGAGAATCCGCTGGATCGCCCGCATGTCTTCTGGTGTCGTTGCGCCGATCATCCCGAAATCAAGCAGGACGATTTTTCCATCGGACTGGACGAGAACATTGCCCGGGTGCGGATCGGCGTGGAATTTCCCGCCAAATAGCAATTGTTCACCGGCATTCAGGAAGAGGTTACGCGCCAGTTCGTCACGATCGATTTGGTGTTCTGCTAAATAATCAAGGTCCGTGATCCGTGTCCCTTCAATCCATTCCATGACGAGCACCCGATTCGTACAATGTTCTTCATAATAACTCGGAATATAGATGACCGGGTTCGTCTCGTACATCTTTTTAAAGTAGAGACCGTTTTTTAATTCGGTCCGGTAATTCAACTCATCACCGATCACGAAGACCATCTGGCGATACAAGCTTTGTAAATCAGTCGATTTGTTTAAGGACGTCCGGCGCAGCATGGCAATGACGATGCGCATGGCACGGAAATCCGTCTTAATGATTTGTTCGATGTTCGGTCGCTGGACTTTGATCGCAACCTTTTTACCATTGGATTTTAGGATGCCGCTGTAGACTTCACCAATCGAGGCCGAAGCGACAGGGCGGGGACTGATGTCCGAGATGATCTCTTCAATCGGCATTCCCCAGTCCTCTTCGATGATCTTTCGTGACTCGCCGAGTTTGCTCGAAGGCACTTTATCGACGAGTTCGGTCAGTTCCATCAAGACGGACGGCGGAAACAAGTCGGCTCGGATCGACAAGAACTGACCGAGCTTGATCAGTAAGCCTTCTAGCCGTAACGCTTTTTTCTTATAATCACGCGCAATTCGGATCATGATGCGCTCAAACTCTTCATTATTCGTACCTGGCCGGTTTTTCCGGGTGAATCGATAGATCGTAAAAATATAACGTGCGAACATCGTCACGATGACGACGATGCGATAAAGCGCCCAACGTTTCATACGGTCACCTAGCTTCCTGTACAGTTTGTTTCAGTATAGGTTACTTTACCTAAAATCGTCACTCGCAAACGGTCGAAACGGTGACAGAAAATTAATGCTTTACGGAAACGGAAAAGAGAGTATAGTAAGTATTGGAATTTCTTTGTAGAAAGGTGAAATGTGTGCATGTCCTGGGACTTATTGAATATCATCGGCACGGTCGCTTTTGCGATGAGTGGGGCAATCGTTGCGATGGAAGAAAAATATGATTTATTCGGCGTCTGGCTGCTTGCTTTAATTACGGCGTTCGGTGGCGGTGCCATCCGCAACTTATTGATTGGTGTACCGGTATCGGCGCTGTGGTCGCAAGGTGGTCTCTTTTTAGTCGCGATTCTTGTTGCCTTGTTGATCTTCATGTTGCCCCAGTTGTTCTTGCCGCACTGGACACGTTGGGGTGTCCTCGCGGATGCGCTCGGGTTGTCTGCGTTTGCGATCCAAGGGGCGTTGATGGCGGCAGCAAAAGGGTTGCCATTGTCGGCAACGATTTCAGCTGCTGTGCTGACGGGTGTTGGCGGTGGGGTGATTCGCGATTTGCTCGCCGGTCGAAAGCCACTTGTCTTGCATAAAGAGATTTATGCGATGTGGGCCGTCATGGCAGCACTCGTGATTGACCGTTTCCAATTGACGAATCCTCTGCATTTGTTCACATTGCTCGGGCTCATCACCGTTTTACGTATGCTATCGTATTATTATGAATGGAATTTACCGGCACGACGGTTAGGGGGAGAATAAACATGAAAGTATTCATTATGATTGGCGCGATCTCGATGATGTTATCGGTCGCGCTGGGTGCATTCGGTGCCCACGCCTTAAAAGATATGTTGACGGAACGGATGCTCGCGAACTGGCAGACCGGTGTCCTGTATCAGATGATGCACTCGCTCGGTATTTTAGCACTCGGTGGACTCTTGTTAAAAGCATCGATTCCACAATGGTCGTTGGCTGCTTGGCTGATGCTCGCCGGAATCATTTTCTTCTCAGGTAGTCTGTACGTCATGGCGTTGACGAACGTGACGAAACTGGGAGCGATCACACCGATCGGTGGCGTCTTATTCATCGCGGCCTGGATCTTTGTCGCGATTGGTGCCTATAAAGGATTATGAGGATGGACCGTTTTTCTTCTGTTTTGGAGAAAAACGGTCTTTTTTTTGTATGAAAAACGCCTACTCGCGATGGAGTAGGCGTAGGTATCAAAACGAATTCATCGTTTTGTCGTTTGAGTTTTGTTTAGCTTCGATAATGCTTGCTCATAGCGATCCAGTACACGATCTGCAACCGGTTTCAGCTCTTTTGAAAGCACAGCGAATTGCAATTCACGCGATCGTGTTGATCGGTTCATAGCATTCCCCATGGTAATTCCTCCTTACGTAATCAACCTACTATTTTATAGTCTGTTTTGTAGCCGCAAGGAGTATATTCCCATGAGATATTTCTATCAAACGTCATTCAACACATTAAAGTGCAAAATGAGTAGTTAATTGTTCACTTTCAAGACGGTTGCCGATGAAGAACTCACCAAACTCACCGTACTTCGCGCTGACTTCGTCAAAACGCATTTCATAGACGATTTTCTTGAACTGAAGAATGTCGTCTGAGAAGAGCGTAACGCCCCATTCCCAATCGTCAAATCCAGTTGATCCACCGATGATTTGCTGAATTTTCCCAGCATAACTCCGACCGATCATACCGTGACGATACATGAGCTCTTTACGTTTTTCCATCGAGAGCGTGTACCAGTTGTCGCCATCGCGACGTGACTTGCTCATCGGATAGAAGCAGATGTGCTTCGCTTGCGGCAAGATTGGATAGAGACGATCACGCACGTAAGGGTTCTCGTATGGGTTTCCTTCGCCTGAACCACGGTACGTACCGAGTTCGACGACAGAGACGTAAGAGTACGTCGGAATCAAGTAATCGTAGAGATCAAGTTTCTGCATCTTGACTTCGACGTCTTGGATTTGTTCCATCGTCGGGCGAAGGACCATCAAGACGAGATCGGCTTTTTGACCAATGATCGTATACAGTGCGTGGCTTCCGTCTTTTGCCGCTTCGACGCCAGAAAGCTCTGAGAGGAACGCTTGGAATTCTTCAATCATACGCGCACGCTCTGTCGCGTCGACTTGTTTCAAGCGTGACCAATCGATCCGGCGGAAATCATGTAATGTATACCAGCCGTCGAGTGTTTCAGCGGCTTGTTGCGTAGCAGTCGGTTCAGATGTTTGGTGTTGCATGGGATGACCTCCTGAGTCTGAAATAAATTGTCTTTTTCCATATCCTATCTTATCACATTCTATTGAAACGCTTCGCCCGAAAAGGTCTTTGTCCATGAGATCGTAACACATGAAAAAAGCAGAGAGTGGGTAAAAGGGGAAGTGGAGATTACTTTGCTTGGAAATAGTCTCTGTACCATTCTTGAAAATGACTGTAATAGTCGGTGAATATGGCTTCAGTGCTTTTGTTAGATAACTTTTTTGCAAATTGTTTTAACAACGATTGAGAACTGTGTATAATAAACGATGGAAAAGAAAATCGATCAAATCGACGACGTCGTGTTTACCTAAAAAGGAGAGAAACTCATGCAATTATTCGATATGTTAGAACAAAAGATTAAAGCGCACCAACCGAAAATCGTCTTCCCAGAAGGAATTGACGCGCGTGTTCTCGGCGCAGCTGTCCGTTTGAAAAAAGACGGTCTTGTCACACCGGTCGTCATCGGACCACGTGCACAAATCGAAGAAACAGCAACAGCGAACGGCATCGATGTCACGGGACTCGATACGATCGACCCGGCTTCTTACGCTGGCATTGATGAGCTCGTCGCATCGTTCGTTGAGCGTCGTAAAGGGAAAGCAACAGAAGAGCAAGCGCGTGAAGTCATTCTAAAGGACGTCAACACGTTCGGTACGATGCTCGTTCACACAGGACAAGCAGAAGGTCTCGTCTCGGGTGCAATGCACGCAACAGGCGATACAGTGCGTCCGGCACTTCAAATCATCAAGATGCAAGAAGGCTATAAAAAAACATCCGGCGTCTTCATCATGGTACGTGACGATGAGCAATACGTCTTCGCAGACTGCGCGATCAACATCGCACCGGATGCAAACGATCTAGCGGAGAACGCAATCGCCTCTGCAAAAACAGCAAAAACATTCGGGATCGATCCGAAAGTGGCATTGCTCAGCTTCTCGACAAAAGGTTCAGCAAAATCACCTGAGACAGAGCGTGTCGTTGAAGCAACGCGCATCGCTAAAGAACGTGCGCCAGAGCTTGCGATCGACGGTGAACTCCAATTTGATGCTGCATTCGTGCCAAGCGTCGCGAAATCAAAAGCACCAGAATCAGATGTTGCGGGTCAAGCGAACGTTTTCATCTTCCCAAGTCTTGAAGCAGGAAACATTGGCTACAAAATCGCACAACGTCTTGGTGGATTCGAAGCAATCGGTCCGATCCTTCAAGGTTTGAACAAACCGGTCAACGATCTCTCACGCGGTTGTAACGAAGAGGATGTCTACAAACTTGCGATCATTACGGCAGCACAAGCGGTCGAAGAACGCCAAGCCTAAGCGCGGTGTGAAAAAGTCTTTACTTTTTCGCTAAACCCCGTACAATGATACACATCACGAAAATCACGAAACGTAAACGTATAGCAACGCTCGTATAATAGTGGGAATTGGCCCACGAGTCTCTACCGGATCGCCGTAACGGTCCGACTACGGGTGGTGAGTTACTGCTCTCTTTTTTGGCGTACAGTGGCTGCCCCCGGGTAGCGGCTGTACGTTTTTTCGTTTTTTAAAGAGGAGAATGCATGTATGAAACGTCTACACGACATGATCAATCAAGAGGGAATCGTTTTATCGGATCAAGTATTGAAAGTGGATGCCTTTTTAAACCACCAGGTCGACCCGACTTTGATGTGGGAAATCGCCTATGAGTTCATGGATCGCTTCCAAGATGCCGGTATCACGCGGATTTTGACAATCGAAGCGGGGGGTATTGCCCCGGCAATGATGACGGCACTCCGCTTAGGGGTACCGATGGTTTATGCTCGGAAGACGAAATCGGTCACGCTGAATGAAGGAACGATTTCAGCTGAAGTCTTCTCGTTTACGAAACAACAGACGAGTACGATTACGGTCGCAGAAAAGTACTTACAGCCGGGCGAACGTGTTTTGATCATCGACGATTTCCTCGCGAACGGGGAAGCTGCATTTGGTCTCGCGCGCCTCGTTGAGCAGGCAGGTGCGGAAGTTGCTGGTTTTGGGATCGTCATTGAAAAGTCATTCCAACCAGGGCGTCAAAAACTGATCGACGCCGGATTCCGTGTCGAGTCACTCGCACGCGTGGAGTCGTTGAAGGACGGAAAAGCGACGTTCGTCGATACGGTGACTGTATGAGACTATCGAACTTTAAAGCCGCCAGTCTCGGACTTCAGCATGTGCTCGCGATGTACACAGGAGCAGCTGTCGTTCCACTGATCGTCGGGAGTGCGATCGGATTGTCAGGTGAAGAATTAGCTTATTTAGTTGCGATTGATCTCTTCATGTGTGGAGTAGCGACCCTACTACAAGTGCTCGTCACAAAATATACAGGCGTCGGTCTACCGGTCGTCCTCGGTTGTACCTTCACGGCAGTCGGTCCGATGATTGCAATCGGTAGTCTTCAGGGGATTACGGCGATTTATGGCGCTTTGATTGCAAGTGGGCTGATCATTCTTGTCATTTCAGGATGGTTTAGTAAGATTGCGGTCTTATTTCCGCCAGTCGTCCTTGGTTCTGTCGTGACAATCATCGGGATTTCCTTGATTCCGGCTGCGATCAACGATATCGGAGGTGGACAGGGAGCGAAGGACTTTGGTGACTTACGTTATCTCGGACTCGCCGGACTAACGATCGTCTTGATTTTAATCTTGAACCGTTATGGTACGGTCTTCTCAAAAGCAGCAGCTATCTTGATTGCGGTGATGATCAGTACACTCGTTGCCTTTGGTATGGGGATGATTGACTTCAGTCCGGTGGCGGAAGCGTCCTGGTTCCAGATGGTGACGCCGTTTTACTTCGGTGTCCCGACATTTAATGCGACGGCGATCTTGACGATGACACTCGTCGGTCTTGTCTCGATGGTCGAATCGACGGGTGTATTCTTAACGCTTGGTGAGATTACGGATCGCCGTTTGACGGACAAGGATTTGGCACGTGGCTACCGGGCAGAAGGCGTTGCGACAATCGTTGGCGGCATCTTCAATAGTTTCCCGTATACGACCTACAGCCAAAATGTCGGTCTGGTCCAGTTGACAGGGGTTAAGACGCGTAAGGTCATTTTGTTTGCCGGTGGATTTTTGATCTTGCTCGGTTTCTTGCCGAAAGTCGCGACGTTTACGACGTTGATTCCAAAACCCGTCTTGGGCGGGGCGATGTTAATCATGTTCGGAACGGTCGCAGCAAGCGGGATTCGTATTCTGTCGCGGGTTGATTTTTCGAAGAACGAACACGTCATCACGGTGGCACTTGCCCTCGGAATCGGTTTAGGTATCAGTATGAATCCTGAAATCGTTGCCGGTCTGCCGTCGCAAATCCGTGTCTTGACGGATAGCCCGATCGTCGCGGGTTCTCTCACGGCATTATTACTGAACGGGATCTTCCGGTTGACCGGGAAGTCTGAGTCAGTAGACACGCCACTTGCTAAAGTTGATTAACAATTGTAACTTTCCGAAAGGAGCCGTCCTGTATACTATTTAGTAGCAGGAGGTTCCTTTTTTTATACTGCTAACGTAATCAGAATATTCCGAGTATGTGTATTGGGTAATAAATATTATATGAAAACGTTTACAAAATCGACACATCTTCTTTATACTGACAACGTAGCGGTACGGGGAACTGCTAAGAATCAAACAGAGACGGGAAGGACGTCGTAGAAATGAAACAACAGACAGAGTTGAATCGGGGACTGGAAGAACGTCATATTACATTGATGTCGCTGGGGGCGGCGATCGGTGTCGGACTCTTCCTCGGATCAGCGAAAGCGATCCAACTGGCAGGTCCGGGAATTTTATTCGGATATCTCATTGGCGGAATCATCATCTTCATCATCATGCGAGCACTTGGGGAGCTTGCGGTGCGGGAGCCGATCGCCGGTAGTTTTGCCGAGTATGCCCGAAAGTATGTCAGTCCATTAGCTGGCTTTTTAACAGGTTGGAATTATTGGTTACTCTGGATTTTTACGTGTATGGCGGAAATCACGGCGGTCGGTATTTACATGAAAGTGTGGTTCCCGGATTCCCAGGGGTGGGTATGGGCGCTAGCGGCACTCGTGTTGATGACGAGCATCAACTTCATTGCTGTTAAATTTTATGGTGAATTCGAGTTTTGGTTTGCGTTAATTAAAATCGTCGCCATCGTCGCCATGATCATCTTAGGGACTTTGACGATTGTCATTGGTCTTGGAAACGGCGGCACACCGGTTGGAATCTCAAACCTGTGGTCACATGGTGGATTCCTGCCGAACGGATTCGGTGGCGTACTCCTTGCCATGCAGATGGTCATGTTTGCCTTCTTAGGAATTGAAGTGATTGGGGTCACAGCAGGGGAAGCGAAGAATCCGAAGAAAACGATTCGAAAAGCCGTTAATAACGTCTTCCTTCGGATATTAGTCTTCTACATCGGGGCGCTCTTCGTCATTTTATCGATTTATCCATGGGATCAAGTCGGGGCGAACAACAGCAGTCCGTTCGTATTGTTATTTGATTCACTTGGTATTCCGGCAGCAGCCGGTATCATCAATTTCGTTGTCTTGACGGCAGCACTCTCGTCATGTAATTCGGGGATCTTCTCGACAGCCCGGATGATGATGAACCTATCTGAGAACAGTGAAGCACCACGCAGTTTCTCGAAAATCTCGAAAAACGGTGTTCCGGCACTGGCGACGATTTTGTCGGGTGTTGCCTTACTCGTTGGTGTTGCCTTGAACTACTTCTTACCGGAAGATGTCTTTGCAATCGTGACGAGTATCGCAACGTTCGGTGCCGTCTGGACGTGGGCGATGATTTTAATCGCACAAATGCGGGCCCGGAAAGTACATGGTTCAGCTGAGTTCGCTGTCCCGTTCTTCCCGGTTGCGAACTATATCGCACTCGCAGCACTTGCCGGTGTCATCGTCTTGATGGCGTTTGATGCAAGTACACGGATTGCGCTGGTTGTCGGACCACTGTGGTATGCGATTCTGATTGCTGTCTATTATGCACGGGGAATGCATAAGGAGACACGTCAATCGACGCGGCGGGCATCAGGGGAATAATACTATGGACGGATCCGTAAGTGGATCCGTCTTTTTTCGTTCCATTGTATAGAACGGTTTCGTTTTGTTTTAATGAGAGATTTGCTACACTTACGTCAGAACGATACAGGAGGTCATACGAGATGAAAACGATTCATGTAGATGAATTACAAGAGCGATTAGAGGCGGGCGAGGCGTTGCATGTCGTCGACGTACGCGAGCAGGACGAATATGATGCAGGACATATTCCGAATGTCCGCTTCCTTCCGATGTCTGAGATCGGTGAACGCTATACAGAATTACAAGAAGGCGAAACGTACTACTTGATCTGCAAAGCCGGCGGACGCAGTGAAAACGTTGGTCGTTTCCTCGAGCAATACGGATACGACGTCGTCAACGTTGAAGGCGGTATGATGAACTGGAAGGGCGATCAAGAAGCCTAAGCGTTACCAAGGGAGACGACTCAAAAGGAGTCGTCTCAGATTGTCTCAGATTTTAGACAAATGGGTTGACTCTCAAAAAAAGAATGACTTGTCTTTTCATGCCCTTCCCTCAGGCGAGACACAAGCCCGTTTTCCCGCTCCATTTGAGCAGGAAAACGGGCCTTGTTTGTCTCTGACAGCGCAAAGTCGCGCTTTTTCCTGTAGGAGTGACGTGTAACGTCTCATTCTTTTTATACCCGAAAGAAGGATCAGAGAAGCGTTTTGTTAACTCGACATCGCTTCCTAGGGAAAAACAAGCAAGAGCGACCCTGCAGCGAAGCGAAGCGGCGCGATGCTTGTCCCAGGAAAACGATGCGAGACGAACAAAAAAGCAAATCCTTCTCGTTAGAGAACAATTACACGTTGTCTTCAGTCTCAGACGACTCAAAAGGAGTCGTCTCAGATTGTAGACAAACCCTCATTTCGTGAGCGAAATGAGGGTTTGTTGTATGTATTGATCACTAAAATGTCAAAGAAACGTGGATTCCCTGAGGAATCCCAGGACCAATTCGCAATTTTTTTGAGGTTCAGGGCAATGAAAGTAAGCATCGCTTGAAGCGTCGTTTTTTTCACTCCGCGGTAGCGGGTCCAACGCATGCCATGCTTCTCTTTCGCGTCTGCGAAGACACGTTCGATTGTTTCCTGACGTTTTCGATACAACGCTCGATTCACATCCGTATGTCTGAGATGCTCGACTTCATCCATTGCTTCTTGCCAGAGATGACGGAGGATGACTTTTCTGTGATCACGACTCTTCGTACACTGTGAAAGGAGTGGACATGTCTCGCAAATACGAGGATCAGAGACATACTCCCGGTAGCCATCCCGAGTCGTCGTCCGGTAACGGAGGATCTGATTGTTCTCACAAAGATAACAGTCATAGTATTCGTCATAAAAGAAGTCCTTCTTCTTTAACATCCCCTTCACCCCTCCGGGGCGTGTATACGGGAAGACTGCTAAAATATCTTGTTCGCGAAGACGGTGGGCGATCGGAATCGTCTTATAGGCAGCGTCGGCAACGACGGCGAATGGTTTCCCGAAGTGTTCCGTGACGGTTTGAAGAAGTGAAGGGAAGACGACACTATCGTGGACATTGCCTGGTGTCACAATCATCCCGAGGACAAAACCATGTCGGTCACAGGCCGTATGACACGAATAAGCGAATTGCTTCTCACGTTCCCCCTTCACGTAATAGCCACTCTCCGGATCTGTCGTGCTCTCCTTTATCTGACGTTCTTCAACACTCTTCGTCTTGGGGGTGAAGGGCTTTTTTCCATGTAAGATCCGATCCTCGTTGACTTCTTGATCTAATTCGTCCTTGTACTGCTGGGCAGCGCGCCGAACGAGCTTCTTCTTGAGCTTCCGTTTATTTGCGTTCGCCTTGATGTGGGTGGAGTCGATAAACAGGACCGAAGGGTCCACGAACCCGGCTTCGATTCCTTGAGTGAGGACACGATAAAAAATACTCTCAAAGACGTCCGTATCCCGAAAGCGACGGACGTAGTTCTTCCCGAACGTAGAGAAATGGGGCACCTTCTCATCCAGCCCAAGACCTAAAAACCAACGGTACGCCACGTTAGTCTCGATCTCTTTGATGGTACGTCGCATGGAAGGAATACCGAATACATATTGGAGAAGCGCCATCTTGATTAATAGGACGGGGTCGATGCTTGGTCTGCCATTATTTTCGCTGACGGCACGATAGATGAAGTCGACATCGATAACCGCATCGAGTTTGCGGACAAGGTGGTCCTGCGGGACCAGTTGTTCCAATGTGATGGTGACATGTTCTGATCGATGATGGTGATTTCTCTTACCCATCATTGGAAGTCCTCCTCCTTCTTCGTTTCTACTTTTTTTATACCCGGAAGAAAGAGGAGAGAAGCGTTTTGTTCACTCGAAATCGCTTCCTAGGGAAAAACAAGCAGGAGCGACCCTGCAACGAAGTGAAGCGGCGCGATGCTTGTCCCAGGAAAACGATGCGAGACGAACAAAAAAGCAAATCCTTCTCGTTAGAGAACAATTACACGTTGTCTTCAGTCTCAGACGACTCAAAAGGAGTCGTCTTTTTTCATGTGAATCTATGAACGATTATCCATTTTTCTATGAACATTTTCGTTGTTCTTCCGATAAAGAAGGTAGAATAGCGAGTCCCTGCACTCGAGAATGGAGTGACACATGGAACAAAAGATGAAACGAACGATGAGTATCAAACAAAAATTAATCGTGACATCAGTTCTGCTCTTAATGATTCCTGCGTTAGTGATTGGCTTTGTTGCCTATGATCTCGCGAAACAAAAGATGACGGAACAAATCCTGCAATCGGCCCACGGTGGAGTCGATCGGATGAACGATGAGATTCAGAACATCATTGATCCGATGCGACGCGATGTTGCCTTTTTTGCGGACCGGATTGATGGAACG
The DNA here is from genome assembly GCF_050846835.1 of Exiguobacterium sp. TDN 0502. NCBI lineage: Bacteria > Bacillati > Bacillota > Bacilli > Caryophanales > Exiguobacterium > Exiguobacterium sp. TDN 0502. The sequence continues at coordinate 71,937 of NZ_JBOZGJ010000007.1, read as the reverse complement.
CTCTATCAACAAGGAAAACAAAATGCAGCGTTAAAGGAAAAAATGACGGAATACCTTGATATGCATCCGCAAGCAGCGAACATCTATTTCGCGACGACGGAAGGAGATATGAACATTTTCCCGGAACAGGTCATGCCCGAGAATTATGACCCACGTGAACGCCCATGGTATCAGTCAGCGGAAGCAGCAGGCGGAAAAGTCGTCATCACCGATCCGTACGTTGATGCGGCCTCGAACAAGATGATGGTGACATTGTCACAGACAACGGGTAACGGCAAAGGCGTCGTGGCGATTGATGTCGATGTCGACCGCATCGCGGAAATCGCAAAAAAGATTAAAATTGGTAAAGAAGGTTATGTGACGATTCTCGATTCGAATAAGAAGTTCGTTACGCACCCGACACTAAAACCAGGTGAAAAAGCGACAGGGAGCTGGGTAGCCCCACTCTATGCGGATCCTGCCGGACGATTTTCGTATGAATTCGAAAATGAAGGCAAGCAGATGGATTTCATGACGAACGATCTGACGAAGTGGAAAGTTGCCGGAACACTGTACGATCATGAAATCACCGATGCGACGTCGAGTATTCTTTGGACGACACTCGCCGTCATCGGTGGGATGTTGCTTATTGCAGCTGTCTTCATCTATTTCATTCTGCGGTCGATCCTCCGCCCACTCGGTCATTTGACGCGTGGAGCAGAACGGATTCAAGCTGGTGATTTAACGGAACCCGTCATCGTCGAGTCAAACGATGAAGTCGGACAGGTCGCACAAAGCTTTAACGTCATGGTCGATTCACTCCGCTCCATCATCATCAATCTCGATCAGTCAATCACACAAGTGGCGGGCTCTTCCCAGGAATTGATGGCGAACTCTGCCCAAACGACATCGGCATCGGAACAGATCGCGGGATCGATTCAACAGGTCGCAGCAGGAGCAGATCAATCGAAACGTCAACTCGATGCGAACGCTGTTTCGCTCCAGTCGATTACAGCCGGCATCATGCGAATCGCCGAGAGCTCGACGGACGTCTCGGAACTGTCACGTTCAACGGCTACAGAAGCTGAGAACGGAACAGTTGCTGTACTGCAGAACGTCCAGCAGATGAAAGAAATCGATGCCTCTGTTCAAAACTTTGGTGGCGTCATCAGTTCACTCGCACATCGTTCAAATGAGATCGGAAAAATCGTCGATGTCATCAATGGCATTGCCGAACAAACGAATTTATTGGCACTGAACGCGGCGATTGAAGCGGCACGCGCAGGCGAAAACGGAAAAGGCTTTGCCGTCGTCGCGAGTGAAGTACGTAAACTGGCAGAGCAGTCGCAGGATTCAACGAAGCAGATTGCGCAGCTGATTCAAAACATCAAACAGGAAACGGATCAGTCGGTCACGCTGATGAAGGAAGTCTCAGGGCAGACGAAAGCCGGTTTGTCGACGACAGAAGCATCGGCAGAACGTTTCCAGAAGATCCTTGAACGCACGCAGGAGATGACACCACGGATCGAAGACGTGACGGCGACGGTCGAGGAGATTGCGGCGAACGTCCAAGAAGTGTCAGCGTCTGCGACGGAAATCGCCCATATCGCGCAAGAGAACTCATCTGCGTCAAAACAAGTCGCAACGACGACGGAAGAGCAGTTGAGTGCGATGGAAGAGATTTCGCAATCAGCGAAAGCATTATCCGATATGGCGGAAGAATTACAGGTACTCGTTGCCCGTTTCCGCGTTTAAACAATTGATTACAAAAAGCGAGGAAGCCTGTCTTCCTGGCTTTTTTTGTCTGTCAACATTTCTGTGACGGACTGAACAAATAACTTGAAATCCGTGTTGTTCCGGGCTTGAGACGACGTTAAAACGGGAATTTAATAAGTATCTAACACGTCGAAGGAGGTGGGTACGGTGAAGCAGTTACGCAAGTTGACCGAGTGGAGCGAAGCAGGTCTTTTGGACGAAGCAACCATTGAACGAATCGTTAATTATGAGAACCATCGTAAGGAGAAGCAACGTCTACCACTCTTGTTAATCGTAGGCGGTACGTTCGTTGCATTAGCTGTGTTCAGCTTTTTAGCTGCCAACTGGCAAGCGATGCCGATCGGCTGGAAAATCGGACTCGTCGTAGCACTGATGTGGGGCTGTTACGTCATGGCAGATCTTTCGGAGCGTCGGAGTATTCTTCATCCAATCATCTTTCGAATCGGTGGAATTCTAGCGTTTGGTGCCTCGATTCTTGTTGTTGTTCAAAGTTTTCACTTGCCGATGGAAGGCGCGTTACTCGGTTGGTGTGTGTTTGTCGCCGCATTAGTGCATTATGTGCTGTGGCGTCACGAAGCATACGGTGTCGTCGCTTTCCTTTCCGGATGGACAATCTTCACAAGTCTCGGGGGCTTTGGTCAGGAGCAGGCGAGTTATCTCGACTGGACATCATTCGGTCTGATGGTCATTTTGTCGTTCAGCTGGTTTTACTTCAGTCAGCGTCTGCCGTCACTTTTGTTTAGCTGGTTGTTTCTCTTTTTCAGCGGCTTATCCTTATTTCTCCTCGTGTCATATGACGGATTCCTGTGGCCGGTCTGGACGCTATTCTTACTCGTTCCAGTGCTCTGGCTTGTTCGCGAGGAGTCCAACCGCCGAATCGTTGAGATGATCTATCTGATTGTTGCTGCTATTAGTTCAATCGTCTATCTGTCCGTTCGGGCGGAATCAACCGTTGCATTACCTTCCGTGACAGAAGCAGTTCTGCTAGCAATCGTATCTATCGGGTTAGGAATCTTCCTCTATCAAAAACACCGTTCTTTATTATTCATCGTTCCGCTTGGTTTCGTCGGAGTCCTTTGGCTCGATGAACAGGCGATTCTACTCGCTATCCTTTTTGAATTATCCGCGCTACTGTATCTGTTATATCAAGAACGCCGTCATGCCGTCGTCTGGCCAGCTTTTCTCTATTTCATTCTCGTTCAAATCGCGATATACGTCATCTATGCGTGGGATCGGTTGAACATGTCCTTATTTTTCCTCATCGGTGCGCTGCTCATCTTCCTATTGTCGGGTGTCTTATGGTGGTTGCGCCGTAGAGGAGGTGTGGCGTCATGAAACGCTATCTCATGCCCGTATTGCAGACGTGCGCCGTCGGTTTGTTGATCGTTAGCTTTTTTGCGACCTCTTGGTTCGGAACATCGTATCGCTTTCGGGCAGAACCGTTTGATCCGTTTGATCCCGTTTACGGTGAATACGTGATGCTTCAGTATCCGGATTTAAAACCAGGTCCGACGATTCAGAACGGACGTGTCTATGTCAGCTTCAAGACGGATGCTTCTGGTTATGCTCACATCGATCGGATTTCGAATGAACGATTCTTTGGAAGTGTCGCTGGTGATTATTATGATCGATATGTGTCGATTCCACAGCTGACACAGTATTATGTCGAACAGGGAAGCGGAAAACAATATGAGAAAGCAAAAGCCCTGGAAGTCCGTGCGGATGTGTCACCATGGGGAACGATCCGGACGACGAATTTAAAAATTTCTGAGTAAAAAACCCTGGCGTCAGGAATGAAACAGTCAGCAATGCGATGGATCTTCGTGGATTTGGTGCCGGACGAAAGCGGACGTGGTACAACCAACAGACGACGACACGAATCGATTATGTCGCGATCAGTTGTGTAGTACTGTTGACGATTTTCTCATTTGTCGTCACTTTCTATGATGGTGACTGCTTTTATAATCCATTTTAAAACGGGATGCGAAAAAGGGCTGACTTAAAAGTCAGTTTCCACAAAGATAAGGGTGGCAGAATGATGATCTGCCACCCTTATCTCGTAAAAAAGAATGACTCATTACGCGCCACTCCTACAGGAAAAAGCGCATTTTTGCGCTGTCAGAGACAAACAAGACCCGCTTTCCTGCTTGAACGAAGCAGGAAAACTGGCTTGTGTCTCGCCTGAGGAAAGGGCGTGAAAAGACGAGTCATTCTTTTTTGAGTCAACCCCTTTGTCATATCATTGATCCACTTACGCGGATCGTTTTTGATTTTCCCAACGTGGTGAATTTAATAATTCGATCCATTTCTTGACGGCTGAAATCGTGATGACGATCGCGAGCAGCCCCATCGTGACGGACAAGACTGTATTCAAGATGCTGAAACCTGGAGAATCCGGATTCGCATAGACGTTTGCGACCATCCAGATATCCGCGAACGTTACCGTGATCAGAAGGTAGACGAGCGGGATGAACGTCGTCAACGCATAGACTTTTTTATCAGCGATTTTCAAGATGATCGTCGTTCCGATGATTAAGCCGATCGACGCCATTAGCTGATTGGATACCCCGAATAATGCCCAAATCGAACCGATGTCACCCGAGAACAGGAGATAGCCCCAGAAGAACGTTCCGAGTGCTGAAGCGAAGATGGCACCTGGAATCCAGTCGACGCGTTTGAGCGGTTTGTAGAACTCACCGAAGAAATCTTGAATCAAGTACCGGGCGACACGTGTTCCTGCATCGATTGCTGTCAGAATGAAAACAGCTTCGAACAAAATGACGAATTGGAAGAAGAAGCCGGCAATCTCTTTGAACCATGGGATGGCGCGGAAGATGAACGTCATACCGACGGCGAGTGAGACGGCACCACCTGTTCGACCTGCCAGATCAAGACCGATTTCACGTGAGAGCTCATCGAGATAAACCGTGCTCATACCGAGCGTCGCGAATACTTCAGGAGTTGAGTTGATGGCGAAGTAGTCACCGACTTCAAGAGATGTCGCAGCGATCAATGCCATGACGGCAACGAGACACTCGACAAGCATGGCACCGAAAGCGACCGGTTTGATATCGCTCCAGCGATTGATCATTTTTGGCGTCGTACCAGAACCGACGAAAGCGTGGAAGCCAGAGATCGCACCACAGGCAATCGTGATTGAGATGAACGGCCAGACTGGACCAGCGATGATTGGACCGCCACCATCAACAAACTTCGTGAACGCAGGGAAACGAATATCCGGATTGATGATGAAGACACCAACGATCAACGCAAGGAAAACACCGATCTTCATGAAACTTGATAAATAGTCGCGAGGTGCGAGTAAGAGCCAAACCGGCAAAGCAGCAGCGAAGAAGGCATAAATCGGTAGGGCGATCGCGAGCTGACGTGACGAAAGATCGAACCAATCACCGATGAATGTTTCCGTCAACTGGGGACCGAAACCAATTGCCGCTAGAATCAGTAAGAAACCAACCGTTGAAGCAAGTGCTAGATTACCACCTTTGCGTAAGTAAATCCCAACGAGCATCGCAATCGGAATCGTCGAGAAGACAGCAAATGTACCCCATGGGTTATGTTCAAGTGCGTGCAGGACGACCATCGATAGACCGGCCATCGTGATCGTGATGATGAACAGCATCGCGAGACCGGCACAAAAACCAGCGACGGGACCTAATTCTTTTTTAGCGACTTCCGACAGCGACTGACCATCTTGGCGCATCGAGGCAAAAAGAACGACCATATCATGGACCGCTCCACCGATGACGGCACCGATCAAGAGCCACAGTAAGCCAGGAAGGTATCCGAACTGCGCAGCAAGGACAGGTCCGACGAGTGGACCGGCAGCAGCGATTGCTGCGAAGTGGTGTCCGAACGAGACCCATTTGTTCGTTGGGACGTAATCTTTTCCGTCCGCTAGTTTATGAGCGGGCGTTTCGCGATCATCTTTGATTTTTAAGACTTTCGCGGCCATGAACGTGCCGTAGAGACGATACGCGATTAATAAGATACAGATGACAGCAATAACGATGGGAGTAGCGCTCATCTAAAATTCCTCCTCTTGAATGAACTATGATGGATTTAGTATACAAGTTATGGAAGCGCTTTCTTTGATTTTTAGATGAGTTGTCGGTTTTGTCCGATGAAAGGTTGAAAAAGAACGTTGAATCACAAAAAAGAAGCGCTCAAATACCGAGCGCTTCTTTCAATAGTTTGACGTACGTCCGGCTGACCGGCACATCAATCTGATGAATCTTTAAGTTGTAAGCCCCATTGAACCAAGGCTCGATGGCGTCAATTGCTGATAAGTTGACGAGATACGAGCGATGAACCCGTAAAAACCGATGATCTTGAAGTTTACGTTCAAGTTCGAGTAAGGTCTCGTTTGAAGGGTACGCCTCATGTTCCGTCACGATCTTCGTTTTCCCGTTTTCGGCGACGATGTAATCGATATCTTGAGGAGACAATAATTTCAGTTGTTCACCCGTCTCGACAGCTAAACGTTCAAGTCGAGGGGCTTTTTTCGGAAGCGGTCGCGCGACTTTTTCAATCGCACGGACAATCCGTGCCGGATCATACGGTTTTAAGATGTAGTCATAGGCATTGAGCTCAAACGCTTCAAGCGCATGAGCATCATACGCTGTCACAAACAGAAGAGCCGGAGGACGTGGCATCGACTTCAAACGTTTCGCGACTTCAAGACCGCTTCCGTCCGTCAGTTCGATGTCGAGAAAGACTAAATCGGGCTGAAGGGAGCGGACGAGTCGTTCCGCTTCCTCGACACTGCCCGTTTCCCCGATGACTTCAAGACCGGCAGCGGTCACGTGATAACGAAGCTCGTCACGTGCGAGCGGTTCATCTTCAATCAATAAGGTGCGCATGCTGGACCTCCTTTCTGACTTCAATCGGGAGACGGATTTCAATTGTCGTTCCGTTTTGACCATCACTTGTGATCGTAAACTGTCCTTTTTCACCATACAGGCTGCGAATCCGTTCTGCTGTATTAAATAACGCGGTACCGGTGCCTGAGGACGGAACGACTTCTCGACCGAGTCGAACAAGACGAGAGGCGTCGATCCCGCGTCCGTTATCGACGACTTCGAGACAAAGTTGATTTGACTCACACCATGCCGTCACACCGACATACCCCGTCTGTTCAGTCGAAAAGGCATGAAGAAATGCGTTCTCGATCAACGGTTGTAAGATGAACGGCGGGACGAGTAAAGACGACGTCTCGTCTGCTAAATCGATATCAAGAAACGGTCGATTCGGAAAACGAGCAGCTTCAAGAGAGGTGAACGCTTCAATGTGCTCAAGTTCCTTTTGGAGCGGGATTTTCGTCGAGCGCGCGCCTTGGAGGTTACTGCGGAAGAATGTCGATAATTCGAGCAATAACGTGCGTGCCTGTTCAACATCTGTCCGGCACAGCGCATAAATCGTATTGATCGCATTAAACAGGAAGTGCGGATGAATCTGCGCTTCAAGTGCCCGGATTTCGGCATCTTTCAGTAAACCAGCTTGACGCTGTGCGTTCCCGAGTGCCAGTTGTGTCGAGAACAGTTTCGCCAGTCCTTCGATCAGTTCGACTTCGACCGCATCAAGCGATTCAGCATGCGGATAGTAGACTTTTAACGTCCCGATCGTCGTTTCCCCGACGATGAGTGGGGCGATGATTCCTGCTTGGAGTGGACAGTCCCGTACAGGGCAGCCGATGTCGTGTCGTTCCGTGACGAGTCGAACTTGTCCGTCCTGCAAGACATGTTCGGTCGGTTTCGTCGTCCAGTGACTGCCCGCTTGATGGTGATCGCTCCCGGTACCGATATGGGCCAGAATAACGGATCGATCCGTCAACGAGACGGCTTCTGCCCGTGTTTGTTGCAACAGAATTTTCGCGACGGCTTCTGCCGTGTGGATATGTAGACCACGCGTCAGATGGGGGAGTGTCAAATCCGCAATATGCAACGATCGTTCCGCTTCGCGTGCCCGGACGGTCTCTTCTTCCCTCGCAGCGAGTCGGATGATTGATAAAAACAGCCAGACACCAAGGACATTGACGAGTGTCATCGGTAAGAAGATGAACTGGACGAGTTCGACTGCCGCATCAAAGGGGCGGGCGAACAGTAAAATCAACGACATTTCAAACAGCATCAAAAAGGCAGTCAGACAAACGGGCAGCAAAGCCTGGCTGCCGAGCCGGTCACGCCAGTAAGGACGAAGCCATCCGCTAATACCACCGGCGATGACGGTCGAAAGCGCACAAGCGAACGCTGTGAATCCGCCGAGGGAGTACCGATGAATCCCAACGATTAGTCCGGTCATCAATCCACCGAGTGGACCGGCGAGTAATCCACTGATGACGACAATCATCGTTCGTGTGTTCGCAATCGCTGCTGTGCCATCGACGTCTTCGAGCCACGCATGGGGCAAGAATTCTGCTAAGTCGACTTTGACCCCTGTATAGTTACTTAAAATCCCGTACGTCGCAAAAAACAGGACGAGGACACGGAATTGCCAGCCGGCGTCCGGCTGACGGAGCAACCTCCGTGTCGGTCCCCACTGCGCGAGGATGAACGCTAAGATGATCATGATACCGAGTCGTTCAAGTAAAAAAGGAATCAATTCCAGCATGTGCAGCCCTCCATTCGAGTTAAGTGTAAACGCTCGCAAAACGGAGAGCAATGCCGGTATACAAAAAAACGTACGCCCTCTAACGAAGAGGGCGTACGGCAGGTTTACTTATTGTGCGTCTTTATCGAACGTGATGCGGGCGATCGCATCATGTTGGTGAATCGTTTCTTCGTTACGGCATTCGACGTAGAACGAAGCGATTGGATCCATTTCGTACAGGTCAGCAGCAATCAAGCGCACCATATCTTCTACGAAACGTGGATTTTCGTATGCCATCTCTGTCACGCGTTTTTCATCCGGACGTTTGAGAACCGGGTGAAGTGGCGCTGAGGCATTCGATTCAGCAGCATCAAGCAATGATTGTTTCCAATCGAAGTCTTCTGCTTCATCACGTAACGAGGCTTCCATCGTGACGTAACCGCGTTGGTTGTGAGCACTGTATTCGCTGATTTCTTTTGAACATGGGCAAAGTGTCGTGACGTTGATCGTCAAGCCGACAGACAATGTCGCTTCATCCGTCTCTGTGTTGACGCTGACCGTTTGCCATACTTCGGCATTCATCAAGCCACTGAGTCCTGTTGCCGGTGCTTTACGTGTGAAGAACCATGGGTAGCGGATCGTCAATTGACCTTCTGTTTGTTCCATGCGATCGGCTAAATCGCGTGCGAATTGAATAAGTGACGCATTCGTGACTGTCCACCCTTCGTTGTGGTATTGATCGAGTTGCTCCGTTAAGCGACTCATATTAATTCCTTTACGATCTTGTACGAGTGACGTTGACAGTTCAAACGTCGCGACTGTCGCTTGTGTCTGATCTCCGTCCTGGATGACGACGGGATGTTTAACGTTTGAGATGCCGACAGCATCCAGTGCGAACAGGAAGTTCTTCGGTGTATTTTGCAAGTCGACCATCTTATCTTTTTCAGTCGGTTTTGTTCCTTTAATCGGTGGTACCGAACCGAACAGCTTATGGCGCTCTTCTTTTGTTGGTAACGTGATCGGGTAGGTAGACATATTCATTGGCCCCTTTGTCCTTTTGTAGTGTTTCAATAGTAATAACATGACAGGAATGCTAGAGACGAGCAAGTCTGATGATTCCGCAAATGTGTTTCATCGTTTCATCGCTAGAAGTATTGACTTGAATTTTATCACGAACGTCCGATAAACGAAACTCGCACGACTTAAAATCGACACATTCCATCTCTAAAGGAATAACTTGCTTGCAATCGGGTATATTATCCTATAGTATATGTTCAGGTGAACGTGTAATTGTTGTTTTTGTCCTAGTCAATCATTGAGGCTTTTTTATTTTACAGGTAGTTAGAGAAAGGGATGACAGAGATGGATTGGCAGTTACTATTACAGTATGCCTGGGTCGTACTCGTCTTGATCGCGCTAGAAGGATTACTTTCAGCGGATAATGCACTCGTACTTGCGGTCATGGTCAAGCACTTACCAGGGGAGCAACAAAAGAAAGCACTCTTTTACGGACTTGCCGGAGCATTCGTCTTACGATTCGCGGCACTGTTCGCAATCTCGTTCCTCGTCGACATTTGGCAAATCCAGGCACTTGGAGCGGCATACCTGCTCATCATGGGTCTGCGGCATATTTATAAGACCGTGAAGGCAAGGAAACTCGGTGAGAATCATGGCGCTGAAAATGAACTCGATACAGAACCGAAGTCGGAAGAGCCCGTTTCAAAAGGTGAATTCTGGCGGACAGTCGCGAAAATCGAATTTGCCGACTTGGCGTTTGCAGTTGACTCGATTTTGGCGGCCGTTGCGCTTGCTGTTGCCCTTCCCGATTGGGGGACTGGGGAAATCGGCGGCTTGAATGCAGGGCACTTCATCGTCATCCTGACGGGTGGTTTAATGGGTGTCGTCTTGATGCGTTTTGCAGCACGTGTTTTCGTGAAGTTGCTCGCAGAGCGTCCAGGTCTTGAGACAGCAGCCTTTGCGATCGTTGCCTGGGTCGGTGTGAAGCTAGCCGTTCTTGCGCTTGAACACCCGAAATATCATGCATCAATCGAAGGAACAATCTTTGAAGCCTTAAAACTTCCTGAAGGATTTGCGCATAGCACGCCATGGCAGGCATTCTTCTGGACAGTCATGGTCGGTCTTGCACTGTGGGGTTGGTTCTCTTCTCCAAAAACAAAACCAAATCCGGACGCTGAAAAGAAAGTCGATCAAAACTTATAAGAAATGGAACGATCCGTCGATGGCGGGTCGTTTTTTTGTGTTAGGTTTTCTTAAACAATGGGAATAAACCACAAGGTTAAGGACTTGAGTCGAGCTTTCATCTTTTTCTTTCCGGTCGACCGGCATATAATGAATAGACTGAACAAAAAAGGGGATTCGTTTGTATGGATATTGGATTAATTACGCAGTATGCGACCGTTGGACTCGTACTGATCATTTTGCAGGGGTTACTTTCTGCCGACAATGCGATGGTCATGGCCGTACTCGTTCGCCCGCTGCCGGATGATCAGCGTAAAAAAGCACTTTTTTATGGGTTGGTCGGTGCCCTCGTGTTGCGCTTCGTAGCGATTTTCTTCGCTTCGTATTTAGCAACCATTTGGGAACTTCAGGCCCTTGGAGCAATTTATCTCTTTTATGTCGCGTTTAAAGGAATTGTCGAGGCACGGTCGAATAAACATCAGGTGCCAGATGCAATCGCCTCACAAAAGGCATCACCGAACTTTTGGTGGACGGTCGTCAAGGTCGAGTTTTCGGATCTTGCGTTTGCCGTCGACTCGACGCTTGCTGCTGTCGCCATGGCGACGACCTTACCGATGGTTGGGGGAATGATTGGAGGACTGAACACAGGACAATTCTGGGTCGTCTTCTTCAGCGGAATCATTGGTCTTGTCATCATGCGTTACTTCGCCAGCTGGTTCGTCGTCTTACTTCAAAAACGACCAGGGATCGAAGAGGCAGCTTTTTGGCTCGTCGCCTGGGTCGGGGTAAAACTTGTCGTCATGACGCTTGCACACCCATCGATTGATGTCTTGCCACGGGAGTTTCCAGAAAGCACGGTATGGCAAACAATCTTCTGGGTCGTCCTTGCCTTGATTTTAATCATCGGCTGGTTCCGTAGTGGACATAGCTCGAGTTCGTCGGAGAAATAATACACTGGACGGGCAGGGAGACCCTGTCCGTCTTTCGTTAGGAGTGATTTTATGCAAAATGGTAATTTCATACGCATGCTAACACGGATGCAAAACGTCCCGCGCTGGGATGAATATGCACCACGTTTTCCAGATAATGCAGCCAGTCATAGCTTTCGCGTCGCCTTGTTCAGCTTGATGGCAAGCTATTTAGAAGAAGCAAATGGACAAACGCCAGTCGACCGCCTGACATTGCTCGGAAAAGCCCTATTCCATGACATGAACGAAGTCATCACCGGACCAATCAAACACCGGACGAAAAAAGAGCCAACGTTACATGCACATATTCAAGCGATGGAGCAGCAGGCAAGTGAACAGCTCGTGGCGCTACTCTCGAAATCGCTTCAACCGGCGTTTACGACGTATCTCGTCCATGCCGAAGACCAGTCACCGGAAGGACGGATCGTTGAGGCGATCGATACGTTTGATGCGATGCTATATGCACGTCGGGAAGCGCGGATGACAGAGTCTGTCTTTTTTGAACAGAAGGCGGCTGAACTGCAGGGACTACTTGAACAACACCCACTTCTCTCGATTCGCCGATTGACACGATCGGTCATGGAAGAAGATGAGATGTCTCATTTCATCGAGAACGTTCTGATGATGGACACGGTACGGCGTTGGAAGGGACGTTTCAACACGATTGATGATAATGATGCAACCCATGCGTTTCGGGCAGCCTCACTCGGTCTATTCAATGGTTTGATCGAGACAGAGAAATACGGCGTCACGATCGACATCGAAGAGGTCGTCTCCCGTCTCTTGTGCCATGATCTCGTCGAAGGCACGACAGGAGATGTCCTCGGTCCCGTCAAACATGCGACACCCGTCACGGCAGCTGCCTTTGAAGCGTTCGAACGGACAGAGGGCGAGATGTTGATCAATCATTTACCGGAAGAAATCCGGGCACCGTTTCGGCGGTTCGTCGTTGAAGCAAAGGACGAGACGTATGAAGGACAAATGGTCGACGTGATTGATAAACTCGACGCGCTGATCAAGATGAACATGGAACGGAAACTAAATGGTGTCGAATACGAGACAGGCTACCGGGCACAGCTGAAAAAGGTTCAAATGACGTACGAAAATCCATCCGTCGTCTTTTTCCTTGCCTATGTCCTGCATGATTTGGATTACGTGACGTCATGAGGAAAGAAACGATGACTCCACGCCGCCTGACGTTGATCTTGATCCTCGGTTCACTCGCTGCACTCGGACCACTCTCGATCGACATGTACCTACCCGCATTTCCGGATATGTCACGCTCGTTTGATGCGAGTGCCTCCCTGATTCAATTGAGTCTAACCGCTTGTATGCTCGGGATGGCGCTCGGACAGCTGGTTGTGGGGCCGCTCAGTGACGTTCGCGGACGCAAACGTCCGTTGATGCTCGCTTTACTTGCATATCTGCTCGCGTCTCTTGCTTGCGCCATGGCACCGACGATTGAGGTGTTGATTGCGCTCCGGTTCATCCAAGGGGCAGCCGGTGCATCGGGTATCGTCATTTCCCGAGCAATCGTCCGTGACTTATTCGAGGGACCAGAATTGACGCGATTCTTCGCCGCCTTGTCGCTCGTCAACGGAACGGCACCGATTCTCGCACCCGTCATCGGTGGACAACTCCTTCGATTCGGTGACTGGCATTTCGTCTTTTACTTGCTAGCCATTTTAAGCACATTGATGTTACTCGCCGTTGCCCTGCGTTTACCGGAAACACTTCCGCTTGAGCGGCGCGTCGAAGGAAATCTGACGACGACGCTGAAGACATTCGGTCGCCTGTTGACGGACCGGGTCTTCATCGGTTATGCCTTTGCCCAAGCGTTTGTCATGGGCGCGATGTTTGCCTATATCTCCGGTTCACCGTTCGTCTTGCAAAACATTTATGGCGCTTCGCCGCAGCAGTTTAGTTTTTTGTTCGGTTTAAACGGAATCGGAATTATCTTAGCGGCGCAAATCGCCGGTCGTCTTGCCGGTCGTGTCGATTCAGAACGACTGATGCGGATCAGTCTGACTGTCGTTGCAAGTGCCAGTATCTTGTTGTTCCTCGCTTTGACGTTGACGGATCAACTCATCTTCGTCATGATTCCACTGTTCTTCGTCGTCTCAAGTGTCGGCTTGATCTCAACACTCGGTTTTACATTAGCGATGCAAAATTACGGATCCACGGCAGGGAGTGCCTCGGCACTTCTCGGGTTACTCCCGATGCTCGTTGGCTCACTCGTCTCACCACTCGTCGGCATCATGGGGGAGCAATCGGCCGTTCCGATGGGGCTGATCATCATGACGCTTGATTGTCTGGCGCTCGTTCTCTATTACGGACTCATCGTTCGTCGACCGAATCGGTCCTAAACGTGCGTGACACAAAACGTTTGTCCTATTTAGAGGACAAGCGTTTTTTCTTTAATGAAAGGAAAAGAAATGGAATTCAATTTGAAACATTTTCAAGTCTGTCAGCGTAAAAGAGAAAGAAAGCCAGTACTTCAGAAAGGAGTGGAGCGATGAAACCGGAGTTGCCACGTAAACGAGAACCGTCGATCGAGGCAAGGTTAGCACGTCATTTTGCCGCGCAAAAAAAATACTTACGCCGTCAGCAAGAAGCACATGATGAGCGTGAGAGAGAGCTTGCCCGGTTATTATACGAAGAGAATCGGACCGCCTATCAGCGTGCGTACCACGAACTGTATGGCTCGCATCCTTACATCGAGGTGAACGAAGATGGACGTTAGTACGCTTTATCTCTATGCATTGGCAGCTGCTGCGTGTGGTGTGTTTGTGTCGATCCTATTCTCAGATGTCATTCCAGGCGTCGATCAAATCTTCCATCCCACGTTAATTTTATCTTTCGTCATCATGACATCCGCAATCGGCTTCGGACTTGAACAGCTCAGTCCGCTTGGTTCGATGTTAATTCTGATCATCAGCAGTGTCATAGCATTGTTAGTGACGACGCTGATGCATATCTTCTTGTTCGTTCCAATGGCGCAAGCGGAACAGTCGCTTGGTTTTTCGGAGCAGATGCTAGAAGGGCGCAGCGCAACGGTCATCGTACCAATCCCGACTGAAGGATATGGTGAAATCTTACTCGATGATGTGTCAGGGCGCGTATCGAAGTCAGCTGTCCTGTTTGAAGGCACAGCTTTACCACAAGGCACGAAGGTGCTCGTCATCGAGATCAAACAGGGCGTCGCATCTGTTGTGACGTATCCCCATCAATGGAAAAAGGAGATGTTTACATGAATCCAGTGTTAATCGTATCGATCGTCGCGGTCGCCTTGATCGTTGCTTTGATTGTCTTATTCATTACGAAGTACCGAACAGTCGGTCCAGAAGAGGCCTTGATCGTATCCGGGAGTTATCTTGGAGGGCGTAACGTCAATACGGATGAGTCCGGTAACCGGGTGAAGATCATTCGTGGGGGTGGAACGTTCGTATTACCTGTCTTCCAACAAGCGACACCACTGAGCTTGTTATCAAGTAAGCTTGAAGTCACGACACCTGAAGTGTACACGGAGCAAGGTGTACCAGTCATGGCGGACGGAACAGCAATCATCAAGATCGGCAGCTCGATTTCTGAAATTGCGACGGCAGCAGAGCAGTTCCTCGGGAAATCAAAAGAAGAGCGCGAAGGGGAAGCGCGTGAAGTCCTCGAAGGGCACTTGCGTTCGATTCTCGGTTCGATGACCGTCGAAGAAATTTACAAGAACCGTGATAAATTCTCGCAAGAAGTCCAGAGGGTCGCGTCTCAAGACCTTGCGAAGATGGGACTCGTCATCGTTTCCTTTACGATCAAAGATGTCCGTGACAAGAACGGATACTTAGAATCACTCGGTAAACCGCGGATTGCACAGGTTCGCCGTGATGCGGATATCGCAACCGCAGACGCGGAAAAAGAGACGCGCATTAAACGGGCGGAAGCTTCCAAGGATGCGAAAAAAGCAGAACTCGAACGTGCAACGGAAATCGCTGAAGCGGAAAAAGAAAATCAGTTGAAGATGGCTGATTACCGCCGTGAACAAGATATCGCGAAGGCGAAAGCCGACCAAGCATACGATCTCGAGAATGCACGCGCGCAACAAGAAGTCACCGAGCAACAGATGCAGATCAAAATCATCGAGCGCCAAAAACAAATTGAGCTCGAAGAACGCGAAATCCTCCGTCGTGAGAAACAATACGATGCGGAAGTCAAAAAACGTGCCGATGCCGATCGGTACTCGATTGAGCAAGCAGCCCAAGCAGACCGTGCGAAACAATATGCGGAAGCAGACGCAACGAAATATCGGATTGAAGCATCAGCAAAAGCCGATGCAGAACGCATTCGTCTCGATGGTCTTGCAAAAGCCGATGCCGAGCGGGCACAAGGGGAAACAGAAGCGGACATCATTCGTCTGAAAGGTCTGGCTGAAGCAGAAGCGAAAGAAAAAATCGCGCAGGCGTTCGAACAATTCGGACAAGCGGCAATCCTTGATATGGTCATTCGCATGATGCCGGAATACGCAAAAGAAATTGCAGCACCACTCGGTAACATCGATAAGATCACGGTCGTTGATACAGGTAGCGGTGAAGGGGGCGGCGCGAACCGTGTCACCGGTTACGCGACGGATTTGATGGCGTCCCTGCAAGAGACGTTAAAAGCGTCGTCAGGACTCGATGTCAAAGAGTTGATCGAGAACTTCTCCGGTAAAGGAACAGCAAAACCGTTGACGGTCAACTTAAATTCCCATGATGCGGTGGCAGCGTCAAAAACAGAAGACTGATATAATGACTAGGCACTAGTAGAAGTAGTTTCTGAAAGGATATCTCATCATGGATGGTTTGGCATTACTGCAAGAGCGTTGGATGGTTTGGCATTACTGCAAGAGCGTTGGATGCTGTTGCTTCCGTTCCTCGTCGTATTCTTGATCAACGTCGGGTTATTGACGGCTCTTCTGAAGAAACGACGTGATTTACCGAAGCTGTTAGTCTTCGGAATGGGTGGAATGGCGATCGTGTTCATCGTCTCTTCGCTTGGATTAAGCATGGCACTGCTGTTCTTTGGATACAGTTCATAAAAAACGGAGCTGATTCAAAAATCAGTCTCTATAAAGATAGGGGTGGCAGAATGATGATCTGCCACCCCTATCTTGTAATAAAAAGAATGACGCGTCACACGCAACTTCTACAGGAATAAGCGCATTTATGCGCTGTCAGAGACAAACAAGACTCGTTTTCCTGCTTGAATGAAGCAGGAAAACGGGTCTTGTGTCTCGCCTGAGGAAAGGGCGTGAACAGACGAGTCATTTTTTTGAGTCAGACTTGTTTTAAATGAAGTAGGAATGAATGCTGTTAACGTTTAAGGTCATACCCAATGACGACGAGTCCCGGTCCAGTATGTGAACCGATCGCTGCGCCGGCGATCGTCAAGATGACTTCGCTTGGTGAAAACTGTGCTTCAATCAATTGTTTTAATTGTTCTGCCCGTTCAATCGAATCCCCATGACCAATCATGATTCGATGTCCGTCAATCGCTGGACGTGCTTCTTCCATCCACTCGACGATCCGGTTCATGACTTTTTTCTGACCACGGATTTTCTCTTTTGGAATCAACTTCCCGTCTTCGACTGTCAACAGTGGCAAGATCGATAAGAGACCACCAATGAAGGCGCTAGCTCGCGAAACGCGTCCACCGCGCATCAAATATTCGAGTGATTCGACTGTAAACAGATGACGAATCGTATTCACCTTGGCTTCAGCATAAGCTGCTGTTTCTTCGAACGAATGCGTCTTCGCATATTCTGCGACGTCAAGAACGAACAATCCTTGTCCTGTCGAAGCAGTTTTCGTATCGAGTATTAAGTAAGGAACGTTCGGATACTTTTCCGCGAGTTCCTCTGCGAGCATCTTCGCGGTTTGATACGTTCCCGATAGTTCGCTTGAGAAGGCGAGATAGAGGAAGGGATCCCCTTGTTCAAAGTGACGCGTGAACACCTCGACCATCCGGCTGACTTCGACCTGGAATGTCTTCGGCGCCGCACCGTCACGCATCTTATCATACAGTTGTTTCGGAGATATCGATTCTCCATCGAAGAACGTGTCTTCGTCGATCAATACGCCGAACGGCATGATCGTAAAATCATAAGCATCTAACATGTCTTTGGGTGCATCGGCACCACTGTCTGTGATCAATCGGATCATCACGTTCTCTCCTTTCTTAACCTAGGGCTTTTTCGTTTCGTTCAAGCATTCGGCTTAAATTGACGCCGAAACGCTCGTTCTCGAGTTCCGTCAACGTCGCGGGCGTCAAATCAGCGCCGAGCGCAAGTAACGCCTCATACGCACGACGTAAGCATTCCTCGACCGTCAATGAGATGCTGAGTAGTTCTTCGAGGGACGCCATCGTTTCCGGAACGACGGTCGGATAGACGAATTTCGTCGTCTCACCTTGAAGCGCTGCCGCGTAAAAGTCACGAACTAAAGCGGCACGTTGACTCCCACTTCCGTTGACGCAGAGGTAGATTTGAACGGCAACACCACCGCGGACACGGCGTTGTGAGATACCGGCGAACTTTTTACCGGCAATCGACAAGTCATAAGAACCGGGACAGTATGAACCGACGACTTCACCGGCGACGATCGCGTCTGTTTCCTGTGCGAACATGTGACGAACGAGCGCAAGCATCGCTTCGTAACCACTGTCGATATCGATCCCACCGCGTTCCGGTAGGACAAGCGAAATATTCAGAACACCGGCGTCAAGGACGACGGCGAGACCACCTGAGTTACGGACGACGGGCGAGAAACCATGTTCATACAAAACGGCTACACCGTCAGCAAGGTGAGGAAGACGGGCATCCTGGATGCCGAGGACGACCGTTTCGTGGTGAATCCAAGAGCGGATTGCTGCTCCTTCTGTCGCAACGGAAGCACATAATGTGTCGTCCATCGCAAACGATTGTGTCGCATGGAAAGCAGTTCCGAGTGACGTTTGATCAAAAATACGATAATGTTCTTGTTTTAAGAGTTCGATTCCCATAGGCTCGTTCCTTTATTGTAGATTTGCGACATCATTATAGCACAGGGTGTATAAAGTTTCTGTGCGAAGCGCCGCGGGAGACAGGAATCCTCGGAAACAAAACCGAACAACAACGACATAGACTTGATTTAAAGGAGAGAAACATATGTATCAATCATTGGGACAATTAAAGGAAACGAAGGTCTTCAAAGATCCGGTTCATCGCTATATCTATGTCAGTGATCAGTTGATTTGGCAATTGATCGGCACGCGTGAATTTCAGCGACTACGCCGGATCAAACAACTGGGGACATCCTTTTTGACATTTCACGGGGCAGAACACACGCGGTTCCATCATTCGCTCGGTGTCTATGAAATCACGCGCCAACTGATCGATGTCTTCAACGGTCGCGCCGATTGGGATGATCAGTACCGGGAGTTGACGCTCGCTGCGGCACTCTTACACGATGTCGGGCACGGTCCGTTTTCACACGCGTTTGAGAATGTCTTCGGTGTCAACCATGAGACATGGACGGAACGGATCATCCTCGGGGATACGGAAATCAAGAAAGTCCTCGATCAAGTCGGAGACGGCTTTGCGGAAGAAGTGGCGTCGATCATCAACAAAACACACCCGAATCAACTGCTCGTTACGATGATCAGCTCACAACTTGACGTCGACCGGATGGACTATTTGTTACGCGATGCACACTTTGCTGGTGTCAGCTACGGAAAATTTGATCTTGAGCGGATGCTCCGGGTGTTGCGTCCGGCACCGAATCAAATGGTCGTCAAACAGTCGGGGATGCACTCGATCGAAGACTACATCATGCGTCGCTATCAGATGTATTGGCAAGTCTATCTACATCCGGTGACACGATCAAGTGATTACCTATTAAAAGCAATCCTTGAACGGGCACAGGAGCTATATTTGTCCGGTTATCCGTTTGCGATTGCACCGATTCATTTAATGCCGTTATTTGATCAGACGATGGAGTTGCGTGATTTCCTTGGACTTGACGAGACGATCGTCTACTTCTATTTTCAGCAGTGGGCGAACGAACAGGATCCGATTCTTTCTGATCTGTCGAGTCGATTCGTTGATCGGAAGTTGTTCAAGTATGTCGATTACCCGGCTGAAAAACGCGAACTCGTCCATGAAAAATTATGCGAGTTGTTTGAGGCGATCGGCTTGAATCCGACGTATTATTTACTCGAAGATAAATTAAGTCGTCTTCCTTACGACTTATATGGAGATAACGGTGAGATCAGTAAACAACCGATCATGCTGCAGATGAAGGATGGACAGATGAAAGAGATTTCGCAAGTTTCGCCACTCGTTCAAGCCATCGCGACATCACGGCAGACGGATGAGAAGCTGTTCTTCCCGCAAGAAATTTTGCACGACTTGCGTGAACATGCGAACGAGAAGATGCAGATCGACCAGTTATTGATTGGTAGCGTGACGTCATGATATCGTCCGCTGTCCTTACGAAAATCTTACAACAGCTTGGACAGGAGGGAGCAGAGGTCGAAGTCTTAAAAGGCGCGACATCCTCCCTCGTTTTGCGTGTCGGTGAAGGAATTTTAAGAATCCATACGAATCAAGACTGGCTGCGAGAAGAACCGGATCTCGTCGCACATGAAGTATTTGCACTACAAGCAGCAGGTGATTTGGCACCAGATGTACTGGATTATCAAACGGATGTTAGAGACGAAATACCACCGTGGTTATATATGACGCGTTCGCCGGGAGAAATCCGGATTGATCAGGTGAATGAACAATATGTCGAACGGTTGGCGCAGATGCTTGCAGCAATCCATGCGTTGCCGGTACCGGAAGCCCGGTATGTGTACCGCCCCTATACGACGGAACGTCACGTTCCGACGTGGACGCAGCATCCGGAGAAATGGCGTCAGCTGTTAGCTGTCGAACCGATCGAAAGTCAAAGCATCCGTTTCATTCATCGTGATTTTCATCCGGTTAATGTGTTATACGAATTAGATGGAACGTGCCATACGATTGACTGGGTGAATGCGTGTGTAGGACCAATTGAAGTTGATCTGGCTCACTGTCGTTTGAATCTTGCCTTGCTCGAATCCATCGAGATGGCGGATCTTTTTTTAGAAAAGTATCTCAAACAGACAAAGCGTTCATATGATTATTCGTGGGACATTCAGGCAGCTTTTGATTTTGGACCGGAAGCGATTGACGTGTATACAGGGTGGGAAGCATATGGAAGGCAAAACCTTAGTCAGGACAATGTTCGGGAACGCTTGGAAAAGTTTGTCTTGAAAGTTCATGAAAATGACGAAAGCGGTTACTAAATGAACTTTTCCTCTTGCAGTTCTTTGAAATGTTGATTATTCTATTACTTGGAAAGAGATTAAACGTCAGACATCGTACATATGTACAACTGATAAACCAACTAATAGATAGAGGGGTACTTCATGAAATATCTTATCGCACTACTTGGACTTGTCATTGTTTTCGGATTGGCACTCCTTGTCAGCAGCAACCGTAAAGGCATCAAATTGAAACCGCTTGCGGTCATGCTAGTTCTTCAGCTCGTACTTGGGTACATCTTACTCAATACATCATTCGGTTATATCATCATTCGTGGTGTAGCGAAAGTCTTCGAAAAACTGCTCAGCTATGCAGCAATCGGAATCAACTTCGTCTTTGGTGGTTTAGCGAACGAAGGCGCGCAACCGTTCTTCATTAACGTCTTGCTACCAATCGTCTTCATCTCTGCCTTGATCGGAATTCTGCAATTCACGAAGATTTTACCGATCTTGATGCGCGGAATCGGTTTCGTCCTCTCGAAAATCAACGGGATGGGACGTCTTGAGTCTTACAACGCGGTCGCTTCAGCTGCGATCGGACAATCGGAAGTATTCATCACAGTCAAAAAACAAATCGGTCAATTACCAGCCAATCGTCTCTACACATTATGTGCATCAGCGATGTCGACGGTTTCGATGTCCATCGTCGGTGCGTACATGACGATGGTCGAACCGAAATATGTCGTTACAGCCATCGTCTTGAACTTGTTCGGTGGGTTCATGATCGTCTCGATCATCAACCCGTACACGGTTGACCCGGAAGAAGATATTCTTGAAATCGTTGAAGAAAAACAAACATTTTTCGAGATGCTCGGCGAATACATCATGGATGGATTCAAAGTCGCGATCATCGTTGGTGCGATGTTGATTGGTTACAATGCCTTGATCGGTATGGTCAACGATATCTTCCTGATGGGTCTCGGTATCTCATTCCAGGAAATTCTCGGATACATCTTTGCGCCATTCGCCTTCATCATGGGTGTTCCATGGGCGGAAGCTGTCAGTGCCGGTAGTGTCATGGCAACAAAATTGATCACGAACGAATTTGTTGCGATGTTAAGCCTTCCTGAGTACACGAAAGAGTTCTCGGAACGTACACTCGGAATCGTGTCTGTCTTCTTGATCTCGTTCGCGAACTTCTCATCAATCGGAATCATCGCTGGTGCGGTTAAAGGATTGAATGATCGTCAAGGAAGCGTCGCAGCTAGTTTTGGTTTGAAATTACTCTATGGTGCAACACTCGTCAGCGTCTTGACGTCAATCGTCGTCAGTGTTTTGCTGTAATCGTTACACAGATAAAAGAGCAACGGATCATTGGTCCATTGCTCTTTTATCTATTATTCATTCCGTTGCGCCATGCGAAGCAATCCCGACACGGACACGATGGTGTGTTCCGTCACGATAGACGTCGTAAGCGAACTGAGCGACGTTTTCCCGGGGAATCGGTCCCGTTGGTGAAGTGAAGCGTCTCGTCTCGATCAGCAGTTCGTCAGCAGTGAGCGCCTCGTCTTCCGTTAGTTGTGTTGGACAGATGACGGTGAAGTCGACGTCTGCGTCCTTTAACGTCAAATAGGCTTTCAAGTGATCCTCTGCTGCGACCGTTGAGCGGCGACGGGATTCACTCGATTGGAAACGATACTTTCCGGGTTCTTCTGACGCATCGAGAATACCTGCTGTACCAATGAAGATGATCCGTTCGATGCCTGCCTCCTTCATCTTCGTGACAAGATGTGGAATCGCTGTCGAGAGGACCTGCTGTTGATCGGTACCAAGACAACTGAAAACCGCGGTACTTCCTGCAAGTGCCTGTTCAAGATCCTCTGGCTGCGTCGCATCTCCTGTCAGGACGTGAAGTCGCTCGTGAACGGGTAAGTCCGGAGACGTGGAGCGGACGAGTGCGCGAACATCGTAACCGTCTTCTAATAAACGATCAATCAAAGGGCGACCCGTTCGACCGGTCGCGCCAAGTACAGTAACAGTAGTCATGAGAATTCCTCCTTAGTAACCAAGTAGATGGGAAAAAGAGACGTGCGGCAGCGACCGGACGTCTCTTGTTTTTTCATTTATCCGCGAACATGACGCCAGCTTGACCATAATCCGTTTTTTCCATCTCTTCGATGAAGACCGTGATGTTTTCTTTTGGTGCATTTGTCGTTTCCGACACCGCTTCCGTGACTTTTTCAATTAATGCACGTTTTTGTTCAACTGTTCGACCCGATAACATTTTGACCGTAACATATGGCATGGCTTCATTTCCCCCTCTAGCATGATGACGATACGCCATCAGTATAGCGCATTCCATAGGGGATTCGTCAATTCGAACATCGTTTTCGAAAAAGAAGGGTATAAGGTAGGAGCTATGGTTGTCGGAAGCGAAGGAAGTCATACACATACGGCAGAAAAGGAGAGACATAATGGACGCGATCATACGGAAGAAAATTCATACGCTGCTGATTTTTGATCGGACGTTACCGGAAGATGACGCTTACCCGTTGTCTGGTCCAAAAGGACTTGAAGTCGCGGATATCGTCTTTGGACAGAATATCCCGTTCGGGCGGATTGTAACGGATAAGGAACTGGCTCAGCTGCTGGATCAAAAAGAAGCAAAGCGCTATGGGATGTTGACGTTGCTGGAAGATGACGTACGCTTTAAACCGTTGTTTCAAAACCGGAAACCAACAGCGGACATGGAAGATGAAGTTGAGGCAAAGGTGCGAGAACTGGCACATCAACTGCGTGCGATTCGATCGCGGTGTTCTTCTCTTGAGCGTCTTTTTCTATTCGGTCGGGCAGCGCAGACGCTGTTTGACCGCGCGTTACTTCATCTCGAAGAAGTGAACCCACCCGCCCATGAGGAAATTGCGTCCATGACGTGTTATCGTCTCCCGACGATTCGCCGAGCGACAGAGGAACAATTACAGCTCCTCCGTTACGAGTGACTGGTTGCAGACACCTCGGAATACGGTATGATAGAAGCAACAGGATTAAAAGGGGACAAAACACGATGGAAAAAAAGATTAACTTCAATATCATTTCAGATAACTCAACAGATGGCCACGGTGGATTCGGTGTCGGAACACTCAGCTTAAACAGTATGTCACCGGTCATCATTTCTCCGGAAGACGGCGAAGCTTACATTGACATGGGTGCGATGCATGCCAAAGCAGCCATCGAGAAACGCGTCAAGTTCACGACGGATAAAGCGGATACGCCAAACGGGAAACTGTACTGGATCGTCTGGGTGACGGTTGGTCGTAAACCGGAAGGCTTCTACTACGGCGGTGTGGCTGCCTGCGATCTGTTAGTCGATGCGGAAGCGCGACGCGGATTCAAGATTCTTGCGGATCATGTCAATAAGATGGATAAATCTCTTAAAGGACGGATCGTCGTCGATCATATGGATGAGCGTTCAAAAGAATTATTGCGTGATTTCTTACAAACGCATAAACCTGAGATGTGGGAAAATGCTGACGCTGCTTTACACGAGGCGTTGGTCTAAACAAACAGGGCTGACTTAAAAGTCGGTCTCTACAAAGATAAGAGTGGCAGCGTGAGGGTCTGCCACCCTTATCTCGTAAAAAAGAAAGAATGACTCGTTTCACGTAACGCCTACAGGAAAGGGCGCGAAAAGACGAGTTATTCTTTTTTTATGGTCGTTTCAGCGTCAGGACGACGAGTTCCGGATGATTGAACAATCGAAACGGAAACAGGCTGTTTCCAAGACCACGGCTGACGATCAGTTCGGTCTGCTGTTCCTGATAGCGACCTGCCGTTACTTTGGGGAAGAAGCCTTGACCGGGCGCATATAGACCTTCCGTAAATGGCAGGCGGATCTGTCCGCCATGAGCATGTCCGGACAAGACGACATCCGTGGATCGTTCAGCATACAGGGACACATATTCCGGACGATGCGCGAGCAACAGCTGGAACGCATCAGGCGAGACATCTTGAAGTGCTTGATCGAGACTTTGACGGATGCCATCCGGTTCCGATAATCCTTCGCGCCACCGCGTCGTCGTCGGATCATCGATCCCGACTAACGAAATCGATAATCCTTTGTATTCAATGACACGCGATTCATTCCGAAGAACGGTGACACCCAGTTGTTCGAGCTTCGGTAAAATCGTTAGATTCCGTCGAACCTCATGATTCCCGGTGACGAAGTAGACGGGATATTGGTCGACGAGTGTTTTCATGAGTGTAAGAGCAGCTTCTTCACCGTTTCGCCTCGAGTCAATCAAATCACCAGTCATGACGACGAGTTCTGGTTCAGCACGATCAATTTTTTTCAGTAGTCGTTGTTGTTCAGATCCGAACGCTTTACCGTGTACGTCTGCAATGTGAACGACGCGATAACCGTCAAAGGATTCCGGTAAACGGCTGGACGTCACCGTCACCTGTGAGACATCGATGACATTGTTTTCACGATATAAAAACCAGCCCCCCAAGGCGAGGACACCAAGGGATAACAGCCAGCGTGTACGTTTGCGCATAAGCCACCTCATTTCTTCTACTACTCATAATTCAGGATAACAAAAAAGACCTCCTTCCGTATGCGACGGAAGGAGGAATTCAAAACTACTTAAGCATCTTGTTTTAACTCAGTTGTCTCTTTTTGCGCATCGGGTTCATCGGACAAGTCCTTGAACAGGGCAACGACCATCATCCCGACAACGAAGATGAATGGGAAGGCGGCTAAGATCGCAGCAGCCTGTAGGGCACCTAATCCACCAGCATACAAGAGTACAGCGGCGATGGAAGACTGCACGACACCCCATGCGAGCTTAATGCGCAAGCTTGGCATCAGACTACCGCCAGATGACAACATACCGAGAACGTATGTCGCGGAGTCGGCGGAAGTGATGAAGAACGTCGTGATCAAGAAGACGGCAACGATGCTGAGGAACGTCCCTAAACCACCGAACGTCTCAAACAATGCGAACATACCGGTTTCGACACCTTTATCATTAACAGTCGAGATTAAGTCGACGTTTTGGAACAACTCGTTCCAAATCGCTGATCCGCCGAAGACAGAGAACCAAAGAAGACCGAAAATCGTTGGAACAAGCATGATTCCGATGACGAATTCGCGGATCGTCCGTCCTTTTGAGACACGGGCGATGAACGTACCGACGAATGGTGACCAAGAAATCCACCAAGCCCAGTAGAAGATCGTCCAACCGTTGACCCATTCGCGTTCGTCCGGGTTAAAGGCTGAAGCACGGAAACTCATGATTGGTAAGTTCTGCAGGTAAGCACCTGTCGTTTGGACGAATAAGTCCATGATGAAACTGAACGGTCCGAGGAACAATACACCAATCATCAATAAAATGGCTAAGACGATGTTTGCATTACTTAAGCGAACAATCCCTTTATCAAGACCAGATGCAGCACTGATCATGTAGAGGACGGATACGACGGCGATGATGATGATTTGCGTCGTGAACGAGTTCGGAACACTGCTCGTCAGGAAGTTCAGACCACCTGAGATTTGCTGTGCCCCGAGACCGAGCGATGTCGCGACACCAAATGCCGTTGCAACGATTGCGAGTACTTCAACTGTTCCTTTACCGGCAGAGGCGTACCGAGGCTTCATCAATGAAGCGACCGTATCCCCGATCGTAGCGGGACGTCCTTTACGGAATGTCGAGTAAGCAATCGCAAGCGCGACAACTGCGTACAGTGCCCAAGGGTGTAAGCCCCAGTGGAAGAAGGAGTAACGCATCGCAAGACGCGCGGCTTCCGTTGGATCGTTTGTTGCGACGGGCGGCGTATGGAAGTGCGTCAGTGGTTCCGAGACACCCCAGAAGACGAGACCAATTCCCATCCCGGCACTAAAGAGCATCGCGAACCAAGAAATTAAACTATACTCAGGACGGTCCGAATCCTTTCCGAGTCGGATTGAACCGAAGCGAGAAAAAACAAGGAAGATAGCAATGATAAGGAAGATACTCATGCCAAGAAGATAAAGCCAACCAAATCGATTGGAGACGAATGATTGAGCGATCGCTGTGACATTTCCGAGACTAGCTGCACCGATTAGGGATTCCGGTAAGATTCCCCATATGGTAAAGAGCACACAGAAAATGACAGATACCATAAAGACTTTCGTGATCTTACTTTTTCGATTATTTTCCATCGTGTTCCACACCTTCTTTCGAATTTTACATGGTTGTTTTGAAATCGAATGATAACAACGACAATAATGATTCCCCGTTTATCCGATAACAAAACCTAATCACGCAGATGACTACCGTAACAAACATTTGGGCGGAAAAGCAAACCATTTGGGAAATGAGACCATAGAAACTAGGGAATTACCAAAAAGGGAAGGCATGAAAAAACGGGTCATTCGGCGTTAAAAATAATTTTTAAATAATGAAATAAAGGATGTTAATATTCTTATTTCCCGTTTTGCTTAAAAACTAACGCCATATCACGCTTGAGCAAATCAGAAGCACTCCGAAAACAGATTTGATATAACATAGTCAGTCAACAGGTTGAAGGAGGAGTTTCTTATGGAAAAAGAACAACGGAAACAACAGATTCTCGAAGCGTTTTTATCGCGTCACGCAACAAAGTCTTTTGATGGTCAAATGATCCCAGAAGATGATTTTCATTTCATTCTTGAAACGGCACGTCTGTCACCAAGCTCATTCGGATATGAACCGTGGAACATGCTTGTCATTCAAAACCCGGAAATCCGTGACGCACTAAAAGAAATTTCTTGGGGGGCACAAGGACAATTGCCAACAGCAAGTCATTTTGTCCTATTCCTCGCCCGGACAGGAGAACAAATGCAGGCGGACGGTCCGCACGTCACACAGATGATGGAGTTCCTCGGTTTATCAGAAGAAGCGAAAGCCGGACGGACGAAGCGATACGGTCTATTTTTAGAAGAGGATTTCTCTATCGGTAACAACCCGAAAGCGATGGAAGACTGGGCAGCAAAACAAGCCTATATCGCACTCGGAAACATGATGTCGACGGCGGCACAAATCGGAATCGATTCGTGTCCAATCGAAGGATTCGACCAACAAGCAGTCGAGCAATTGCTCGTCGATCGCGGACTGCTCGATTGTTCTGTTTTCACCGTTCCTGTCATGGTTGCTTTCGGTTACCGGGCAGACGAACCGAAACGCGAGAAACAACGTCGTCCGCTCGATGAAATCGTGACGTTCGTCGAGTAAAAGTGGAAGACAAAAATTTTCGAATTATATAGAAGTTTCTTGCGAAATTCGGTATACTCGCATTTGTATGATTAAGAAGCGCCGTAAACGCCACTCGCATACGAACAACTTTTGTCTTGATGAAAGAAAGGGGTTCTATCGCAAATGGAACAAAAATTAAAGTTATGGTTCACGGAACACCAAACGGAAGATTACGGTATCACATTCCGTGTCAACCACGTTTATGAGAGCGAACAAACGGAGTTTCAACGCTTAGAGATGGTTGAAACGGACGAGTTCGGTACGATGTTGTTACTTGACGGAATGGTCATGACGACAGATAAGGACGAGTTCGTTTACCACGAGATGGTCGCGCACGTCCCATTGTTCACACACCCGAATCCAAAATCGGTTCTGGTCGTTGGTGGAGGAGACGGCGGAGTCATCCGTGAAGTCTTGAAACACCCGTCCGTCGAAAAAGCGGTTTTAGTTGAAATCGACGGAAAAGTCATCGAGTATTCGAAAAAATACCTCCCGAACATCGCAGGTGGATTGGACGATGCACGCGTCGAAGTCATCGTTGGGGATGGATTCATGCATATCGCAGAAGCAGAAAACGAGTATGATGTCATCATGGTCGATTCGACAGAACCAGTTGGTCCAGCGGTCAACTTGTTCACGAAAGGCTTCTACTCTGGTATTTCAAAAGCATTAAAAGAAGACGGTATCTTCGTCGCACAATCGGATAACCCATGGTTCACACCAGACTTGATCCGTGATGTCCAGCGTGACGTCAAAGAAATCTTCCCGATCACGAAGCTCTACATTGCTAACGTACCAACGTACCCAAGCGGTCTTTGGACGTTTACGATCGGTTCTAAGAAACATGATCCGCTCGCAGTTGCACCGGAGCGTTTCCACGAGATCGATACGAAGTATTACACGCCTGAGCTTCACACGGCAGCCTTCGCGCTTCCGAAGTTCGTCAAAGATTTGACGAACGGCTGAGTTCAGTCACTATAGCACACACGAACAGAGCGGTTTCGATCTTCGAAATCGCTCTGTTGTCAGGTAAAGAGGCGTTTGGATCAGCAAACGACCAACGAACAGGGGGAATGGATCATGCGTTTTGATGAAGCTTATTCAGGAAAAGTCTTTATTGCGAGTCAACCGACTCACGAAGATGCAAAAGGAATTTTATACGGTATGCCGATGGACTGGACGGTCAGTTTCCGTCCAGGTTCACGATTCGGTCCGGCACGTATCCGGGAAGTCTCACTTGGTTTAGAGGAGTATAGCCCGTATTTAGACGGAGATATCGCTGATGCGAAACTGTTTGACGCAGGAGACATCCCGTTACCGTTCGGCAATGCCCAAAAGTCACTCGATATGATTGAAGAATATGTCGATTCGTTACTGACAGCAGGCAAGTTCCCGCTCGGTATGGGGGGCGAACATTTAGTCACGTGGCCCGTCGTCAAAGCGTTCGATAAACACTACGATGATTTCGTCGTGCTTCATTTTGATGCGCATACGGACTTACGTGACGAGTACGAAGGCGAGCCATTGTCACACTCGACGCCGCTCAAGAAGATCGCCAACTTGATCGGACCAGAAAACTGTTATTCGTTCGGAATCCGTTCAGGGATGAAAGAAGAGTTCGAATGGGCGAAGACGTCAGGCTACAACCTTTTCAAATACGAGATCGTCGAGCCGCTTCGTCGAGTTCTTCCGACACTTGCCGGTAAAAAGGTCTATGTCACGATCGACATCGATGTGCTTGATCCGTCAGCAGCACCGGGAACAGGGACACAAGAAATCGGTGGAGTGACGACGAAGGAACTACTCGAAGTCGTTCACATGATTGCACGAGCAGACGTTGACGTCATTGGCGCGGATTTGGTAGAAGTATGCCCGGCGTACGATCAATCGGACATGACAGCGATCGCAGCAGCAAAAGTATTACGCGAGATGATGATCGGGTTCATCAAATAAATAGACAAAAGAGACCAGACGTGCTGTCGGTCTCTTTTGTTTTGTTCAGAAGAAGAACTGAATCATCCCGAACAACCCGAATCCGATGATCAGACTGGCAGACGTCCACTGGATGACGCGCAGAAGGGGTGTCGCGAGCTGATGCTTGAGCAGGTGCGTGATGTTCGCTAGGATAATCCACCAGGCGGCAGAACCGAGAAAAATACCGATTAGAAACAAGAACGCATCTTGTCCGTTCGTCATCGTCAACTCAAAGCGGGCAAACAACGCCAGGAACAGCGTGATCGTCATCGGATTCAAGAACGTCAGAAATAAGACGGACAGATAGGCACTTAACCGTGACGACGCCGTATCGGAAATCGAGGCGTTCGAAGAAGCTTGAAACATCGACCAGCCGATGTAACACAAAAACAGACTACCAATCAATTGCATCCAGGAGGCTTGGGTGAGTAAAGATTGTACGAGTGAAAAACCAGATAACGCGAGTATTCCGTAAGTGAAGTCTGCCGTAGCGGCTCCGAGTCCGGACACAATGCCGGAAATTCGTCCGTATCGAAGTGTCCGTTGCAAGCATAAAAGTCCGATTGGACCAACCGGGGCGGCTAAGGCAAACCCGATTCCAAAACCTGTTGTAAACATCAGTCGACCTCAGGTAACGGAAAATGAAGCGTTTCCTTTTCCGTCCGCATGATGATCGTCGTTTTTGTCCGCAGGATTCCTGGGAGTCCTTTAATCTGATAGGTGATGATCTCGTCCAGCTGTTCCGTGTCACGGCAACGTATTTTGAGCAGATAATCATCGTCACCCGCGACATGATGGCATTCTAATACATGTTCAAGCTGATGGATCCGTTCAAGAAACGGTGCGCGATGTTCCGGGCGTTCGAGTGAAACGGCGACAAAGGCAGCCAAGCGATAGTCGAATGCAGTGGGATCAAGAACTGTCGTCAGCTGACGGATGATACCTTGTTCCTGCAAGCGGACGACACGTTCTGCAACAGCCGGTGCTGATAAATCGATGTGCTGTGCCAGTGTTGACCACTTCATCCGAGCATCTCGTCTCAATAGATCAATAATTTTTAAATCGTAAGAATCCATTGTAATAAACCTTCTTTTCAATTGAATTATTATATATTTTATTTCATAAATAAAGAAAAGGTCAATGTGTTTTCGAAACAAGTTCATAGCACACTGAAATCTTTACACATATACGGAAGTATCTTAAGTTTAAGATGTCACCACGCAGGAAATGTTCTGAAATGTAAGAACATTGGTTTGAGAGCGATGTACATTTGACAATCAGAAAGGTGGAAAAAAAATGAAGAAACTCTTATCATTTGTGACCGCTACGTTACTGTTCGCACTATTCGTGCTTCCAGTAGGCGCAGCCGATGACGCAATGGTTCGTGTCATTCATGCTTCACCAGATGCTCCGGCAGTCGATATCGCGGTCGATGGCAAAAAAGCGGTATCAGGAGCAAAATTCAAAGATGTCACAGATTACCTCACACTACCAGCTGGCGAACATAAAGTAGAAGTATTCGCTGCAGGAACAACAAAAGATCCTGTGATCTCTCAAACACTCAACGTGGAAGCTGGTAAATTCTATTCTGTCGCAGCAATCGGTAAGTTAGCCGATATCAAACTTGCAGTCATGGAAGACAACGGCAAAGGCGAAGATGGCAAATCAATGGTCCGAGTCGCACACTTTGCACCGGATGCACCGGCTGTTGATGTCGCACCAAAAGGTGGAGATCCACTCTTCAGCGATCTTGAATTCTCGAAAGTCTCAGACTACGGTACACTCGATGCAGGGACATATGATCTTGAAGTCCGTCCTGCAGGAGCAACCGATGTCGTCAAAGCACTTGATGGTGTCAAGCTCGACAATGGCAAAAACTATACAGCCCTCGCAATCGGTTTACTGGAAGGTGAACCAGCATTTGATGTCCTCTTGATCCCTGATGGTGGTGAGATGGCATCGATGCCAGACACAGGACTCGGTGGTTCGTCTGATACGGCTTCAGCTACACCATGGGCAATCGCAGCAGCAGCCTTGTTAGTAGGAACAGCATATGTCGTCCGTCGTAAACAGAACGCTTAAGAGTAGTCTGCTTCTCTTACTCGTATTAGCCGGATGCCAATCGGGATCACCTCCAAATGCTACAAATACGGAAAAACCAAAACAAACCGAAACAAAGACTTCTTCTTCGTCCACTTCATCCGAAAAGGTGGACGAAGAGGCATTCGTACCAACACGTCTTACGATTCCGACGCTCGATGTGAAAGCGAACATCGAAGTCGTTGGGAAGGACAAGCAAGGACGAATGGATGTTCCGAAACAAACGGATCAAGTCGCGTGGTATAAATACGGGGCAAAAGCCGGTCAAACCGGAAATGTTGTATTAGCAGGACATCTCGACGATGAAGACGGACCTGCTGTCTTTTATGATTTGGCGAAGCTGAAAAAAGGGCAACGAATTGAAGTGACGGGAAAAGCAGGACAACAGGTATCATACGTGGTGACGAACGTCATGTCCTATCCTGTCGATGAAGCACCGGTCGGATCAATCTTCGGTGCGACCGTCATGAACAAACTGACGCTCATCTCATGCATTGGTACGTTTACGAACTCAAAAGGATACGATCAACGTCTTGTCGTCACAGCAGAACAGGATGGTTAAAAACAAAACAGGCAGCTCCTGTTCGGTCATGACCGAATAAGAGATGCCTGTTTTTTAGTGCGTTTCGGAAGCAGCGACGAGATCCGTCGTCAGTGTCGTTAAGCCTTGCGTCGTCTTACTGAGACCTTGGATCGTCTCGACGATTTGTCCGAGGTTTTCTTTATTGCGACCAAATAAGGCAAGGGAGTTCTCCATTTCACCTTTAACCGTTTGAATGCCTTCTTTGACTTGTTGCAATTCTTGCTGAGATGCGGTGTTAGCACGTGTGATATCTTCCATCTGAGAAACGAGTTGTGTGATATTACCATTGTTCTTTTGAATCAGACCATTAATGCTACTACTCAATGACTTCGCATTTTCAGCGAGGTTCCGGACTTCCGTCGCGACGACAGCGAATCCTTTACCATGTTCACCGGCGCGTGCTGCCTCGATTGACGCATTCAACGCGAGTAAGTTCGTCTGATTGGCAATCGCTTCGATGCTTTGGGTCATCTGAACGATCTCATCTGATGTCGTCTTTAATTCATGAATGCTTTCAAGCGAAGTACCGACTTGTTGTGTCGATTGAGCGAATTGTTGCTCCATCTGTTGCATCTGTCGTTCGTTGGCAATCGTCATTTGAACGAGCTGCTGACTCGTCTGTTCTGTCTGAGCGGTTTCCGCTAATACTTGTGAAGCGCGGCGGCTCGTCTCGATGATGGCATGATCCGTATGTTCGACGGAACTTGCGACTTCTTGACTGACACGAACGACGTCTGTCAAAAGTTGACGACGTGACTCGTTCGCTGCTGTTACTTCATTGAGACGAGAATCAACGTACTGGCTCGTCACGATCTGAGCATCTAAGTTCATCGCATGGGTCAATGCGAGTACGGCCGTCGTCAGTTGTGCTGGATCATGCTGATAGTGTTCGACGATTTTTGGAATCAATAACGTCTGAAACGCTGCATACGAAGCGATAAACCATGTGACAGGAACGAAGTTATGTTTATGCGTCTGTCCCATCCGTGTTCGCATCGCAAGGAACGACTCATCCATGTTCCCCGTCAGCAGACTCGTGAAATAGTCAGCGAAGACTTTCTTCAACCGTTCGCGTGTCGACGATTGTTTTGCGATCGTCGCCATCTCTGGATTTAGGAGAAGGTGATCGAGGACTTGTTCAAGGACTTCATCTAAAATGCCTTGAACGACCGGTGCCATCGATTTGAGTGTTTGTAATTGTTCTTCTGTATATCCCATGTACACGAGACGGGATGTTAAATCAGGATCCGCCGTCTTCGTGATGAGACGGGAATCGGGAAAACCGATAGTGGCTTCATAAGCTGAAGCTGTCTTGCTTTTAAAGGGATTACGCACGTAGTTGCCTCCAGTACTCAAGATGTGAATAAAATCATGTCATTTTCTTATCGGTTCAACTTGCCAAAGTGGTATCGATTTTCGAAAAAAAAGACGGAAATATCGAAAAACATTGACCCGAAACAAAAAAACTCATGGCAAATGCCATGAGGAGAATGGAAAAAAGGACAGGATTAGACCGGTTGATCTTCCTGAAATGCTTTTTTGGCGTCCACGATCGAGCGCATTCGTTGAACGCACGTTTGAACGAATTGAATGTCAATGGAGGTAAAACGGGTGACAGGTCCACGAGCTGACTCGGCACTGAATGTGAAGGTTCCGAGATTCCAAAGTTCGATTTTGAATCGTTTTCCTTTGTTGTCGTCGAAGTGTTCTACGAATTCGATTTTCGGTACCATACGAACCCCTCCTTACTCCGTACATTCCCGCTTTTCAAAAAATAAAAAAGCCAAACTGCGCGTTGGAAGCAGTTTGGCTTGAATTTTTAGACGGTTGGTACGTCGTAGCCGATCTCTTCGATCGCATCGACGAGACGCTCACGCGGAACGTCTTCGTGTTTTACCGTCACCTGGTTTTGTTCGAGTGAGACAGTAGCGTGTTGTACACCTTCGACTTCCGATAAAGCCGATTCGACACTCGCTTTACAATGGTTACATGTCATCCCGATGACGGGTAATGTTGTTTCTTTCATGATATTGTTCCTCCTTCAGATAGTGGGGTACGTTTTAATCGTAACGCATTCGTCACGACAGAGACAGAGCTGAATGCCATCGCGGCACCAGCAAGCCATGGCGCAAGCAGACCGAGAAAAGCGACCGGAATGCCAATCGTGTTATAGCCGAGTGCAAAGAACAGGTTCTGACGGATGTTTTTCATTGTCTGTTCACTGAGTTCGATCGCCAGTAAGACTTGTTTCAAATCGTGCCCGAGTAACGTCACGTCTGCTGCTTCAAGGGCGACATCCGTTCCGCTACCGAGTGCGATGCCGACGTCTGCTGTGACGAGGGCAGGGGCGTCATTGATGCCGTCTCCGACCATCGCAACACGTTTCGTCTCTTGCAAGGTTCGGATGACATCCGCCTTCTCGACCGGTAAGACATCTGCAAAGACGAAAGACGGATCAAGTCCGAGTTCCTGTGCCAGATGATCCGCAACTTCTCGGCGATCACCGGTTAAGAGATACACGTCTTTTGTCTGGCGCAACCGCTGGATCGTTTCTTTTGCTGAATCTTTTAGCGCGTCACGAATCGCGTATCCGGCCGTGACGTGTCCGTCCACAGCGACATACACGAATGTCGCCCCGGCGGACGTCCAGTCAGGTATTGCAAAATCGCGTTCCTGCATCATCCGAGCTGAACCGACGACGAGATCATGTCCCATGATCTGCCCTGTGATGCCGCGTCCCGTCTCGACGTGAAAGCGGTCAATATCGAAGACGACATCCCGCTCTGCTGTGATGGCGCGAGCGAGTGGGTGCTCCGAGTGACGTTCGAGTGCAGCAGCGAAATCGAGTGCAGATTCAGCACCGAACGTCTCGATGACGACAGGGCGTCCGACGGTCAGAGTGCCTGTCTTATCAAAGACGACTGCATCCACATGTTGAAGGCTTTCGAGTTGTGCACCGCCTTTAAAGAGAATGCCGCGCTCTGCTCCTTTACCGGTGCCGACCATGATCGAGGTTGGTGTCGCGAGTCCGAGAGCGCACGGACAGGCAATGACAAGGACGGCAATGGCGGGACGGATTGCCTCTGCGAACGACCCGGTGACTGCCCACCAGACGACTAGCGTCAAAAGCGAGATCGCGACGACGACCGGTACGAAAATACCAGAAATCCGGTCAGCCTGCCGCTGGATGGGTGCTTTTTCCGTCTGCGCCTGCTCGACGACACGGATGATTTGCGAAAGGACCGTGGATTCCCCGGTTTTTGTCGCTTCGATTTGCAGGGATCCGTTCGTATTCAGTGTACCGCCGATGACGGAGGCACCTTTTGTTTTGTGAACCGGGATGGATTCCCCGGTCAGCATTGATTCATCGAGATAGGCATCTCCGGACCGGATGACTCCGTCCGTCGGAATCTGATTCCCTGGTTTTACGACTAGAACCATTCCGGTTCGGATGGCATCAATCGGAACGATCCGTTCTTGACCGTCTTCGAGAACGATCGCTTCTTTCGCCTGTAGAGAAAGCAGACTTTTGATAGCACCTGTCGTCTGCTGTTTAGCCCGGTCTTCGAGGACCTTGCCGAGCAGGACGAGCGTAATCAGGATGGCACTCGTCTCGAAGTAAAGACGTGGCATGTCAGAGGCGAACAGCATCTCGGCGACGGAATAGAAATAAGCGGCAGATGTCCCGAGTGCCACCAGAACATCCATGTTCGCACTGCCGCTGCGTAAACTTTTATAGGCTCCGACATAAAACGGAGCACCAATGATGAACTGGACCGGCGTCGCTAAGGCGAACTGGAACCACGGATTCATCAATGCGGGCAGATGGAACGGGCTATTCGGAATGTGTGTCAGCATACTTGCTAGTAAAGGAAGCGAAAGTAGTGCTGCGACAATGAAGCGGTAGAGCATTCGACGATTCGACTTTGCGGCGTGAGGCGCTTGTTTGACAGTGGCATCGTATCCGATTTTCCGAATTTTTTCGATGATCGCTTGATCGTCGTAAGCATCGGAAACGGAAACACGTGCTGTCTCAAGCGGTAAGTTGACCGTTGCTTCAACGCCGTCCATCCGGTTCAGGACTTTTTCGATCCGCGCGGAGCAGGCTGCGCAGGTCATGCCTTCAATATCGAGTTCAATCGTTTTCGACATCGGAATCCCTCCTTATTTCTTCAATCGAGCGATGACGGTCATCAACTCATCAACGTAAGCGTCCGTACTGTCTTGACGCGTCGCGACCTCGTGCATGCACATCTTGACATGGCGTTCGATGATTTGTAGTTCAACTTGCCGCAATGCAGCTTGGATGGATGCGGTTTGCGTCAGGATATCGATACAGTAGCGGTCTTCGGAGACCATGTTGGCAATCCCGCGGACTTGTCCTTCGATGCGCTTTAATCGCTTCAGTAAAGCGTCTTGTTCTTCATTTGTTCGTGGAACGACAGGATGATCATGTGTCATAGTCGTACCTCCTTTGATGATCTTGTTGCTATTTTTACTTTAACATATAGGTATAGGGGGTACCAGTATATAGCTCAAATAATAAAAAAGCAGTCGCGAGAGGCGACTGCTTGAGACTGAAGACACAGTGCAATTGTTCCCTAACGAGAAGAATTGCGCTTTTTTGTTCGTCTCGCATCGTTTTCCTAGGACAAGCATCGCGCCGCTTCGCTTCGCTGCAGGGTCGCTCTTGCTTGTTTTTCCTTAGGAAGCGATGTCGAGTGAACAAAACGCTTCTCCGATTCTTCTTCTTGGTATAAGAAAGTAGAAAAGAAGAAGGAGGACTTCTTGTGATAGGTGAGAGAGAGCATCATCAATCAGAGGATGTTCCCTTTATCTCGTAAAAAAGAATGACGCGTCACACGCAACTCCTACAGGAAAGGGCGTGAAAAGACGCGTCATTCTTTATTGAGTCAGTCCATTTGTCTACAATCTGAAGCAGTCGTGAGAGGCGACTGCTTTTTTATTGATTGGAAACTTGCGGTTTGACGATTGTTTCGTTCAATGAACGGCGATCACTGATGATATCTTCCGCCTGTGTCGAGCGCTTAATGAAGAAAGCAAGAACGAACGCTAAACCAGCAATGAACGTCGAGATGAAGAACGCATAGTTGATCCCGTCAAGCGTTGCCTGCATCGTGATTTGTTGTTTCAGAGCAGCAGCCGCTTCAGCTGTCGGTTGACTCGTCATGTTCTTCGCCGCTTCAGCTGCGAGTTCTGTTCCGCGTGTCTTTGCATGCGTCGACATGATCGTCACGAGCAAGGCTGTTCCGATCGCACCGGATACTTGTTGCAGCGTATTGTTCATCGCTGTACCGTGTGGGTAGTAGCGTGTTGGTAACTGGTTCAAACCGTTCGTCGAGACAGGCATCATGACCATTGACATTCCGAACATCCGCAATGAATACAGAACGATCAGATGCGTATACGTCGTATCCATCTCGAGCTGACTGAAGTAATAACTGGTGACGACTGTGATGAACAAACCAGTCAATGCAAGAGGACGTCCACCGATCTTATCGAACAATTTACCGTTGATCGGTGACATGACCGCCATCAAGATGGCACCCGGTAATAACATGAGACCCGCATCGAGTGGTGAGATACCGCGAATCGTCTGGACATAGATCGGGAGTAATAACATCCCGGAGAACATCGCCATCGTCACGACCATCGAGATGGCAGAAGACAAGGCGAACATCGGATAACGGTAGATCTTGAAATTGAGCATCGGACGTTCCATGTGAAGCTGACGATAAATGAATGTCACGAGTGCGATGACCCCGACAATTAGAGCTCCATAGACGTGGAAGCTGTCCCAGCCCTTTGAGCCGGCAGAACTGAATCCGTACAGCAGTCCACCAAAACCAAGGGAAGAGAGTGCAACGGACGTCAAATCGATTTTAGCTGCTGACCGTTCCTTGACGTCGCGTAGTAAGAAGAAACCGGCGACGAGAACGATCAAAGCGATTGGTGTGATGAAGTGGAACAACATCCGCCAATCATAGTGCTCGATGATCCAACCGGATAACGTCGGTCCGATCGCTGGTGCCCCCATCATGATCAAACCGAAGAAGCCCATCGCCGTTCCGCGTTTTTCAATCGGGAAACTGACGAGCATGACGTTCATTAGTAACGGCATCATAATGGCAGAACCGGACGCTTGAATCATCCGTCCTGCGAGTAGCACAGGGAAGACATCCGCGAATCCGGCAAGAATCGTTCCGGTCGAGAAGAGGGTCATCGCGAGTAAAAACAAGCGACGGACGGAATATTTTTGAATCAAGAAAGCCGATGTCGGAATCAAGACACCGTTGACGAGCATGAAACCAGTCGAAAGCCATTGTGCAGTCGCTGGTTCAATCGCTAAATCCTTCATGATCGAAGGAAGGGCGATGTTAAGCAAAGTGTTATTTAAGAAAGCAATGAAGGCTCCGATCATTAAAACGGCAAGAATGCCATAGGGTGGTCGGGCAGTATGGGTCGTACTTTGTTGCATAAGTATCCTCCTAACTAAACTAACGGTACAGATTTCTATACGGTCGTTCTATCTGTAGTTTATCTTAATCCGATTTAGTTCGAATTACAAATAATAATAGCTAAGAAAGATAATTTTATTTTTTGTGTAATGTTGAAAGCGTTTTTCTAAATCAAAAAGATTCGAGATGAACATAAAAAGCGCAATCCTCCTCGTTAGAGAAAAATTGCGCTTCGTCTTCAGTCTGAAACAGCTTGGAGACTATTTTTTCATCCGGCGTTTACTCGACGTTTGTTTCGAGTGCATCTTTCGTGATGTCGTAATGAGAGGCTGTCCAGACCGATTTACCGTCTTGAATGAACAAGACTTGTGGTGATTCATGGCGTACATTGTAGTGCTCGGCGATGTGGTTCGATAACGTCCGTGCTTCCTGAACGAAGAGATACGCCGTCGGAACTGAAGTTTCATCTGCGAATTTCGTGTACTCCGAAAATCCAGCAGCACTGATCGGGCACGTCGTACTGTGCTTGCAGATGACGAATGTCGAATGCTCAGAAGCAAACTGGTCAAAGTCTGAAATTGATTGTAGCTTACGTGGTTGTGTCATGTATATCACCCTCCATACGTCCGGAGACGTTCACTTAATTTTAGATTTTCCCGGTAATCGACCGGACAGTCAATCAATACGGGTCCATCACTAGCAAATGCCTGGTCGAGACAATGAGCAAGCGAACCATGTTCTCCAACGCGAAGCCCAAGCGCACCAAAAGCATGAGCCAGTTGAACGAGATCCGGATTATCAAACGTGATGTACGATGATTTTCCGTACGCTTGTTGCTGTTTCCATTCGATGAGACCGTACGTCCCGTCTCGCCAAATCAATATAACGAGTGGCAGCTTCAAGCGGACGGCGGTTTCGAGGTCCTGTCCATTCATGAGAAAGGCACCGTCTCCGGCAGCACACACGACGCGTCGATCGGGATACAGTAATTTGGCTGCGAGCGCACTTGATAATCCATAACCCATGGAGGCGAAGCCGTTCGAAATGAACAATTGATCCGGATGTGTCGTTTGATAATGGCGAGCGAGCCAGACTTTGTGTGCCCCGACATCCGAGAAGACCATCCCGGCTTCACCGACCGTGCGTTCGAGCTCACGAACGATGCTTTGAGGATGCAAAGGGAGTGCGAGGGAATAGGTCTCTTGAATCTCTTGGCGCAACTTATCGCGATTCCGTTGCCAGCCGTTCCAGGAACGCTTTGGAAGCAGTGGTGTCAAAGCGGTCAATAGATCTGAAAGATTCCCGACTAGATTCGCGACGACTGGATAGTAGGCATCGATTTCGTGGGGGTTCGTATCCAGATGGACGACCGGCGTCTTTTTCGGATTCCACTTTTGCGGGGGCAATTCCGTGATGTCATAACCGATCGTAATGATCAGATCACTCGCATCAAGAATCCGCTGATTGTAATCGACATCCGGTAAACCAATCGTGTGCGCGGCAAGCGGATGCTGCGAGGTAATGGAGCCTTTTCCCATCATCGTCTCGACGACGGGGGCACCTAGTTGCTCAACGAACGCTCGAAATGCCTCGAGTGCGTGTTGACGATGAATCCCGAAACCGGCGATGATGACGGGACGTTGTGATCGTTCAATCAATCGTAAAACGTCTGGGTCATCAATCGTCAATGGATGAAGATACGTCGGAACACTATCGTTTTTGACAGGATTCGCAGCTTCTTTCTGTTCTTGTTTAGCGATGTCTTCCGGGAAAGAAATATGCGTGGCTCCCGGCTTTTCACTCTGTGCCGTCGCAAATGCACGGCGTACGATTTCCGGGATCACTTCTGCCGTCAAAACGGATGTACTGGACTTCGTGACGGGACGATACAAATCAACGAGATCAAACATTTGATGCGATGCTTTATGCTGCCGCGATAGCGCCCCTTGCCCAGTGATTGCGACGACAGGGGAATGATCCATCGTTGCACTTGCAATCCCGGTCATCATGTTGGTCGCACCGGGACCGAGTGTCGACAAGCAGACCCCCGGTCGTCCGCTCAGACGACCGAACATCGCTGCCATGAAAGCGGCGTTCGTTTCGTGACGTGTCGTAATGAATGTGATGGACGAACGGCTGAGTGATTCGAGCAAGGTGATGTTCTCCTCACCGGGAACGCCGAAGATGTGCGTGACGCCCTCTGCTTCTAAACATTGGACGAACCAATCCGCCGCGTTCACGCTAGTCCACCGATGGAGATGTATTTCGTCTCAAGATACGCTTCGAGTCCTTCACTACCGCCTTCGCGTCCAAGACCGGATTGTTTCATTCCGCCAAACGGAGCTTGCGCAGCGGAAGGAACCCCGTCATTCCAGCCGACGATTCCGTAATCAAGTCCTTCGATCGCTCGAATGGCACGGGCATAATCCTTCGTAAAGACGTATGAAGCAAGACCGAATGGTGTCTGGTTGGCATAACGAACCGCTTCCTCGTCAGAACTGACACGCTGGACGGGAGCGACAGGTCCGAACGTCTCCTCATTCATGATCAGCATGCCGGGTTTGACGTCGGCGAGAACGGTTGCTTCATAATAGTAGACATCGTTCTCTTCATCCGTCGTTCCTGTTCCGCCCGTGACGACTCGAGCACCGGCTGAAGTAGCGTCATCGACATGTTTTTTGACTTTATCGTAACCGGCTTTATTGATCATCGGTCCGATCTTCGTCTCGGCATCCAGACCGTTTCCGGTTTTTAACTTCGCCGTTTCTTTCCCGAGTTTTTCAACGAACGCGTCATAAATCGAATCCGATACGTAAATTCGATTTCCACAGACACAGGTCTGTCCGCCGTTGCGGAACTTCGATTTGATCGTTTCCGCGACGGCTAAATCGAGATCACAATCATCAAAGACGAGAATCGGTGCATGTCCACCGAGTTCAAGCGACATCGCTTTGATCGTCTCTGCTCCCTGAGCCATCAGCGTCCGTCCGACTTCGGTAGAGCCGGTGAAGGTGATTTTATCGACATGTGGATGTGTCGCGAGTGATTCACCGAGTGCTTTCCCGCTACCTGTAACGGCATTGACGACGCCTTCTGGAATCCCGACTTCCTGACAGAGTTCAAGAAGACGAAGAGCGGTAAGCGGAGTCGCTGTTGGTGGTTTAATGACGAACGTACATCCGGCGACGAGTGCCGGAGCAAGCTTTCGGGTAATCATGGCTGCCGGGAAGTTCCATGGTGTGATCGCGGCGACGACACCAACCGGTTGTTTGATGACTTGAAGACGTTTGGAAGCATCGTGTGTCGGTATGACACGTCCATACGCCCGCTTTCCTTCCTCTGCGAACCATTTGACGAAGTTTGCCGCATACTGGACTTCTCCTTCTGACTCAGCGAGCGGTTTTCCCATCTCAAGTGTCATCAGGCGAGCCAGTTCATCTTTTTTCTCGATCATCTTGGCATAGAGTTTTTCCAAGAGTTCAGCACGTTCGTATACTGTCTGCTTCGACCATTCTGGAAAAGCCTTCCGTGCTGCTTCGACGGCATCGTTGACGTCTGATTTTGTTCCGTTCGGTACGCTACCGACGACCTCCCCGGTTGCTGGATTCGTGACATCTGTCCGTTCCCGTCCGTGATCTAGCCATTGTCCACCAATAAAGAATTGTCCCTTCATCTTGAAAATCCCCCTTTTTTTACGTGCATTGGTTAGGGTATACCCGAACGAATAAAAAAAGATTCACTTTGGAAAGGAAAGGTTATGCAAAAAGGTAGAAATCGACCGATAAACAGTGTAGGATAATTCAGTAAATGTAATGTAAATCTGACTGAAATATTCGATGTGACCGAAGAGTGACACCCGTTGATGTGAAATGGTGGAATCACCCCCGAGACATTGACTTTGGAAGTGGATTTGATAAGATAAAAGTAGAGGATTTGCGCAATCGGTTGCGCTATGCAAAATGAATACCTGACACATATACCTAACCCTTACTAACGACTCACCTACGAGAGGATTTCTGACACATGACACAAATGATACCGCGCCCTGAAACGGCCCAACAAACAATTACACGAGCTTGGTGGAAAGAAGCAGTTGCTTACCAAATCTATCCACGCAGCTTTTATGATGCAAACAACGATGGAATCGGCGATATTCCGGGTATCATCGCAAAACTCGATTACTTGAAGGATCTTGGCGTCGACGTTCTTTGGATTTGTCCGATGTTCAAGTCACCGAACGACGATAACGGCTATGATATTAGTGATTATGAAGACATCATGGATGAGTTCGGTACGATGGCGGACTTCGATCTTTTAATGGAAGAAGCGCATAAACGAGACATCAAGGTCTTGCTCGATCTCGTCGTCAACCATACATCGGATGAACACCCATGGTTCCTTGAATCACGTTCGTCAAAAGACAATGAAAAACGCGATTGGTACATCTGGAAAGATGCGATCAACGGCGGCGAACCGAACAACTGGGAAAGTATCTTCGGTGGATCAGCATGGGAATACGACGAAAAGACAGAGCAGTACTTCCTGCACGTCTTCTCACGCCGTCAACCGGACTTGAACTGGCAAAACCGCGACATGCGTCAAGCCGTCTATACGATGATCAACTGGTGGCTCGATAAAGGAATCGACGGTTTCCGAATCGATGCGATCAGTCACATCAACAAGGATCAATCATTCGCTGATCTCCCGAACCCGCTCGGTATGCCGTATGTACCGTCATTCGACATGCACATGAACGTCGAAGGGATCCATGCGTATCTTGAAGAGCTGAAAGATGAGACATTCTCGAAATACGACATCATGACTGTCGGAGAAGCGAACGGCGTCACGCCGGAAGAAGCAGACCTCTGGGTCGGAGAAGAGAACGGCAAGATGAACATGGTCTTCCAGTTCGAGCATATGGATCTCTGGCGCGCGGATGCGGAAAAAGGCGTCGACGTCGTCAAACTGAAACAAGTACTGACAAAGTGGCAAAAAGGGCTTGAAGCAACAGGTTGGAATGCCTTGTATCTCGAAAACCACGATAAGGTTCGCTCCGTTTCCCTTTGGGGTGACGAGGAACAATACTGGAAAGAGAGCGCGAAGTCGCTTGCGATGATGTATTTCTTCATGCAAGGCACACCGTTCATCTATCAAGGGCAAGAGATCGGGATGACGAACGTTCAATTCCCGGACATCTCGGATTATGATGATGTTGCGACGAAGAACATGTACGAGATGCAACTCGCTTCCGGGAAAACACATGAAGAGATCATGGAAGTCATATGGAACTCGTCGCGTGATAACTCACGCACACCAATGCAGTGGACGAACGAGCAAAACGGTGGCTTTTCGGATCAATCGCCATGGTTCGGTGTCAACCCGAACTACGCGGACATCAATGTCGCGTCGCAGGAACAAGACGAAGACTCGATTTTGAACTTCTATAAACGAATGATTCAAATC
The DNA here is from genome assembly GCF_050846835.1 of Exiguobacterium sp. TDN 0502. Classification (NCBI taxonomy): domain Bacteria; kingdom Bacillati; phylum Bacillota; class Bacilli; order Caryophanales; genus Exiguobacterium; species Exiguobacterium sp. TDN 0502. The sequence goes on along the minus strand of NZ_JBOZGJ010000007.1, from coordinate 27,248 downwards.
CGTAAAATGGAAGAGACATTGATTTACGGTGCGTACGATCTCATTTTACCGGAAGATACGAAAGTCTACGTCTATACACGGACGCTTGGGGACGAGCAGTTCTTGATTGTTACGAACTTAAAAGGCGAAACAGCGGAAATCGATACGGATATCATCCTGCATTCGGACAATATGTTGCTCGGCAACTATCCGACGATGCATCATGAAGGAACAGAACTTGTCCTTCGCCCGTTTGAAGCACGTCTGTACCGTGTACGCTAATAGGATTGGAACGGATTCGAAGTACATCGAATCCGTTTGAGACTGAAGATAAGTGCAATTGTTCTCTAACGAGAAGGATTGCGCTTTTTTTGTTCGTCTCGCATCGTTTTCCTGGGACAAGCATCGCGCCGCTTCGCTTCGCTGCAGGGTCGCTCTTGCTTGTTTTTCCCTAGGAAGCGATGTCGAGTGAACAAAACGCTTTTCTGATTCTCCTTCCGGGTATAAAGAAGAATGACACGTTACACGCCACTCCTACAGGAAAAAGCGCAATTTTGCGCTGTCAGAGACAAACAAGACCCGTTTTCCTGCTCGAATAGAGCGGGAAAACGGGCTTGTGTCTCGCCTGAGGAAAGGGCGTGAAAAGGTGCGTCATTTTTTGAGTCAGTCCATTTGTCTACATTTTTTCTTGCATGTAAGCAGAAGGTGCATCAGACGAAAAAATCGTGTACGCTAAACGATGAGGTGATAAAAGTGAAACCAGTACAGTACCCGGTGTCCTTACGACAGGTGACGACGATCGAAGACGGTCCGATGCGTGAATCGGTCGAACTCGAGGCGGACGGCACATTGTTCGAAACAAAAGACGGTTTTGCCGTGAAGTTCGTTCAACCGGATGAACAACCGATCGATACGACGATCAAATGGTCGAAAGACCAGATCGCCTTGAATCGTAAAGGTCCTGTTGCGATGCATCATGTCTTCATTTTAGGAGAGACGACCAAAAGCCAGTATGGCAGTCAATTTGGTCAGATGTTGATGGAAACGGACACGGAGACGATTGAGATGAAATCGCAACAGATGCAATTTCGCTATACATTGAAGATGAATGGGCAAGCAGTTGGTACGTATACGATTGATTTAACTTGGGAACGGAGTGAGACGAATGGCATTTGAACAAACAGTACGTCAAATGGAACAGATGTTGGAAGAGGAATGGTTCGAGTGGCTCGAGAACGATGAGCCGCGCTACAACGAATGGCGCGATCAACTCGAAGGACTCGCAGAGCAGGTCATCACGGAATACAATCCGAAGGTCGACCCGGAGTCCATCGATACGTTACTTTTAATCAACGAAGAATTACCGGTCTTATACGGTGAAGATACCGTCATGCTGTATACAGCGCTCTTGAAAGCACGTCAGGAAGATGATCAAGTATACGAGCGTTACTTGACGATCCTTGGTGCGTTCGCGGACGAACAGCATCCGGCAATCCGTGAAGTCGAAAAATTAGTCGCGAAAAAGGACTATAAAAATGCCTTCGCACGTGCAGTTCGTCTGCCACAGTCGCTCGGTCTAGAATAAACAATCAGGGGACCATCTTGTTTTAGGCAAGATGGTCTTTTCAGGAGGAAACGTCATGTATCCACTCTATCGAATCATCGTCGCGATCATCCGTCGGGGCAATCAACTGCTCGTCGTCAACAATCAATCGGGTCAGGAGAAACGGTGGAGCTTACCCGGTGGACAAATTGAAGCCGGGGAGACACTCGAGCAAGCACTTCGTCGCGAAGTGGAAGAAGAAACCGGCTTGACCGTCACTTCGTCGTCGTTCGCCTTCTTGACGGAAAACTTCATGCCGACCTATCAAGCGCACAGTCTCGTGACATATTTTGATTGTGAGGTGAGCGGAGTACTTAAGCCGGATGATCCTGATGAAGAAATCATTGAGACGAGGTGGATTGACCAAACGGAACTAGCGGAGTACATCACCAGTGAAGACGTTCGTCTCCCGTTGGCGGCATACTTAGAAGAACAACATAAGGCGTATTACATGTTTGAAGAGATGAAGTGGTAAGTAAAAGAACGGATGCGCTCCTTGATAGGGGGCATCCGTTCTTTTACTTAGAATGCTGCTTCTTGACGAGCAGATGTTTCTGATAATAGACGTGCATGGATTCCGCGTTGTTTCAATGCTTGTTGGAACGACGTATCAATTGGACGATAGCCTTTTTCAATCAACTCGTTGATATAGATTTTGTTATAGATGAATGAAAAGACGAGACTGACGAGTCCTGTACCAAAGCCGACTGTCGCTGTACCGACGACGATTGCGAGAACGAGTTGAATCAATCCCCATTTAACATCGCCCCGGAAAAAAGCCGGGAAAAATCCAAAAAAGAATGTTGTCCAAGAAAAGCCTACTTTGACTTCTTTGACTAAACCGCTCGGGTGTTGAAGAATGCCTTGCATGATGAAAACCTCCTGATATGTATATAAATAAAATGACCATATATACGATAACTTACTTTTTATGGATGTGTTTGCTTTTTTGACAGATTAAGTCAATAAGTAAGTATAATTTTTTTTGGAAATTAATGAATGAATAGTCATTCATTATATGCTATACTCATTTCAACACAACTGCTTTAGGGGGAAAGGGGTTTGTTCGAACATGAATACGTTTTTACTCATTAACTGGATTGCCTTCCTACTCGTCATCGGTTATGCAGGCTATCTGTTTGCGTCACTCGTCAAAAGTCGTTATGCCGCCATTAAACGGGGGAAAAAAGCGGAATGGACGCTGACGAACAAAGAACGACTGGACGCAGTTCTAGTCAACGTCTTCGGACAAAAGAAACTATTAAAGGATAAGAAAAGTGGCGCCATTCACGTCATGATGTTCTATGGATTCTTACTCGTTCAATTCGGAGCGATTGATTTTATTTGGAAAGGACTCGCCGTCGGTCAACGTTTTCCGCATGTCCCGCTCGGTCCGCTCTATCCGTTTTTTACGTTCTTCCAAGAAATCGTCATGCTCGTCATCTTGATTGCCGTCGTTTGGGGATTTTATCGCCGGTATGTCGAGAAACTCGTCCGCCTGAAGCGGAATTTCTTGGCAGGTCTTGCCTTGATTTTCATTGGGGGTTTAATGGTCGCTGTCCTCTTCGGAAACGGCTTCTTCCTTGTCTATGAGAATCATTCGACGCTCGGAGAACCAGTCGCTTCAAGCATCGCCTTCTTGTTCAGCTGGGTACCGGAATCTGTCGCTTTCGGATTATTCGTCTTCTTCTGGTGGGCACACTTGCTGTTCTTACTTAGCTTCATGGTTTACATCCCGCAAGGTAAACATGCGCACCTGATCGCCGGTACAGCAAACGTTTGGCTCGGTCGAACGTCAAAAGTCGGTCGTTTGGCACCGATTGATCTATCGGTCATGGAAGAAGCAGAAGACGACGAAGCGGAATTCAGCTTCGGCGTTAACCGAATCGAAGATTTCAATCAGAAACAACTCGTTGATTTGTATGCTTGCGTCGAGTGTGGCCGCTGTACGAACATGTGCCCAGCGAGCGGCACAGGGAAGATGCTGTCGCCGATGGATTTGATCGTTAAATTGCGGGACCATCTCAACATGAAAACGGCAGCGATCACCCAACGTTCACCATGGGCACCTGCCTTTGCGTTCGAAGGATCGCAAGGGAATCAAATCGCTTCACTCGCAGCAGCCGGACAGATGGATATCGTCCCGGACTCATTGATTGGGAACGTCATCACGGAAGAAGAAATCTGGGCGTGTACGACATGTCGGAACTGTGAAGATCAGTGCCCGGTCATGAACGAACACGTCGATAAAATCATCGATCTTCGTCGCCATCTCGTCATGATGGAAGGAAAGATGGATCCGGAGATGCAACGGACGATGGCAAACATCGAACGTCAAGGTAATCCGTGGGGGATGAACCGAAAAGAACGTGAAAACTGGCGGAAAAACCGTGATGAACTCGTCGTTCCAACGGCGAAGGAAAAGAAGAAAGCGGGAGAAGACTTCGAGTACTTGTTCTGGGTCGGTGCGATGGGGTCGTACGATAACCGGAGTCAAAAAATCGCGATGGCGTTTGCCCGTATTCTGAATGAGGCAGATATCTCGTTTGCGATTCTCGGAAACGATGAGAAGAACTCAGGAGATACTCCGCGCCGGATCGGGAATGAAGTCTTGTTCCAGGAACTCGCGGAAGCGAACATCAAATCGTTTGAGAAATATGGTGTTAAAAAAATCGTCACGATTGATCCGCATGCTTACAATACGTTTAAAAATGAATACCCCGACTTCGGGCTCAGTCCGGACGTCGAAGTGTATCATCATACCGAATTGCTCGCACGTTTGATTGACGAGAAACGCATCACACCGTTACACGAAGTCAAGGAGCGTGTCGTCTATCACGATTCGTGTTACCTCGGTCGTTACAATGATATTTACGACGCACCCCGTTATATTCTCGAGAAGATTCCGGGCATCACGCTCGTCGAGACGGAACGTAACCGGGAAAAAGGCATGTGTTGCGGTGCTGGTGGTGGCATGATGTGGCAAGAAGAAAAAGTCGGCGCACGTGTCAACGTCGCACGTACGGAACAATTGTTGACCGTCCAACCATCCGTCATCGGATCAGCATGTCCATACTGTCTGACGATGCTCAGTGACGGAACGAAGGCAAAGGAAGTCGATGAGGCAGTCGCCACATACGACGTCGTCGAACTGTTAGAACGCTCCATCGTTGGTGTACCGGTCGAAGAGCCAATTGCAACCGTGTAAGGATTATTAGAAAAAGTGATCATTTCTGCTCAAGTAGAGATGATCATTTTTTCATGAAGAAGCATGACGTTTTACTGTACGGTTTTTGCGTGATAAAATAAAAGAACCATAAAAAGAGAGGAGGTGAGAATCTTTTGGGAAGGCGTTACTTCGAATCGGTCAGGTCGCGGAGACCACCGGCTTATCAAAACGAACGATCGATTATTACACATCACTCGGTCTCCTAACACCGGAACGCACGGCTTCCGGCTACCGTCTGTATGACGAATCGGTCATTCATCAAATCGAAAAGATTGAATATTTGAAGTCTCAACGGCTTTCCCTGCAAGAGATTCTTGCTTCTTTTACGGAACGGGAAGAAAAAACAGGGGAGACGATTTATCAGGAAGTGCAACAATTGCAGACGACGGTGGAAGGACTTGAGCAACGTTTGTTGCAGTCGACGGAAGTCGAAAAACAAGCGATTCGCTTAGAACTGTCACGGCGTCTGACATTGATTGCCTCTTTGATTGCACAGCTTTAATACCAAACAATGGAGGTGACCCCTGTTTAGGGGATTTTGGATACTATATTATTCATCAATTTATTTTTAGTGGTGTTGTTGATCGTGTTGACGGCGTTCTTCGTCGGATCGGAATTCGCTGTCGTCAAAGTACGGATGTCGCGTTTGGATCAAATGATCCAGGAAGGCAACAAAAGTGCGGTCCTTGCGAAAAAAATTGCCGGGGATCTCGATTACTACTTGTCTGCCTGTCAGCTCGGAATTACCGTTACGGCACTTGGTCTTGGGGCGCTCGGGGAACCGACGGTCGAAAAGATCCTGCACCCGGTCTTTGACGACTTCGGGATTTCAGCAGCCGTGTCGACGTTGTTATCGTTTGGTATTGCCTTTGTCTCAGTTACCTTCTTACACGTCGTCATCGGTGAACTCGCTCCGAAGACGCTTGCGATTCAGTATGCAGAACGCATGACGTTGTTATTTGCCCGTCCGCTGTATGTGTTCGGGAAGATCATGTATCCGTTCATTTGGTTGCTCAATGGTTCAGCACGCTTGTTCCTTGGTCTGTTCGGTGTTAAACCGGCAGGGCATGAACAAGCCCACTCCGAAGATGAATTGAAGATCATCATGGCGCAAAGTTTCCAAAGTGGTGAAATCAACCAAACAGAACTTGCCCTCATGCAGAATGTTTTTGCGTTTGACGAGCATATCGTCAAAGATCTGATGGTACCGCGAATGCGGATGGAGACGATCTCGGAACGTCTGACGAAAGCAGAATTGATGGACATCTTCATGGATAATCCGTATACGCGTTATCCTGTCACGGAAGAAAATGATAAAGACCGGATTCTCGGATACGTCAACGTCAAGGAAGTATTAACGGATTACGCAAACGGAAATGAGCATCCGGTCACGCACTATCTGAAGGAATTGCCGGTCGTCTCGGAAGTCACTTCGTTACAGGATACGTTGCGCAAGATGAAGCGGACCCGGACGCATCTCGTACTTGTCGTTGATGAATACGGTGGAACGGCAGGTCTTGTCTCGATGGAGGACTTACTTGAAGAGATCGTCGGTGAAATCCGCGATGAATTCGATGCTGATGAGATCGAAGAGATTGAACAGATCAAGCCGGATGAGTTCTTACTCGACGGGACAGTTTTACTCGTTGATCTCGAAGAGCGATTCAACATTCAGTTTACGAATGTTGAAGACGTAGATACGATTGGCGGCTGGATTCAGATGCATAACATCGATCTTCAACCGGGTGAGCATATCGATACACCAGACTTTTCGGTCGAAGTGATGGAAATGGAAAATTATCAAATCAATCGTGTGAAGATTTGGTTGCATCCAGCTAAATCAGAAGCAGAAGGATAAGCAGACCGGTTCCTCATCGAGGAGCCGGTTTTTTATATGGTGCATCTAAAAATTAAGAATTGGTCAATATGAGGAACTTTCGGGAACGGTGATAGGAAAATGCCGGATCGAGCGGGAATGTAATCTACAACAACTTCATTGTCCATCGGCGTCCTATGAAACAAGGGGGTATTCCGTGCTTGATCAGATTCCATTTTTACTGAGTCGTCTAGGTATGCTGGCACTACTTGCCTTTTTATTATCGCAGTGGCGCATTTCACGATACATATTCAAAACGGCAGATCGGAAGATGAACCTGCCGTTACTGCTCGCCTTCGTGGCATCTGGTATTTTGATGAACTATGCGGGCGTCGTCCTGTCGAATGACACGACGATTGATCCGTTGCTTGGCTTATCGGTCGAACCGGATGCGTTAGTACTCGATACCCGGCTCGCAGTCATCGTCACAAGCGGGCTGATCGGCGGACCGCTCGTTGGGGGCATCACCGGATGCTTAGTCGGCTTACATCGCTACTTACTCGGTTCGCTAGGAGCAGAAGCGGGTTGGTTCATCGCCGTGCTTGCAGGACTAGTCAGCGGCTGGTACCGGAAACGCTGGCGTCTTCAGGATGGTTATGCCTTGTTACCGCCGGTCGGTATCGTATTGACGGCACTTTTGCTCGAAAGTGGGTTGACGCTACTGTTAGCACCGGATACGACAGCGGCACTGGACTTGATGAGCCGTGCCGTATTTCCGCTTCTATTCGCGAATACGTGTGGTGTTTTATTGTTCATCATGATCCTCCGGACACAACTCCGGCTCGAAGGTGATCTCTTCGTCCGACAGACCGAACGGTCGGACCGCCTGCTGCAAGCGTTACAACCCTTACGGAAACAGGGACTGACTTCGGAAGTGGCCCGCGAGATTGGTGCGACATTGCTGAAAGAAACGAAGATGCAACGCGTCGTGTTGCTTGGGGCAACGGAAGTCGTCATCGACATGACAGAACAGCAACCTGCCGTCTGTGGCGAGCAACCTAGACATGAGGAAAAACAATGGATCGAGGCGGAAGAACCCGTTCGACAGGAAGATGAGCTGACGGGACAGATTCTAAGTTTTCATCCGATGCGGATCAACGGTCAAAAGGCCGGTGTCATCTGTTACTTCTCGAAAGATCTATTTGACGATACCGTCGAGCGAATGACGGAACAACTTGTCCGGTTATTAGCACGAGAGCTGCACATCCATCGGGAAGAACAACTGCTCCGTCTAAACGGACGAAAGATGAAACCGATGCTACACGTTTCCTACCTCAAGGGGATCATCGAGGAAATCCAGCGAACGGCAGATCCCGGAACACCAGTCAAACATCAATTGAATGCGCTCGTGCAACTCTTGACGGCGGCAACCCGTCATGAGGAACATCCGTTACGGGAGGAACTGGCGACGTTAAAAGCTTATCTGTCGCTCGAAGGAACACGTCGCCGTCCGAGTCAATTGACGTCAGCGGATATCACGGTCGATCTCGATATCGAGACGGCCGTTGAGGAATATTTTGTTTTCCCGTTCCTCGTGACGCAGCTCGTCGATAATGCGCTACGTCACGCGTTCGTAAAGGCAGGGCGGCATCACCGGATTGATGTCCGGGCATTCAAGACGACGACGGATTGGGTCATCGAAGTCGCGGATAATGGGCAAGGAATGCCATTTGCCGTGATGCAACAACTAGATCAAAAAGAATCAGGCGATTCGAATCTGTTCTTGATTCGCCGCGCACTAGAGGTGACATATGGTCCAGATGCGACATTACACGTCTATTCCATCATCAATCAAGGAACACGAATTGAAGTCCGATTACCTGTTCCATCCCTGTAACGACAGTAGCGCTTTGCTGCTGTTGTTTTTTTGTGTTGCTTCAAGGGTAAATAGGAAAACAGGAAAACGTATTGTACAGGAGGAAGCAGATGATGATTACGACAACGGAAGTAGGAAAACAGGATGATCAGCCTTTGTTATGCTTCACTTTGGAGAACAGACAGGGACACACCGTCGATATTTTGAACCGGGGTGCAAAAATTCTTGCGATTCGTGTGCCTGATCAACGAGGCGTAATCGAAAACGTCGTACTTGCGTTTGATGATCTCTCGGAATACCAGGACGATCCACATCATCTCGGAGCGACGATTGGACGTGTCGGAGGGCGGATCGCAAACGGTGCCTTTGCTCTTGAAGGAATGACATATGTACTCGAACAAAATGAGGGGAAACACCATTTACATGGGGGCAGTGAAAACTGGGCAGACCGCTTGTTTGCGCATGAAATAAAGGACGACCGTCTCATACTGCGTTTGGATAGCCCGCACGGCGAAAATGGGTATCCCGGTCACCTGTCCTTTACAGTGACGTTCGAATGGACGGACGAGAACGTCTTGCATATTCATTATGAAGCGGAGACGACGGCCTCGACACCGTTCAGTCCGACGAATCATACGTACTTTAATTTGACAGGCGAGGCGAAAACGACGATTGAACAGCATGTCCTGCGAATGGATGCCCCTTTTTATATTCCGTTGACGAAAGATGCCGTACCGACCGGTGACATTCTCCCGGTAGCAGACACCGTCTTTGATTTTCTCGAAGCCCGTCCGCTACATGAAGTGACACACGCACCAGATGAACAATTACGTCAAGCGGGTAGTGGTGTCGATCATCCCTTCCTGCTTAGAGAAGATGGGGAAATCGTTCTCGACGAACCGATCAGCGGGCGGCGGTTACGGGTCGTGACCGATCAACCGGGAGTCGTCGTCTACACGGCCAATCACTTGTCAGGTGAGTTCACGATTTGTGGAAGACGGGCAACGCCGTACCTCGGCATCTGTTTTGAGACGCAAGGACTGCCGGATGCGATCAATCAACCAGATTTCCCTTCCGTCGTCCTGCGTACCGGCGAGCACTATCACAAGCGTACATCGTTTCATTTTCAGATGATGTCATGAGGTTTCTTGCGATTTCCACTTCTGTATATGGTAGGATAGAGCGAGAAGAATCTAACGGAGGCTAAGGAAAATGACTAAAATTGCATGGGTGACCGATAGTATGGCCTATTTCACGAAAGAAGAGGCAGAAGCGATCGGCGTCAATGTCGTGCCGATTCAAATCTTACTTGGTGATACGGCGTATCAAGAGAATGCCATCACGGTCGAGCGCCTGTTTCGTGCCCTGGATGCGGACAAGAAGCTGATTGCGAAAACTTCACAACCAATCTTTGGTGAGTTCGTCGGAACGTACGAACGGCTGAAAGAAGAAGGATATGACTGCGCCATTGCAGTGCACTGTACGAATGGCTTATCAAGTACCGTGCAAAGTTCAGCTTCAGCAGCGGAAGCAGCAAGCTTCCCGGTTCATATCATCGATTCGCATACAGCCTTCGAGAACCAGCAGGAATTCATTCGTTACGGAATGGAACTCGAGGCACAGGGGAAATCGGTCGAGGAGATCGTAGCCGCATTGCAGGAACTGACGAAAAAAACGCATTTTTATATGATCGTCGGTAATATGGAGACGATGCGTCGCGGTGGACGTGTCTCGTCGGGAGATCTGTTCCTTGCGAACTTGCTTAGCATCAAACCAATCATTACGACGGATGAAGCGGGGAAAATCGTCCCATTCAAAAAAGCGCGTTCTCTCAAGAAAGCCTACATCGAGATGGTCAAACAAATCGATGAGTCGATGCGTCAACACACGTTCTACAAGAACCGGATTTACGTCGCTACGACGATGGCACCGGAAATGGCAACGGAACTGCGTCAGCAGGTCGCAGCGAAGTTCCCGGATCTGACGATTCTTGAAGGCACGTTCGGACCAGCAATCGGCACACATGCTGGTGCAGAGACAGTCGGTCTGTTCTGGATGAATGACTAAACGTATATGTAAGAGGCGACGGAAAAATCCGGCGCCTCTTTTTTTACGATCAAGCGGTCAGGGTGATGCCGAAAAAGGCAGCGAGAATTCCGAATCCATAACTGCACGCCAAGTAGAAAGCGAGTACTTTCCGGTTTCCATCATGCAAGAGCTGTAACGTCTCAATCTTGAAAGTCGAGAACGTCGTAAATGATCCAAGGAAGCCGGTACCTAAGAGTAACGTCCAGGTCGTATCGAGATGTGCACCGATAACGAGACCAAGCAAAAATGAGCCGAGTACGTTGATTAAAAACGTCGCCAGTGGGAATTCGCGTTTCCATATCGTCTTCACCCATTGACTGACAGCAAAACGACTGATGGCACCACAAAAAGCACCGATAGCAAGAGCGAGTAATGTCATTCAGTCACGTCCTTTCGTCACGTGCCGCAGTCGTCTTGTTCCAAGCGTATAACCGAGATAAGACAGGAATAGACCGCCGAACAGGCTGACGAGTACGTAGAGGAACGCATCCGCTAGATGACGTTCGTTGAGTAAGGTCGCGGTCTCGACGCTAAATGTTGAAAACGTCGTAAATGAGCCGATGAAGCCCGTTCCAATGGCTGTGATCGCATATTGGTGCAAGAGTTTCGTTCGAAATAAAAAATGTGTCGCATAGCCGAGCAGAAAGCTACCGATCAGGTTGATTGCAAGCGTGGGCCACGGGAATGGACCGGTCGTGAAGTCCCCAATCAGCAGTCCGAGTCCATAACGTGCAGCGGCACCGAGAACACCTGCGAGACCTACGAGTACATAGAGCATAGGAATCCTCTTTTCTGAAAAAAGTCTACGTTAAACGTACTCCTGGCTTTAAGAAAGCGTCAAGAAAAAAAGTCATCTGAGAGACTTAACGATTGAATTCTTTCTGCCGATGAACAACTGTATGACTTTAATAAGGTGAAGGAGTTTGAACAAGATGGTATCTGCCCTCGAGCAACAAAGTACAAAGATTTTGTCCCGCCTGATTGCAACGTTGATTACAATTGCGCATCCGTTGATTTTCGTATTTGCCCAAATGAATTACGTTCCGATCAGTGTGTTCTATCAGTTTTTAGTCGGTGGTCTGATCTTGACGGTCGCGTTGCTTGTCGGCAACCGTCTACTCGGACATCGTCCGAGTGGGAAATACGTCCAAGTGACATTAACGTATTTCGTTCTCGCCTTAGTTTTGACGACCTTACCGTCGCCTAGTATCTGGACGATCGTCTATCTTTATTTAACGATCTCAATCGTCTATTTGATTCCACGTCTCGTTATTCTTGCTGGCATTCTTGGGCTAGTCGAAATGATACTATTCACGGTACTTGGGACAATCGTTTTTGTGAATACATTTGATTTAATCGTCGCCTATGTCATCTACTTGATGATCTTCTCAGCGGCTGTTTTTGTCGCCGTCTTTGGACGGAACGTCATGTTAGCCGTCCGTCAAGAACAGGAACGGTCGGAAGCTTACGCGGCAACATCGCAAGTCGCCCTTGAGCAAACGGCAGCAACGGCAACGGAAGTGACGACGTTCACGGAAGAGATGAGTGAGACGGTCGACGCAGCGAAGGATTCGTTCGGTCAGGTCGATCTGGCGATGCAACAGCTAGCACATGATGCTGCAGGAAGCGTCCAGGCGATCCGTGAAATCCGTCAATTGAACGAACAACAAGTCAACCGTATGCAAGAGGTAACGGTTTCGGTCGACCGTGCGCTCGAGCGGAGTTCGTCCTCGCGAACAACAGCTGAACAAAGCCGACAGACGATTGGTCTTGCCGGACAATCGTTGCAACAATTGACGACAAGCATGGATGAATCGGTCACGTCATTCGGACAGCTCGCTGGGCGTTTCCAGGAAATCGTCGCCATCACGTCGAGCATCAATGCGATTGCGGCTCAGACAAACTTGCTCAGTCTTAACGCCTCCATTGAAGCAGCTCGCGCCGGTGAGTTCGGAAAAGGCTTCACGGTCGTTGCGCAGGAAATTCGCAACCTGTCGGCACAGACGGCAGAAGCGTCAAAAGAAATCAATGCGATCATCGAACGTGTTGATCAGGACGTCACACAAACAGGCAACTCGATTCATGCCAGCACGACGCTGTTACGGGAACAGGAAGAACGGATGGCTGAGAGCCAGTTAGCGCTACAAACGATTGAAACGGATGCGACCGAAGTCGTTGGTTCGATCCAGTCGGCGCAAACCCAGTTCGCGACGATGACAAGTAGTCTTACAGCTATTACGACAGCAGCCGGTCAACTCGATACGTTCATGAATGCGTTGCTCGCGCAAAGTGAATCGTTATCCGGTCTGACACGTCACCAAGTCGGACAGGTCATGGAACTGCAACAGGCGATTCATGCCTTGAACAAAACGGCATCAACGTTGCAACAGACGAACTCTTAAAGAAACGGGGCTGACTCAAAAGTCAGTTTCCATAAAGGTAAGGGTGGCAGAATGATGATCTGCCACCCTTATCTCGTAACAAAAAGAACGACGCGTTTCACGCAACTCCTACAGGAAAAAGCGCATTTGTGCTGTCAGAGACAAACAAGACCCGCTTTCCTGCTTCAATGAAGCAGGAAAACTGGCTTGTGTCTCGCCTGAGGAAAGGGCGTGAAAAGACGCGTCATTCTTTTTTGAGTCAGTTTCGTTGTGTTTCTTCAAACTGTTTGTCGGTGGAACGGACGGGGAAGAAGATAGGGAATGATTATCGAAGGAGGCGTCAACGGATGAAAGCAGCTTACATTGAACAGTATGGTGGATCGGAACAATTCAAGGTCGGAGAACTGGAGAAACCAGTCATCGGACCGGATGATGTGTTAATCGAAGTCTATGCCGCAAGTGTGAACCCGGTCGACTGGAAGTTACGAGAAGGATACTTGCGTCAGATGTTGAGCTACGAAATGCCGCTCGTCATCGGTTGGGATGTTGCTGGCGTGATTCAGGAAGTCGGAGAAAACGTCTCCGATCTTCAAGTCGGGGACGCCGTCTTCAGTCGTCCGGAAATCGCCCGTCAAGGGACGTATGCGGAGTACGTCGCAGTCGATGCGCATTTAGTTGTGAAAAAACCAGAATCGCTCAGTTTTGCTGAAGCGGCTTCACTCCCACTCGTCTCGCATACAGCATGGCAGGTCATGTTCGAAGTGATGGATGCGAAGCCGGGTGACCGGATCTTCATTGGTGCCGGATCAGGGGGCGTCGGAACGGTTGCGATTCAACTTGCGAAAGCGAACGGTTTGTACGTCATTACGTCGACGAGTACAAAAAACGTCGATTGGGTAAAAGCACTTGGAGCTGACGAAGTCATTGATTATAAGCAGGAAAATCCGGCGGATCGTGTCCGCGACGTTGATTTCGTATTCGATACGATGGGCGGCGACAAGCAAGGGGAACTGTATCAGATGCTGAAGCCGAACGGCATGCTCGTCTCGATTTCAACCCCACCTGATGAAGAGCAAGCGAAGCAACATAATGCGCGTTTTGCGTATGTCTTCATGCAACCGACCGGTGAGCGTTTGCAACATATCGCTAAAGCTGTCGAACGTGGCGAGCTACAACCCGTCGTCGACCGGATCTTTGATCTCGACCAAATCAAGGAAGCACATGACTATGGCGAAGAAGGACATGCAAAAGGCAAAATCGTCATCCGGGTCAAAGGAGAATAAGAAGAGGAGGGCGCTGAAATCAGCGTTCTCTTTTATTTTTGTCAATCTTTTTATCAAACCATAAACAAAAAATAACCTGGTTAAAAAAGTGTAAAGGATAAGGGATTGCTTCTTCCTATACTAGGGCTATCAGACGTGAGTCAGCTACATTAAAAGGAGGAAGTAACATGAAAAAAGGATTGAAGTGGGCAGGAATCATCGTAATCGGAGCAGTCATCCTTGGAAATCTAGGAGATGATGAAGAACAAGCGGCACCAGAGAAAAAAGTAGAGGTCGAACAAGAAGCAGTCAAATCAGAAGCAAAACCAGTGAAAGCAAAAGCAGCGGCGAAGCTGGTCAAGAAAACCTATGGCATCAAGGATCAGGTAAAGGTCGGGAAATTGACGTATGTCGTCAATGACGTCAAGATGGTCGATACATTGTCAAACGTCCTCGGCGAAAAGAAAACGTCAGGACAATTCTTAGTCATCGGTCTGACGATTCTAAATGGAGACAAGGAAGAACGGTTCGTTGATAGCAACATGTTTAAAGTCAATGTCGGCGATACCGAGTATTCAGCCGATACGGAACTCGATCTCTATGCGAATGAAGACGGCATGGGCTTCTTCTTAGAGACGATCAACCCGAATATCGAAAAAACCGGCAACATCGTCTTTGAATTACCGAAACAGGTCAAAAATCCGAAGCTTGAAGTCTCATCCGGTTTTGGCTGGGCAGGTGGACAATCAAAAGAGATTCAATTGACACGATGATGGGTGAGCAGACAAAGGAGTAGCAGGCAAATGCCTGCTACTCCTTTGTTGTTATCGTTTTACTTGTTGCATCGATAGTTCATGCGTTAATCGATCGAGTAAGTCGAGTGTTTCGGGATGCGTGACGAGCGTCCGATCGAGTGTCTTCCGTTCAGTCTCTAGACATGCCAGATAACGTTGAGCCGCTTCAGCATGCGTTGCGGGTGTCAGGACGTCGTAGATTGCTTCAAGAGAAAGGCGTGGACCGTCAGGCAATGTCGTCGGAATCGTCTTTAATCCGAGCTGCGCCCGATCTGGAGTATGGTGATGAAGCAAGACTTTCGCGAACTTGATCAAGGCGCTCCGGAGCATCTCGACTGCCCATAAGTCATTTCCGCGTGCCGCTGCTTTTTTGTATTGGAACAAGAACCAGACGGCGTCGATTGCTTCATCGGTCGCTTCCTGCGTAGAAAGTGTCAAGTCGCACGTATCCGTAAAGTCCGTCAGTTGTTGTTTCGGATCATATAGGACACGCAGTTGATCCTTATGGTTCAGTGAGTCGAGCGTCACCGTGAACAAATCGATATGTAGCAAATCATCATAGACGACGATCATTTGTGGCGCGATGATATCAATCTCGTCTTTCCAGAGGATCGGACGATAGACTGAAAGATGGGACAGACGACGTGCTAAAAACTTCGTTTGGCGTTCTTCCGAGACGAGGCAGTACAAATCGATGTCTGAATGGACATCTTCTTCTCCCCGTCCAAAAGATCCTTTCAAGAAGATGGCTTCGACTGCAGGATCTTGTTTGAGTCGAGCGACGAGCTGCTCGATTGCGTGAAGTTGATGCATGAGGAATCATTCCTTTCCGAAAACAGAAGTCTATTACGTCAGTATACGGGATAATAGACAGTTTATTCCATAAAAAATAAGAAATCCCCACGTAATGGATTTCTTATGATGAAGCAGAAGCTAATTTTTCTTTATTTTCGAGGTGAATGACGTGCTGTTCGCCCCAGGCATTGATCGCATCAAGAACCGGAATGAGCGTCCGACCATAATCGGTCAGCGAGTACTCGACGCGTGGTGGAACTTCTTGGTAAATCTCACGGTGCACGATGTCGTTCAGTTCGAGTTCACGCAGTTGAGCCGTCAGCATCTTTTGGGTGATATTCGGTAGTTGACGTTTCAGTTCACTGAAGCGGAGTGTTCCGTGTGTGATCAAGACGAGTAAAATCGACGGTTTCCATTTCCCGGTCAAAATCTCGAGTGCCGTCTCGACGCGGCAGCTTGGTGTCTCTTCCATCGGTCTCCCTCCTTCATGGTATCGTTGAGGATACTATACCACTTATTCGTGCCTACTTCCGCTTCCGTCACTTCCGCGCCATAATAAGGGTACAAGCTAGTTAGTTGAAGGAGGAAATAAGATGTCGATTCACCCACAGATTACACTCGGTCCTGTTCGCTTGCGTGTCACGGACCTTGAACGTTCCGTTACATTTTATACCGAATCACTCGGATTACGTGTGTTGACGCAAACCGAGCAACTAGTCGTACTCGGCGCAAAAGATACACCACTCGTTGAACTTGAAGTCCACCCGAACGCCCGCCGTTTCCCACCGAATTCGGTCGCCGGGTTATACCATTTCGCGATTTTGCTACCGAACCGAAAAGAACTCGGCTTCGTCATCCGGAATTTGATTGCACAAGGCGTTGAAATCGGTCAAGGCGACCACCTCGTCAGTGAAGCGTTCTATTTATCGGATCCGGATGGGAACGGGATCGAGATTTATGCCGATCGCCCGCGGGACACATGGACGTATGAAGCCAATGGGGATGTCAGAATGACGACGGATCCCGTCGATTGGCAAAGCATGCTCGTCGAAGCAGGAGAAGAAGACTGGTACGGGATGCCAAGCGAAACAGTCATGGGACATGTCCATTTCCACGTCAAGACACTCGAAGCAGCGCGGAAGTTTTATGTCGAGACACTCGGCTTCGAGGTAGCGGCGGATGCTTCCCGGATGCGTGCGTTGTTCGTTGCTGCTGGCGGTTACCATCATCATATCGGGTTGAATGTCTGGTCTGGGGTCAACGCACCGACGAATCCGAATGATGCAGTCGGACTCGTTTACTGGACGTTGCGTTATCCGGATCAAGCGACACTCCAAGCTGCGATCGAGACGTTAGAGGCTTCTGCTTATACCGTTACGAATCAAGCAGGAGATGTCTATGTCACGGATGATGCTGGAATCACTGCTCGACTGATAACATAATAGAAAAAATCCCCTTACAGTTTTTTCGCTGCAAGGGGATTTTTGGTTTACCGTGAAGACGATGTTGCATTGCCGTCATACCGGCTGATCAGTTCATACGGTCTGACTTTATATAAGGCATGCGGGAAGTAGTGCGGATTCATCGCATCAAGCGTCCGCAATTGGAAATGCTCCCGTTTGATGTATTCACTTAGCGAGTCACGCGTCAGCGGGAAGAAGCCGACATCTGTCGTTTCGCCTTCTTGTGTTGTGAGTTCACCACCGACCGCTTTCCCGCGGAAGCAGACACAAAGGACGTGACTCGAGACGTTTTGATAGATGCCCGTAATCCCATCGATCGTGACATCAATACCGGTTTCTTCTTTGACTTCTCGTTTGATGGCGTCAAGAATCGACTCATGATTTTCGACCTGACCACCCGGCATCTCGTACGTATCACCCCGGTGGAGATTACGGACGAGTAGGACTTCACCGGCATCGTTCGTGATGTACGCGGTCACACTGACGATGGCACGAGGAGGAGCATACGTGCCAGTCGACGTCATGAAGTCTTCATACGACTTGATGTAAAGATTTTTGCCAAGTCGGGCGCGTTTTTTCATCGCTTCCCGGCGTAAGGCACTGTTCCGGACATCGCGATCGACTTGTTCGTAATGTTCACGGTCGCGGTATTCCCAAATAGCGATGACTTCATCTTCCGCTTCCGTCACCCAGCGACCGACGAGACGGGCACCATGGCTGACTTGGAGCGGGTACAAATAGGTATGGAAAAACTCAGTGAATTCTTCTAGGCGTTCGGGACGAATCGTATAGGTCTTCCGGCGATGCAGCATGGAAATTCCTCCTATCAGATAGTCGTACAGATGTGTCCTTTATCCCTTCTCGACAGACAGGAAAAAACCCTTTTTCTCAAGGGGAGAAAAAGGGTTTTGAATCAAGCAGTCTTCTTTGAATTCTGATCGTCAAGAATGGACGTATGCCGTTTGATGACATGGACGATTTTAGCGATTGCACCGTCTCCTGTAACATTTGCTGCGGTACCGAAGCTATCTTGCGCAATATAAAGCGCAATGGCAAGGCTAATCATCGTCTCGTTAAATCCGAGCATCGAGGCAAACAGACCGATTGCTGCCATGACACCACCACCCGGAACACCAGGTGCTGCGATCATTGTGACACCGAGTGCGAGAATGAACGGGAAGATGGCTCCGAATGTGACGGGCATATCGTTCAGATACAAGATTGCGATGACGACCGATGTTAGTGTGATAGTCGAACCGGCAAGGTGAATCGTCGCACAGAGCGGTATGACGAAGTTCGCAACTTCTTCATCCGTATCGTTGATTTTCGTTTGCCGTAACGTGACCGGGATCGTTGCAGCTGAAGACTGTGTACCGATTGCTGTGAAATAGGCGGGCATCATCGTCTTCAACAGCCGGAAGGGATTTTCGTGATTGACGATGCCGGCAATCGTGTATTGTAAAGTCAGCATGACGAAATGCAGAACGATGATGATGACGAAGACAAGTGCAAAGACCGATAGAATTTGAGCGACCTGACCGGCGTACGTCATATTCATGAAAATACCGGCAATGTGAAACGGGAGTAACGGAATGATGACTTTGCCGATGACGAGTTCGATGATACTCCGGAAGTCGATCGACAGCGCGAGCAGACGTTCACTTTTAATTGAGGCGATTCCGATTCCGAAGACGAAGGCGATGACGAGTGCCGTCATGACACCAAAGACGGGCGGAATCTCGATTTCAAGGAACCCTTTCAGTAATGCATCTTCCGGGTTGCCCATCTTACCGAACGAACCGCTGAGAATACGCGGGAAGACATTGTTTGCGGTCCCGAAGGCAAGCAGTCCGGCGATGACGGTTGATAGATAGGCAATCAATGCCGTGATTCCAACAAGCTTCCCAGCACCTTTTCCCAGTTCGCCAATACCGGGAATGATGAATCCGATGATGATGAGCGGAATCGCGAACGAGAGGAATTGACCAAAGACGCCATTGAATGTGACGAAGGAACGGACGATCCAGTCGAACCGTTCGGTGACGAGGCTACCTACTATAATTCCAAATGCGATGGCGACGATGATACGTCCTAATAATCCGAGCTTAACGTTCAATCTGAACATCCTTTCTACAGGGTAATATCTTGAATACCAGCAATTTTTACATATTTAAAATGGTATGACCAGCTCATTTCGATTATTTGGATTATTCAGACGATGTGGAGGATACGCATGAAAACGGTTAATTGAAGAATGAACGCTTGCATACAGCCATTTGTTAATATGTACTCCTTTTTCGAAAAGTTTAAAAAGAATACAAGCTAAAGAAGCAGTTAAGAAATGGACAGGGCTCAACTTTAGAAAAATCGGGGATACTGATTATAGAGAGAAACAGAAAGTAGGGATACGTGATGGATATCATGGCACTCGTCCGCCTGGCTGGCGGAATCATGTTCACCCCATTGTCGGACGATGTCCTGATGATGGGCTTTGCAGCACTTCGTTTACGGGAGGGGATGTACCCGGTCGTCATCTGGTTGACGGCATGGCCGATCTTCTTCATCGCGTTTACCTGGTTTTATCTGCTTGCCCGGTTCTTCCGGGAGATTCCGCTCATCAAACGCTGGATGAAATCACGATTCTTAGAACAGGCAGAAGCGATCATCGAACGACGGGGGTTATGGGCGATTGGATTATCGTTCTTCTTACCGGGCGTCAGGCACCCGATTCATTATGTCGCCGGTCTTCTCGGATATCCATTGCCGCGTTACTTGATGATGACGTTCCTAGCAGCAGGCGTCTATACAGGGCTATGGACCTTCTTGATCGTCCGGATCGGAGAAGCCGTGACCTGGTCGGAGCTCTGGAACTGGTTGCAGGTGAATCCCGGCATCATCGGATTGATTGCGATTGTATTGATTGGTATCGTAGTTGTCGCTATCGTTCAACATCATCGTCAAAAGGAGTCATTGGAAGAAGAATCTTCGATGTAAAAAACGTATAGAACAGGGGCGAATCCAGTGGAGGATTCGCTTTTTTGCATGAAGTTTGGTTTTATGAATAAGGATAGTTTTTTGAAATAAGAAATAATCCATCATAGAAGTGAAATCATTGTCAAAAAATGATGCAATCTACTTCTTGAAAGCTACGCGATTTACACACGGGATTGGCAATGTATCGTCACAAGCCAGTGACTGAATTGGAATTGTAAACGCTTATACTAAGAGGTGTTCACAGAGTGGACATATTTACGATCCGAAGGAGGATACATATGAATCTCATGCAGACGGAAGAGCCGGTCAAAAGAACACCGACTTCTTCTGCTTACCGGACGATTTGGCGGTGGCACTTTTATGCTGGTATCATTTTTGCACCGTTCCTGGTCATGCTCGCTGTGACAGGATCAATCTATTTATTTAAGCCACAAATCGAAAACGTCCTGTATCAATCGTATTATGAAGTTACACCAAAAGCAGATCGCATCACGGCGACGGAACAGATCGATCGTGTCAAAGCGAAGTATCCGGACGCACTTATCACGTCGTACCGACCGGGTGAATCAGACGACCGTTCAAGTGAAGTGAAGGTCTCGTCAAAAGACATGTCGGCGACGGTCTTCGTCAATCCGTATTCTGGTAAGATCATCGGAACATTATCAGACGATGACCGGATCATGAACAAGATCGAAGAGATCCACGGGGAACTGATGGCAGGAACGACCGGCGACCGGATCGTCGAACTCGTTGCCTGTTGGGCGATCGTCCTGATCGTCACAGGTTTGTTCCTATGGTTCCCACGTAAGCAAAAGGGTTTGTCAGGGGTTTTGTTCCCCCGTCTTCGGCAAGGCAAGAAGTTATTCCGTCGTGATCTCCACGCCGTTCCAGCATTCTGGATCACAGCAGGAATGTTATTCCTCATCTTGACCGGTCTTCCGTGGTCCGGCTTCTGGGGAGCAAACTTCCAGTCGCTCGTCACGAACCAAGGACTGGGCTATCCACCGTCGATCTGGGGTGGGGAAGCCCCGACGTCAACACTTCAGACGAAGGATATCGCAGAAGTTCCGTGGGCAGCCGAGACGCTTGATGTCCCGCAATCGAAAGTCGAAGGAGCTGTTCCGGCTTCAATCGATGACATCGTTGCGATCGGCAAACAACAAGGGATGGATCCAAGCTTCAAGATCAGCATTCCGAGTGATCCGAGTGGCGTCTATACGCTATCGGCGTATCCGGCGAAAGCACAGGATGAAGCGACGATTCATCTCGATCAATATTCCGGTGCCGTGCTCGCGGATTACCGTTATGACAACTACGGTGTCATCGGGAAAATCGTTGCGACCGGAATCACGCTCCACAAAGGAACGGAGTTCGGCTGGTTCAATCAGTTGATCAGTCTGTTGATTTGTCTTGGGATCATGCTCGTGGCAGTCAGCGGTTTCTATTTATGGTTGAAGCGGAAACCAAGTAAGGGGATGGGGGCACCAAAAGGTCCGAAAGCATTCATGCTGAAAGGATTCCTTGCCGTGCTCGTCATGCTGGGGATCGTCTTCCCACTCGTCGGACTGTCGCTACTCGTCGTCTGGCTACTTGATTTCCTCATCATCCGTCGTATTCCAAGTATGAGGAGGTTCTTCAATGCGTAAATCGATACAATCACTTTTAATTGGCGGACTCCTCGCTGCGACGACGAGCCTTGCCGGCTGTGCGGTCGATTCCGACGCAGCGGAACACTATACCGTCGTTCATCCGTTATCGATCAAATTCAACATACCGAACGACTTACAGCCGGATGCAAAGAAAAAGCAAACGTTCGAAGCGACGGTCTGGCGTGAAGCGAAACCAGTTGAAAAAGTCGACTACGTCCACTTTGAAATCTGGAAAGCAGACGGAACGGTCCGCTATAGTATGGAACCGGCAGAAGAGAAAAAGCCAGGTGTCTATACGATTGCGAAGACCCTACCGAAATCCGGTTTATATTATGTCAAAGCCCATGCGAGTAGTGAAGGGGCGATGATCATGCCGACACGGCAATTCATCGTCGGAAAACTGTCGGCGCAGGATTTGAAAATCTTACAAGGTGGAGCAAAACCAGCTGGTGGCAGTAGTGGTCACCATCATTAAGACAAAAAAGAGTGGATTTTCTTCCGTTCTCTCTTCAGATTGTAGAAAAATGGGCTGACTTAAAAAAAGAATGACGCGTCTTTTCACGCCCTTTCCTCAGGCGAGATACAAGCCAATTTTCTCGCTCCGTTCGAGCAGGAAAACGGGTCTTGTTTGTCTCTGACAGCGCGATGCGCTTTTTCCTGTAGGAGTGGCGTGTGACGCGTCATTTTTTTACGGGATAAAGGGGATTTCCTCTGATTGATGATGATTTCTCTTATCCATCATCGGAAGTCCTCCTTCTTCTTTTCTACTTTTTTATATCAGGAAGAAGAATCGAAGAAGCGTTTTGTTCACTCGACATCGCTTCCTAAGGATAAACAAGCAGGAGCGCCCCTGCAGCGAAGCGATGCTTGTCTTAAGAAAACGATTCGAGACGAATAAAAAAGCGCAATCGTTCTCGTTAGAGAACGATTGCACTGTGTCTTCAGCCTCGAGAGAGGACGGATTTTTTTCCGTTCTCTCTTTTTTGTATCATCAATCATCATCGTCATGACCGCCATGGTCATCGCCTTGATCGTCAGAATCGTCCTCTCCTTCATCATCGTCAGAATCGTCCTCTCCTTCATCATCGTCAGAATCATCCGATGAACCATCGTCATCCGAATGTTCATCTTCTGACTCGAGCTCCTGTCCATTATAGAACTTGACTTGGACGTGTAGTGTTTTGATGTTTGGGAGTTGAAGTGCTTGAGCAACTAACGTTAATACGTCTTCTTCTGTCATCGATGGCGTGACGAGAAGGCGGTCTTTTAACGTCGCAACGTCAGTGATACCGATCTCGTCTTTAAAGCGTAATTCTTTCCGTTGGTGTTCACCGCTGTAGCGCCATTCGAATTTCTTCTTGTTCGTATCCGTCACTTTGATCATGATTCGTTTTAGTTCCTCACTGTTTCGGATCCCATCATGATTCGAGTCCTCTTGATCGTCCCGGATACCGTCATGATCACTGTCGGCTTTTGTTGGATCAGAACCAAGTTCGAATTCGTCTTCATTCAGAAGCGTATCTTGGTCGCGGTCTTCTTCATTGTCTTTAATTCCATCGCGGTCAGAATCCGCTTTAAGCGGATGGGTTCCGACGATGAACTCTTCGCGTGTCGTCAATCGATCCTTGTCTTGGTCTTCTTTCGCATCGGAAATGCCGTCTTGATCGGAATCCTTTTTTAGCGGATTCAAATGTGCCATGTATTCTTGCTGATTTGTGAGTGCGTCGCGATCCGCATCCTCTTTCCCATCCTTGATTCCGTCGCGGTCGGAATCAGACTTTGTTGGGTTGAGATGAAGCTGATACTCCTGCGCGTTTGTTAATCCGTCTCGGTCCTGGTCTTTGGTTGCGACCTTTTTTCCATAACCTAAATGATATTTCTTTTGCCACGTATCGGAAATGCCGTTTTTATCCCGATCGACTTGTACGACTGACTTCTTTTTTGATTTACTTTTCGCTTCGACAGGTCCAACTGCTTGCGATACGACGAGAGAAGCAAGTACTGCGCCAATGACAATCCGTTTCATAAGTCCACTCCTGTTCTGAAATGAGAAATAAAAGATATGCTGATAAGAAGATTTTAATGAAATCGTTAGAAAATAGGTCGTCAGTTTCG
The DNA here is from genome assembly GCF_050846835.1 of Exiguobacterium sp. TDN 0502. Classification (NCBI taxonomy): domain Bacteria; kingdom Bacillati; phylum Bacillota; class Bacilli; order Caryophanales; genus Exiguobacterium; species Exiguobacterium sp. TDN 0502. The sequence goes on along the minus strand of NZ_JBOZGJ010000007.1, from coordinate 3,204 downwards.
TGAAACAAGTAAATAAAAACTAAAAATAATTAAAGTGGTGAACCATTTTATTTCTGTGATAAAAATATTTTTAATAAAAAATGTAAAAATATAAAACCATTTGTGAACTCCTTGCGTTATCTATGTGAAGTCCAAAAAATCAAAGGGGTGTTCATAAGATGAAGATGAAAAAGTCGTATCTCGCTGTTCCGCTTAGTGCCGCATTGTTGATTCCAGCAGCAGGTGTCAGTGCCCATGGTCATGAGGACCATAGTAAGATGTCTCACAGTTCAGGCAAAGTCTCCCTCGATGTCTCGTCTCCGGCATCGGATCTACGAGCGACGCTCGATCAAATTCTATCTGAACACGCGTACCTCGCAGTCGTCGCGATGCAAAAAGGGATTGATGGTAAAAAAGATTTTGAACAAGCAGCAGGTGCTCTGAATCAAAATACGGATGACTTATCGGCAGCTGTCGGTTCCGTTTATGGCGATGATGCCGGTAAAGCCTTCAAGGAGATCTGGTCAAGTCACATCGGTTACTTCGTCGATTACGTCAAAGCAACCGGAGCAAAAGATGAAGACGCCAAACAAAAAGCAATGAAAGATCTCGATGCGTACCGGGTCGAACAGGCAGCGTTCCTTGATAAAGCGACAGGTGGTCGTCTGAAAGCCGCCGATCTTGAAGCCGGTCTTAAAGTACACGTTAGCCAACTGCTGACATCGTTCGACAGCTACGTCGCAGGTGATTACGAAGCGGCTTACAGCAATATGCGTAAGGCAATCGAACATATGTATATGGTCGGTGAAGGTTTGTCTGGCGCAATCGTTGATCAATATCCGGATAAATTCAAAAACACGAAAGTCGATACACCGGCAGCAGACCTGCGTGCCGGACTCAACCGGAACTTCTCGGAGCACGCAGCGCTTGCAATCCTCGCGATGCAAAAGGGAATTGACGGAGCAAAAGATTTTGACGCGGCAGCCGGTGCGTTAAGTCAAAATACCGATGATCTGACGGCTTCGATCGGTTCGGTCTACGGCAGTGAAGCGGCGCAACAATTCAAGAAAATCTGGTCGAGCCATATCGGCTACTTCGTCGACTATGTCAAAGCGACAGGTGCGAAAGATGATCAAGCACGTGACATGGCCGTGAAGGAACTCGATGACTACCGTGTCGAACAAGCCGCATTTCTCGATGCGGCAACGGAAGGACGCTTGAAAGCGAAGGACCTTGAAGAAGGACTGAAAATGCACGTTGATCAATTGTTACTCGCATTCAACAGCTACAATGAAAAAGACTACGACAAAACGTACCCGGCAATCCGGGAAGCGTATGCGCATATGTATGGGGTAGGGGAAGGAACAGCGACAGCGATCGTCGATCAGTTCCCGGATAAATTCAAAGGGACACCTGCTGGAATGCCAAACACAGGTCTCGGTGGCATGCAAGAAGAATCGACGACAGGTATCGTTTGGTCATTGCTTGGTATCGCAGCGGCATCGATCCTTGGATTCTTCGCACTCCGTCGTCGCCCGCAACAATAAAGGACGACCCGCTGGAAACAGCGGGTTTTCTTATACACATCAAAGAGAAAGGAGGTAAACGACATGCGCATCATCCGATTTGCACTTTTATGCCTCATTTGTTTGCTGCCCATCTCAGTCGAAGCACACACGAGTCTGAAAAGCTCGAATCCGGCGGAAGGGTCAGCGTTGTCTGAACCTATCGAGCGGATTCGCTTGACGTTCAACGAGCCTGTCGAAAAGACGAGTACGTTACGTGTAGTGGATGCGGACGGTATTGAACAGTCACTCGCAAAACCACTCATCATCGGGAATGAACTCAGTGCCGTCGTCCCGAAGCCATTGGCGAAGGGACAGTACACGATTAAATGGGCATCGATTTCAGATGATGGTCATCCTGTCAAAGGAACGATTCGTTTTACAGTGATTGGTGCAACGACAACGGAAGCGAATACAATCGAACAGGCAGAGCCGATTGAAACGAAGGCATTAGTCGTCCCGGAAGCGGAACCAGTTCAACAAGGACTTGTCCCGACACTACTTCCGTGGATCGTCGGAGGACTTTTAGTCAGTATCGTCTTGCTTCTCTTATTCCGTCGTCGTGCGACATGAGTGCATTCGTAGGAGAATTACTCGTCTACATGGGTGGAGCGATCTGGATGGGTTACCTTGTCTTACGTTTCATTCCGAGGTCACGTAAGCCACTGATCATAGACGGAACGATTTGGGCGGTGGCGGGGCTTGGGATGCTTGTTCTTGGAACAAGTCTTCCAGTCATCGGTGCCGTTCGCTTTCTGCTTTCGACGCAAACGATGACAGAGGCCTTGCGAACGGGGTTATTTTTGCATATCGGTCAGATGTTTCTTGTCGTTTACTTTTCTGCTTTATGTTTACTGATCATACTTGCCTGGCAAAAACAACGCTCCTTTCTGCTCGCGCTCTTGACGATTCCGATCTGGATTGGCATCGCAGGAACGAGTCATGCTGCAGCGAAACATGGTGCGTTCGGATGGACGCTCCAGTTCAGTCACTTCTTCTGTGTGACGGCTTGGATTGGTGTCGTATTTTGGTTAGCGATCGGTGCGCGCTCGACCGAGCACTGGTCCGCCTTTTTAAGTTGGTTCAGTCCGTTTGCCCGAGTTGCTTTTATAGGTGTCATCCTTTCCGGTCTATGGTTGATGCAACTGGCGATTCCGCTTGAACGTTATCCGAATCTTTGGGGCGTGCCATATGGTCAAGCGTTGTTGCTGAAGCACCTCTTATTGATACCGCTTTTGTTTTACGCCTTTTGTAATGGCACGCTCGTCCGGCGCCGGTTACGTTCGGATGCAACGTATGATCCGCGTCCATTACTACGGATGGAGAGTATCATTTTAGTATTACTGTTCATGGCAAGTGCTTCACTCAGCCGGTTAGAGCAACCGACGCTCGCACAACTTCCGGTCAATGTTCCAGCAGGGGACGGGTGGATCTTGATGGTTGGCATCGCCACCTTACCGCTGCTCGTACTCGGATACCGGCGACATGCAGTGGGCGTCTTGCTGAGCCTTCTTAGTGTTAGTCTGATCTATCTTGGACTACTTGCGACAGGGTAAACAAAAAAACAAGGTAGCGGATAAGTCTGATATGCTCCCCAAAAAGTAGACAGTTGAAATAACAAAAACTGTCTACTTTTTGAAGGGAGCTTTTTCTATGGCTA
>NZ_JBOZGJ010000006.1:0-168265 GCF_050846835.1 Exiguobacterium sp. TDN 0502 | reverse complement strand
TCAGAAATGGGTGACGGATATCACCTATATCCAATATGGCAGCACGACGAAATATCTTTCAACCATCATGGATCTTTATAATAACGAAATTGTCGCCTACAAGTTATACGAGCATCAGCAAACGACTCTTGTGATCGATACGTTGAAGATAGCGCTTGAGAATCGAAACTACCCCGAGGGGGTCATCCTTCATTCGGACCAAGGAAGTGTCTATACGTCATACGCCTTTCAAGAATTCGTCAAGAGGAATCACCTAACAAGCAGCATGTCTCGTAGAGGAAACTGTTGGGACAACGCGGTCATCGAATCGTTCCACTCTAATTTGAAGTCTGAGGAGTTTCAGTACGTCAAGTTTAATTCACTAAGAGACCATGAGGTCTCTGAACGTGTTATCAACTATTTGAATTACTATAACGAAGAACGAATCCAAGAAAAATTAGGCTACCTGACACCGAAAAAATACGGTGTACTGGCAGCCTAATCAAGGTGTTTTATATGTGTCTCATATTGCTAGGTCAGTCTAAGAGGGATCGTTTTTTTGTTGCGATCAGCAGATTCAGTTTGGGATTTTTAAGACTTGTCCAACGAGCAAGAGGTTCGGATTCGTAATGTTGTTTGCCTGCATCAAAGCTGTGACGGTGACACCGTAGCGTGTTGCAATCGAGTACAGTGTGTCACCGGCTTTGACCGTATACGTCGTTGTTGGAATTTTCAAGACTTGACCGACATTCAACAGATTCAAATTCGTGATGTTGTTCGCACTCGCGAGGGCAGAGACCGAGACGTTGTATTTACGGGCAATCGAATAGAGTGTATCACCAGCTTTGACGGTATACGTCGTACCTGTCGGAGTAGGTGAGCGGAGTAATTCCGAAATCGTGACGAATGAATAGCCTTTTGCTTTGAGTTTCGAAATCATCGTCGGCAAAGCGGTCGGTGTTCCTTTCGCACCAGCGCCGGTATGCATCAGAATGATCGATCCGGGAACGACTTTTGGTAACACACGATCCAAGATAGCGGTTGAAGAAATGCCCTTCCAATCCGTCGTATCAATGTTCCATTGAATTGTTTTCGTATAGCCTGCCGCTCCGACGGCACTTAACACGTTACTGTTGCTTGCACCGAACGGCGCCCGGAAAATCGGTTTCGTCGTTTTTCCGGTCAAGGACCGGATGAGAGACTCCGTCCGGGATAACTCACTCGTCATTTGGCTTGCTGTTAATGTCGTGAAATCCGGATGTGAATAGGAGTGATTGCCGATTTGGTGTGTCGGCGAGGCGGTCGTGATGTTTTTAATCGATTGGGGATGGTTGGCTGCGCCACTACCTGTTAAAAAAAACGTCGCTTTCACTTGGTTACTTTTTAGGATACTTAAGATTTTTGCGATGTTCGTCCCGTCTGAACCGTCATCAAATGTCAATGCGACGACTTTTTGTGTCGTCGTTCCTTTCGTCACGAACGTAGAGCTCGCTGCATCAACTTGTGACGGAATCGAAAATGGACTAAGGAGAAGCAATCCGATCATCATGATGGTAGGTTTCTTGATGTTCATCGTCTAGTACCTCCTTCATTAAAAACATGCTAAAAATGTACTCTTTATTAAGCTGTTCCCTTTATCTTCAAAAAAAGAACTAAGAAATTCCCGTTTTATAAAGAAATAAAACTAAATTACAGAAAATTTGTTTAAACCGTAATCTTTTTGGGAAACCATAATATATGGAAATAGTAAAAAGGAGTGAGAAGGAATGATCGAATTTAAAAATGTCGGTAAGCAGTTCAAGGACAATGTCGTCTTGAAAGGTCTATCGCTCGAGATTCAAAAGGGTGAACTCGTTGTCTTCATCGGGCCAAGTGGTTGTGGAAAAACGACGTCACTTAAGATGATTAATCGCTTGATCGAACCTTCTTCAGGAACGATTTTAGTCAACGGGAAGGACATCATGAAGACGGATACGATTGAATTAAGACGTCATATGGGATATGTCATTCAGCAAACCGGCTTGTTCCCTCACATGACGGTCCGGGAAAACATTCAATTGATTGCCGGACTTGAGGGGAAAGATCACGATGAAATGGATCAACGGACAGAACAACTGTTGACGATGGTCGGGCTTGATCCAAAACAATTCATCGATCGTTATCCAAGCGAACTCAGCGGTGGACAACAACAACGTGTCGGTTTCGCGCGTGCTCTGATGAATGATCCTGATGTTATTTTGATGGATGAGCCGTTCAGTGCACTCGATCCTGTTACCCGTAATGATTTGCAGGAAGAACTGTTCAACTTACAAGAAGAAGTGAAAAAGACGATCGTTTTCGTCACCCATGATATGGATGAAGCGATTAAGTTAGCCGATCGGATATGTATCATGCGTGACGGGGAGATCGTTCAGTTCGATACACCGGAAGAAATCCTGCGTCATCCAAAAGATGAGTATGTCGAATCGTTCATCGGGAAAAATAAGATTTGGAGCAGCCCTGAATACATCAAGGCAGAAGACATCATGATCGAAGACCCAGTATCAATCAGTGGCAAACGCACGTTACTTCAGGGAATCGAGATCATGCGCGGTCGAAAAGTCGACAGCCTGTTGATTACCGATCGTGACCGCGTCTTACAAGGTTTAATCAAGTTGAAGAACATCCAGACGATTCCGGATAAGAGCCAACGGATCGAAGAAGTGATGGAGGGAGAAATCATCGCCGTCAATGAACATGATTCGTTGCTCGACGTTCTTGAAGTCATGAATCAGGAAGAGACAGGTTATCTGCCGGTAACGGATGCGAATGGAAAATTAAGAGGATTGATTACACGTAGTAGCTTACTTTCCGTCCTGAGTGAGCAATTCATTCACGAGGAGGAAGTCCAATGAACGGATTCTTTGATTATGTAAAAAACAACACCGGACAAATCGGTGACTTGTTGTTAGAACACTTACAGTTGACGGTCTTTGCCGTCGTAATCGCTGTCATTCTCGGGATTCCGATCGGGATATTAATCACCCGTTACCAAAAGTTCGCGAAGCCGGTGCTCGCTCTGACAAGTGTCGTGCAGGCCGTTCCGAGTCTTGCTTTACTCGGTTTCTTGATTCCGTTCATCGGGATCGGATCAACACCTGCCATCATCATGGTCGTACTCTATTCGCTTTTACCGATCGTCAAGAATACGTACACCGGTCTATCGAGTATTCCAGGGGATACACTTGAAGCAGCCAAAGGAATTGGTCTGACGGATCGTCAAATTCTCAGTAAGGTCCAGATTCCGCTTGCCTTGCCGATCATGATGGCAGGGATTCGGATTTCTGCCGTTACAGCGGTTGGTTTAATGACGATTTCTGCGTTCATCGGTGCCGGTGGTCTTGGTTATCTTGTCTTCTCGGGTATTCAAACCGTCGATAACAACCAGATTCTTGCCGGGGCGATTCCAGCCGGTATTTTAGCACTCGTCATCGACTTCGTCGTCAGTCGGATTGAATATTCGGTGGCACCGAACGGGATTCCACTCGCGGATGGTCGAATCAAGAATAAAGCACGGAAGCGCCGTAAAGCGATGTCAGCAGGACGTAAGATTGCCATCGCAAGCATCGTCTTCCTATTAATCGGTGGTACAGTCGCTTACTCTTTCCTTAAGGAAGATAAAATCGTCATCGGTTCAAAAAATTTCACGGAACAACTGATTCTTGGTAATATGTTAGCTGATTTGATTGAAGATAAGACAGATTTACAAGTCGAGCGTCAGTTGAATCTCGGGGGGACGAAAGTCGCTTACGGGGCACTTGAAAAAGGAGAAATCGATGCGTATGTCGAGTACACAGGTACTTTGCTGATCGACGTTCTGAAGCAAGACGTCGAGACGGATCCGGAGGCCGTGTATGCAAAAGTCGGAAAGATGATTCCGGAGAAAAGTCAGGTCGATGTCCTTGATCCGATTGGCTTTAACAATACGTATGCGCTTGCCATGACAAAAGAAGATATTAAAAAGTATGATTTAAAGACAGTCTCGGATATGTCAAAAGTCAGCGATCGGTTGATTCTCGGATCGACGATTGAATTCGCGAACCGGGAAGACGGTTATCTCGGTCTGAAGAAAAAATATCCGGATATGAAGTTCAAAGATGTCCAACCTGTCGATGGCGGTCTTCGTTATACGGCATTGACGAACGGTCGGACGAACGTCATCGATAGTTTTTCGACGGATGGTCTTTTGAAAAAATTCGATTTGACGGTTCTCGAAGATGATAAGGAATTCTTCCCGCCATACTACGCGGTTCCGCTCGTGCGTCAAGAAACGCTTGAAGAGCATCCAGAACTGAAAAAAGTCCTCAACACATTGAAGGATAAAATCACGGATGAGAAAATGCAGGAACTGAACTACAAAGCGGATGTTGAGAAAGAGCGCCCTGAAAAAGTCGCGCGTGACTTCTTGATTGAAGAAGGATTAATCTCAAAATAATCAGTAAGAGCCGAGGCGGGAATCCGCTTCGGCTCTTTTTAAATGCGCGCTGACGCGCTATATCGTTTTGGGAAATACGTAATCAATTGATTAAATTATTTTTTGATGCGACTAGCGAGCCAAGCGCGAACTGTGCGTTGCTGAATCATACACGTTCTTCCTCTCGGTTTAATGTTCCAAGGCGATACTCGGCATCTTTAACGATACGTTCTTGGATCTCGACTGTCAACCGATCCGCTTCGGATTCGGGTAACGTCGGTAAGCCATAACTCGGGTTATTCGTCGATGAAAATAAATCAGACATGATCCGTTCTTCGAATACTGGAATCATATAAAATCCCCTCTCTGTGTCTTGATTCATCTCTTACACCTTTAGTGTACGAAAGAAATGTAAAGATGGAAGAGGGGAGCTGTTAAGAACGAGTGAACTTTGTAAACATTCTCACAAACTTGTCAAATCTTCTTCGATTGCTTCGCAACTCGATGCGTATTGTTGACCGCGTTTCACGTATTTTCGGACCGTTCGCTCCATGATGAAGCGATCATGATCACTGATATCCCGAACGATTTTTGCCGGAACGCCCATGACCATTGCTCCTGCTGGCACCTTCATTTTCGGTGGAACAAGACTTCCGGCAGCAACGAATGCCCCTTCTCCAATCTCTGCTTCATCGAGAATTGTTGCCGACATCCCGATCAGTGCTCCTTTTCGAATGATTCCCCCATGAATCATCGCCATGTGCCCAATCGTTACTTCGTCTTCGATGATCGTCGGATACCCTTCATACTGATGAATCATTGAACCATCCTGAATATTGACGCGTTCGCCGATTTGAATCGGACCTTCATCGCCCCGAATGACTGTATTGAACCAGACAGACGAGTCTTTTCCGATTGAAACCTCACCGATGACTTTTGATCCATCTGCTAAATACACGGATGGATCGATGTTTGGAACAAGTGAACCGACACGATACTTCATACGCTTTTCCCCCTCAGACATGAAATCGATACTCTTTCATCTTGACGTGATAAAAAATGAATTGCAACTGCTTCCAAACTAATTGTAAGATGGTAAAAATACGCTTGCAACAGGAGGAGACAGAATGGAACAAACAGTTCGGGAACGATTGATTGCGATTGCTGCGAAAAAAGAGAAAGCAGCTGTCGTGTATCAGAATATTTCAGTCATCGACGTCATGACACGCGAGACCTATACGGCAGATGTAGCGATTGATTCAGGCTATATTGCTGCTGTCGGAGAAGGATATGAGGGACTTGAAAATCGTCAAGGGCAGGGGCGCTTCATTGCACCGAGCTTCGTGGATGCACACGTCCATATCGAGTCATCAATGGTGCCACCGAGTGAGTATGAACAAGCCATCTTGCCGTTAGGCGTCACAACGATTATTGCGGATCCGCATGAGATCGCAAACGTTAAAGGGGCAGACGGATTGTCTTTCATGCTCGAGGATGCAGAAGGACTTGCGCTTGACGTCCGTATGATGTTACCGAGCTGTGTTCCTGCGACGTCATTTGAACATGCAGGAGCCTCACTCGACGCAGCAGCACTGGCACCGTTCGTCAATCATCCGGGGGTCCATGGGTTAGGGGAAGTCATGGATTATCCTGCCGTCGAACGGACCGATCGCGACATGCTTCAAAAAATCAAACAGATCGAAGACGCTGGAAAACTGGTCGATGGACATGCAGCGGGACTCGGACCACGCGAAATCAACATCTATGGTGTCGCTGGCATCCGGACGGATCATGAATCCGTCAGTAAGGAGGATGCGATCGCGCGGGCTCGCCGTGGTCTTTATGTCGAGGTACGCGAAGGATCGGCAGCGCGAAACTTAAAAGAAGTACTCGATGCTGTGACAGAGAGCAACGCCAGTCGTTTCCTCTTCTGTACGGATGATAAGCACTTAGATGATACGTTGCGTGAAGGAACGATCGACTACAACATCCGCTATGCGATTCGCCATGGGATTAAACGTGAGACAGCGTACGCGATGGCGTCGTTGCACGCAACGAACGCGTATCGTTTAGACGATCGTGGAGCCATCGTACCAGGACGCCGGGCGGACTTCGTCTTGTTATCGGATGCGGATAACGTCGTGATTGACGAGGTTTATATTCAAGGGAATTGCGTCGCGCGAGCAGGGAAAACGATTCGCCCGGGACGCCGCGCGCATGTACCAGAGTCATTACGAGGGGCGTTGAATACCAAACCGATCATACCGGAAGTATTTGCGCTTCCGCTTGAATCATCACGCGCGCACGTCATCGGTATCATTCCGAAAAGTATCGTCACCGAGCATCTGATCCTGGATGTTCCGCTTCAAGATGGGCAGTTCGTACCTGTACCGGATGAGGATTTATTGAAAATCGCCGTCATCGAACGCCATCACGGGACGTCGTTCTCGGCTGTCGGAATCGTGAAAGGGTTCAAGATGAAACGTGGCGCGATTGCAGCGACGGTTGCCCATGATTCGCACAACCTCGTCATCGTAGGAGCATCGGACGCTGAAATGCAGTTAGCGGCAGAGCGTCTTGTTGAAGCCGGTGGTGGTGTCATCGCGGTTAACGGACAGGATGTCCTTGCTGAATTGCCACTTGAAATTGCTGGTTTGATGACGAATCGCCCGTTCCAGGAGGTCGGGGATACACTCGAGGCATTAAATGATGCGCTTGATGTGTTAGAAGCCGATCGGTCCTTTAACCCGTACTTGACGATGTCGTTCCTTTGTTTACCGGTCATTCCAGAACTGAAGCTGACGGATAGCGGATTGTTTGATGTCAAACACTTCCGTCATATACCGGTTCAAGCGGACTGACGTCCGTCTCGGGTCTGAGTCCTATGCCAGGACTCAGACCGTTTTCATGAGAGAGACACAACGATAAGATTAGGGGAGAAGACTTTACGAAATGCATCCGAAATCCTTAACGAAACTTAATAGTTAGGATGTTGAATCATTTTGGAAAGCTTGTTATAGTAGGTTCTATATCATTTGTGAGACATATCACTTTTGATGAAACTTTTACTAAGAATATTTCGTAGAAGAGAAGAAAGAGATAATGAAGAAAGGGGATCAGATAATGGATAAATCATATTTTGAAGGACATGAAGCCTTGATTGCAGACGTCTACCGTTCGTTTACACGTCAATTCCACGCTTTGCCGACACACCGACGGACGAAACGACAATTACGGAATCTTGCCTTTTCTGTCATTCGCCAAGCGAGACCAACGTATGAAGAACGAACAGTCCTGTACGCGTATTTCGCTGAATTTTTCCGCGCAGTGGAAGAAGGACAGGATGAAGAGATTGCTTTTTACAAACAAATCGCACAGTAAAGACCCCCGATGGCTCCGTCAGAAGGGGTCTTTGTTGTTTTTAGAAAACAAAAACAAGCAGCGGACGATGTCCACTACTTGTTGGTCGAACGAATCAGTTCTCCGTTTGGATCACTTCAATTCCATCCATTTGAAACTCATATCAGCACCGAACGGGTGACGGTAAAGTTTATCGATATTCGCCCGTTGCAGGTAAGCTTCCCCTTTTTGATAGATTGGTGCAATCGCGTAGTCTTCCGCTAAGAGCATTTTTTCAGCTTCTTGCAGTTCCGACCAGCGTTTTGCTTCATCGGCTTCTTGTTTCGCATCCTTGATGAGTGCATCGAACTCTTTATTCGAATACTCCATCCGGTTAAAGCTTCCATCAGTCAACCACATATCGAGGAAGGTCATCGGATCCTGGTAGTCAGGTCCCCATCCGGCGGCAGAGATATCATACTCACCCTTCGATTCAAGATCGAGGAAGTTCTTGAACGGCTGTTGTTTGATGTTGATCGTCAAACCTGGAAGGTGCTTTTCAAGATCACCTTTTAAGAATTCAGAGACCTTCTTGAAGGCATCCTCATCACGCGATAGCATACTAAGTTCAACCGTTTTGACGCCGAGTTCCTTCAATCCGGCATCCCATGCTTTTTTCGCAGCATCTGCATCATAGCTTTGGAGATCTGGATACTTCGCACGGAAGTCTTCACCATCCGGTGTGAACGTGAAGTCCTTTGCAACGATGAAGTTTGCTGGTTTTGATCCGTCATTTAAGATGACATCCGTAATGCCTTGCTTCTCAAAGCCGAGTGCGAGAGCTTTTCGGATATTTTTATTTTTCAATGCCTTATTCTTTTGATTGAAGCGAAGGAAGTTGATTCGAGCATCCGGACGCGTCTTGTAATCCTCTGATTTTTCGTATTGTGAGACGAATTCAGATGTAATCGGTGCGAAATCGACTTCTTTTGATTCAAAGAGGTTAACTCCAGTCGAAATTTCTTTGACGACTTTTACATCGATTTTATCCATCTTGACGTTTGCTTTATCCCAGTAATCCGGATTTTTCTTATATGTCCATCCTGCATTGGATTGCCATTTATCGAGGACGAAAGGTCCGTTGAAGACCATTGTGTCGACGCTTGTTGCAAACTTGTCTCCTTTATCTTCGACGAACGACTGCTTGAGTGGTAAGTAAGTCGGGAAACTCGTCAAACCAAGGAAATACGGTGCTGGAGCTTCAAGCTGGACTTCAAGTGTCTGATCATCGATCTTTTTAACACCGAGTTCATCGAGTTCAGCATCACCCGCCATGATTTTATTGGCATTTTTTAAATCTTGCAGAATGTACGCGTATTCTGCTGCAGTCTTCGGATCGAGTGCCCGTTTCCAGGAATAAATGAAATCATCCGCTGTGACGGCTGATCCATCCGACCATTTGGCATCTTTACGCAATTTGAACGTATATGTTTTTTTGTCATCTGAGACTTCGACGCTTTCGGCGATTCCAGGTGTAGGCTTGTTGTCACCATCAAGGCGATAGAGTCCTTCAAAAACGTTATTCGTGACGATGATAGAAGTCGAGTCCGTCGTTTTCGTCGGATCAAGCTGAGGTACATCCGTCGTTGAAACGAGCGTGACTTCCTTTTGTTTACTTTTTGAATCTGATCCGCTTGCATTCTCGTCATTTCCTTGACCGCATGCGGCGACGGCAAGCAGTGCCATGCTGGATAACCCAGCAAAAGCGATTTTAGTTGGTTTATTCATGGAACGATGACCCCCCGATAGTTAGAGTTAAATATTTCAGAAAAATGTGAACATATTGTTAATTTAAGTGAAAGTGTTTAAAAATGCAACATAAATTTTCAGATAATTCTCATTGATCAAGGTCTATATCCTCAATCCCGAGCGATGTCAAATAGTCATAAAGTAGGAATATGGTCAAGGTATGCGGGGAATACATCCGTAACGTGAGTCGAACGGGATTTCCACGCAGACGCATATTCGTGATGCGGACCCCCTTTTGTTCGAGCGCAAGTACGATATCAGAAGGATCAAGTGCAGCAGGGAGTAACAGATGAGCAACGAGAACATTTGCTTCAAAACGGCTATTGTTACTGCGACGCATGATCCAGGTCAATCCCTCGAGCAAGAAAAAAAGGAATAGGACGAGAAATATCGATTCCCAGATAAAGCCGGCTCCAACAGCGATGCCGATGCCGCTTGCACTCCAAATGATAGCAGCAGTCGTCAGTCCGCTGACGATGTCATGTGGACGGCGCAAAATGACACCAGCTCCAATGAAACCGATTCCGGTAATGATTTGAGCGACGAGTCGCATCGGATCCATTTGAACATGTGTCGCCATATCGTGGTAGAGCAGGACGGATTTGATGGATACGATGGTTAAAAGACAACTGATGAGGGTAATTACGAGGCTAGTGCGTATACCGACCGGTTTATTTTTGATTTCACGCTCGAAACCGATGAAGATTCCAAGTGTAGCGGCTAACAGGAGTTTGAAGAGGTCCTCGAGCTGAAAAACATGAATCCAGTCCATTCGTCTCAAATCCTTTCTTTACTTTAGAAGGTGATTTGTTATAATGACTTTTGTGTCTTTCGAATGAATATACGTCAGATGTAATAGATATACGAAAAAGGAAGTGTCTCATCATGAATCAGCAAAAAATCGGGTTCTTTGCTCTAGCTGCCATGGTCATCGGTTCGATGGTCGGTGGAGGTGCCTTTAACCTTCCAGGAGCAATGGCACAAAGTGCAAGTGCCGGTCCGATTCTCATCGGCTGGAGTATTACAGGGGTCGGAATGATCATGCTCGCCCTCGTGTTCCAGCATTTAGCAAACAGTAAACCGGAACTTGAAGGCGGCATCTATGCTTATGCACGTGAAGGGTTCGGACGTTTCATCGGCTTCAACAGTGCATGGGGGTACTGGGTGTCGGCCTGGATTGGAACCGTTGCGAACATCACACTCGTCTTTAATGCGATTAGTTATTTCTTCCCGATTTTTGCAGCGGAAAATCGGCTATTCCTTCTCTTGATGAGTGTTGTCGTCATTTGGGGATTGTTTTGGCTTGTCTCAAGCGGAATCAAGGAAGCGACACTCGTCAATCTGATTACGACGATCGCAAAGCTCGTTCCGATCTTGATTTTTATCTTACTCGTCGGCATCGCCTTTAATGTAAAAACGTTTAATTTAGACATCTGGGGAGAGGGGACGGAACTCGGTTCGATTTTTGAGCAAGTCAAAGGGACGATGCTCGTCACACTTTGGGCATTCGTCGGAATCGAGGGAGCCGTCGTCTTATCAAGTCGTGCTAAAAACCGGAGTGATGTCGGAAAAGCGACAGTAACTGGTCTGGTCGGTGTTTTAGTCATCTATATCCTGATTTCGGTCTTATCACTTGGTGTACTCAATCAACAGCAGTTGGCAGGGCTCAAGGAGCCGACGATGGCATATGTACTTGAAGCGGCGATTGGACCGGCCGGTGCAACAATCATCATGATTGGTCTGATTATCTCCTTATCAGGTGCTCTTCTTGGATGGACGATTCTTGCCTCTGAGATTTCGTATCTCGTAGCAAAGGACGGAGCATTTCCGAAAGCTTTTGCGAAGACGAACCGTAAAGGGGCACCAGTCGGCGCCTTATTGATTACACAAATCGCAACACAGGTCGTCGCCGGCATTGCGCTCTTTTCTGCTCAAACGTATCTTGTTCTATCGAGTATCGCCGGAATCTGTGCGTTGTTACCGTACCTGTTATCTGCCCTGTACAGCATACGGACTTCAAAAGAAGAACGAAATCGGAAAATGCTCCTTTTCTCTGTCATCGCTTCCGTTTACTCGATTTGGCTCGTATATGCGTCCGGTATCTGGTACATCGTTATTGCAGCATTAGTCTATGCACCAGGGATTCTCGCTTATGCGTTAGCAGAACGAGAACAGCAACGGACAGGCATGTCACGGTATGAATGGATTGCCAGCATGATTTTAGTTGTATTAGCTGGGGTAGCGGTGTACGGAATGGTCGTAGGAGAAATTCAATTGTAAAAATGCTACGCAAAAGAAGTCCCGGTGGGTTAAAACCCATCGGGACTTCTTTTGGCGTAAGGTTATAAAAATCGTTTTTCGACTTCTTGTACGGACAACGGTTCAGAAAAAATGAAGCCCTGCATGTGCTGACAGTCCGTCGTTTTCAAATAGGATAAGGCATGCTCGGTTTCGACGCCCTCAGCAACTAAGTTCAAATTCAGATTACGGCCGAGCTGTATGATTGAGTCCAGTAAAGCATGATCGTTCGTGGCCAGACCATCGATAAAGACTTTATCGATTTTCAGTTCATCAATCGGAAAGGCACTCAGATACTGTAATGAGGAATAACCGGTGCCGAAATCATCAATGGATAAACGGAACCCGAGCGATTTGATGAGATGCATCCGTTCGACCGTCCGTTGTGTCTGTAAAATAGCGATGTTTTCTGTCATCTCGAGTGTTATGGAAGACGGTGAAACGAGTCGCTCGGTCACGACATGCTGTAACGTCCGGATGAAGGAGTCGCTTTGGAATTGATGCGGTGAGATGTTGATCGCCATCGTCAGTTCGGAGCTGATTGTCTTCTGCCACTTCGCAAGCTGCTCGCACGCTTCAATGATGACCCAGTTATTGATCGGTGTAATCAGGGAAGCCTCTTCAGCAAGCGGAATGAACTCGTCCGGCGGGATGCTGCCGAGTGCATTATGGTTCCAGCGTAACAAGGCTTCAAACCCCTCGACGGCTTGTGTTTGCAGGTCGATGATCGGTTGATAGGCAAGATAGAGCGACCGGTCTTCTAAGGCTGTAAATAGCGAGCGTTCCAACTGGATTTTTCGTGTGAATTGCGCATCCATTTCGTGAGTTAAATACTGGATCGTTCCTGTACCAATCGATTTGCCGGCGTAAAGTGCAGTCTCAGACCGTCGATACAAATCTTCCAGTGTTTTGGCTTCAGACGGATATGTCGTAATCCCGAACGTGCAGGAAACAATGAGCGAGTGACCATTGATATAGTATGGACGCTGCAGTGCCTGTTGTAACTTTCGTGCGTACTGAAAAAGCAAATTACTAGAAGGGGCGGGTAACAGAACGCCGAACAAATCACTTGTCGGATGAAAAGCCAGTACACCATTCGTATATTGAACGAGTCGAGCTGCCATTGCTTGTAACAGTTGATCACCCACATGTGTTCCAAACGAGTCATTGATGACTTTAAAACGGTAGATATCAAATAATACGAGGGCAATGGGATCATGAGATGAAGCAGAACGGAACAGCGCTTCACCTTCACGTAAAAAGCCTCGTTTGTTCAACAGATGTGTCATCTCGTGATGGTGAACTAAAAAGTCGAGTTCTTCCTCTAATACGGTTGTCTCAGTAATGTCCGTTCCGATGAAGAGGTGTTGAAAACGAACACCGTTTGCATCATAGATCGGAATAAGCGTCGCTTGAAGATGTTTACGCTCCCCCGTATGAGCATTCAAACTGAGACGACCAGACCAAGCTTTGCGTTCACGAAGTTGCGTCCGGATTTCCGAGACAGTCGAACTCGTTTGATCAAGAATTACGGTCCAGGGCTGTCCGATGAGCATTTCAGGACAGTAACCCGTTACATCCGTGAGTTGGTCGTTTAGATACGTAATCGTACCGCGTGCGTCAAATACAGCGACACAGGCAATCTGATCGAATGCCTGGCGTAAATCCATCAGCCCTTGGAATAACGGTTTCGTGGCAACCGGTTGTTCAACAGACGGAATACAGCAAACGAAAGCGGCAATGACGTTGTTTGTCTCATCAAGCAGAGGGGACAGTAGCAGCGTCGATGTCATGGAAGTGCCGGATTTATGAATTAAGGAGGTATTCGGCAATTGGACCGATTGGCGGCGCTCTAGAAAAGCGTGCCAAATCTGATGGCTGAATGCCATATCTTCCTGGTCAAGTAAGGGAACGGTTTGACCGACGATTTCCTGTTGCGTCCAGCCCCACTGCTGCTCCGCTAACTCATTCCAGGAACGGATGGTCAAATCAATATTTAAGATGAAGGACGGTAGTGGAAACTCTTGAATGACGACTTCATAGGAATCAATGGTCGAACGGTCCATTACGTGCGCACGCTCCTTTATGAGGAAAAGAGATGACGGTTCACTTGTCTTGTCTATTCCCAATATATTCAATTCTTACGCATCGGAATCCTCTTTGTGGAACATTTTTTAAATGAAGATTCTATGAAAGAATCTGCTATAATGGCATTGAAAGCGTTTTCTAAAGAGTAATGAGGGGGAATCACGATGAATCAAACAGAGAAAATCATTCAACAGACGGAACAGTTCGGAGCACATAACTACCATCCACTCCCGATCGTCATCTCAGAAGCAGAAGGGGTCTTCGTCACGGATCCGGAAGGACGTCGTTACATGGACATGCTGAGTGCCTATTCAGCGGTTAACCAAGGGCATCGTCATCCAAAGATCATCGAGGCGCTAAAACGACAGGCAGATAAGATTACATTGACGTCACGTGCGTTCCACAATGATCAACTCGGTTTCTTCTATGAAAAGGTAGCGCAATTGACAGGGAAAGACATGGTCTTACCGATGAACACAGGCGCTGAAGCAGTCGAGACAGCGGTAAAGGCAGCACGTCGCTGGGCATACGAAGTCAAACAAATTCCGGGTGATGCTGAAATCATCGTCTGCGAGGGGAACTTCCACGGACGGACGATGACAGCCGTCTCCATGTCGACAGAAGCAGAGTACCAACGCGGATTCGGACCGCTCCTTCCGGGGATCAAGACGATTCCATATGGGGATCTCGATGCATTGAAACAGGCAATCACGGAAAATACAGCAGCATTCATCCTTGAACCGATTCAAGGGGAAGCTGGTATTTTAATTCCGTACGACGGCTTCCTGAAGGATGCACAGGAAGTATGCCGTGCTGAAAATGTTCTTCTTGTATCAGATGAGATTCAGTCTGGTCTTGGACGTTCAGGAAAATGGTTTGCTTCAGACTGGGATGAGGTAACACCTGACATGTATATTCTCGGTAAAGCACTTGGAGGTGGTGTATTCCCAATCTCCTGTGTGGCTGCGAACAAGGATGTCCTCTCTGTCTTCAACCCGGGATCGCATGGTTCGACGTTTGGCGGAAATCCACTCGCTTGTGCTGTTTCGATTGCTTCACTTGAAGTATTAGAAGATGAAAAGTTACCGGAGCGTTCACTTGAACTCGGTACGTACTTCATGGAGAAACTAAAACAAATCGAAAATCCGATGATTAAAGAAGTCCGCGGTCGTGGATTATTCATTGGTGTTGAATTGACAGAAGCCGCACGACCATATTGTGAAGCATTGAAAGAGAAAGGCTTACTGTGCAAGGAAACACACGAGACAGTCATTCGCTTTGCACCACCGCTCGTCATCACCAAAGAAGAATTAGATTGGGCGTTCGAACGGATTGAACAAGTGTTGGGTGTTTCTGTCGCCCAATAAAAAGATAGATTTAAATCGAACAACAGTGGACAGTATGTTCACTGTTGTTTTGGTTTGGACCAGAATCCAGTTTGATACAGAGAACGTTTGAAAACCTGTGACAAGGGAACATACAACTATCGCAAAAAAAACTTTTAAATGGGGGTAATTCACATGTCAGAAAACAGTGGACTCAATAAAAAAGTAGATGGTCTCGTCGATAAAGCAGCCGGAAAAGCAAAAGAAGCACTCGGTAAAGCGACGGGAGACAAATCAACAGAACGTGAAGGAAAAAAAGATCAACTAAAAGGTGACGCTAAAAAAACAGTCGGAAACGTTCAACAAAATGTTGAAGATACGAATCGTCGCTAAGATCGTTTTTAAAAGAATTCAGCCGGACTAGACACCGCTCTAGTCCGGTTTTTCATGTCTTATAGAAAGATGTGTCGTATGAAAGAAAAAAGATCAAAAATAATTTGTATAAAGGTCTAGTCATTTAGATATTTATGTGGAATAATAAAACACGTAAAAGCGTTTACATTGTTCTGCCATTATTGTTTATTCAGGAAAGGGTGAAAGGTATGTTGCAGTTTCTACAACGAATTGGGAAAGCCTTGATGCTACCGATCGCAGTATTACCGGCTGCGGGTATCGTGCTTCGCTTAGGTTCAGCGGATATGCTTGATATTCCGTTGATGGTCGCAGCAGGAGGGGCTATTTTTGATAACCTACCATTGATATTTGCCATTGGTGTCGCCATCGGTCTATCCATCGATGCAAGTGGCGCCGCGGGTCTTGCCGGAGCCATCGGCTACCTAGTATTAAAGAATGGCGTCGATTCGATGAACAAGGATTATTCGAGTGCACAGATTCAGGCGAAGTATGATGCAATCGCCGCAATCGTCAATGATTCCTCGACGAAGGTCGACGGCGCGACACTTGGTTCGATCGCGAATCAGGCGACACTCGGTTCGACCGTCAATATGGCGGTATTCGGTGGAATCATCGCGGGTATCGTTGCCGGTCTTCTCTACAATCGCTTCTACAACATTAAGCTGCCGGATTGGTTGGCATTCTTCGGTGGTCGCCGTTTCGTTCCGATCATTACATCAGCAGTCATGCTCGTGCTTGCTTTTATCTTTGGATACATTTGGCCGTTCATCGAGCAGGGCATCAATGGTGCCGGCGAATGGATGGTTGGACTCGGTGCAGGAGGTGCTGCTCTGTTTGGATTCTTTAACCGTCTCCTGATTCCTGTCGGATTGCACCATGTCTTGAACAATATTTTCTGGTTCGTCTTCGGTTCATATGAAAAAGCAGATGGTACGGTCGCGAACGGTGATATCGCGCGGTTCTTCGCTGGAGATCCGACGGCCGGTATTTATCAAGCCGGATTCTTCCCAATCATGATGTTTGCTTTACCAGCTGCAGCATTTGCGATCGTCATGGCTGCGCGCAAGGAAAACCGTAAAGCCGTTGCCGGGGCAATGATTGGTCTTGGTCTGACGTCGTTCCTGACCGGGATTACGGAACCAATCGAGTTCTCGTTCATGTTCTTGTCACCAGTATTGTACGTCATCCATGCAGTACTGACCGGTCTTTCGATGGCCATCGTCAACTTGCTCGGCATTTTGCACGGCTTCTCCTTCTCGGCTGGTTTTATCGACTATGCCTTGAACTTCGGTATTGCGAAGAAACCGTTACTCATCATCCCGGTTGGTCTCGCGTTCGCGGTCGTTTATTACTTCCTGTTCTACTTCATGATCACGAAATTCGATTTGAAGACACCAGGACGTGAAGATGAATCGCTCGTCACAGACACGGGAGTTGTTCTGACAGACTCGGACGACAAGTATGAGCAACAGGCAGCTCAGATTTTTGCCGGACTACAAGGAACAGACAACGTCACATCGATTGATAACTGTGCGACACGTCTACGTCTTCAAGTCAAGGATCCAAATATCATTGATGAAGCGGTCATTAAAGCGGCTGGAGCGAAAGGTGTCATGAAAATGGGCGCGACGAGTGTCCAAATCATCATCGGCACGGATGTCGAATTCGTTGCGGATGCGATGAAACGGCAGAAGTAAGAAAAAACGACCTTTCCTGAACTCAGGAAAGGTCGTTTTGCTGTACGTTCGCAACAGGCGCAGTTTTACTCGAACGGTAAATCGGATAAAAAATACCGACGAGAATGATGACGATCCCCATCCATTGGGAACTCATCAGGTGTTCACCTAAAATTAAAACGGAACAGATGACAGCTGTCGGTAATTCAGCTGCCCCAAGCAAAGAGACGCTTGCCGGAGACAAATGCGGTGCACCCGCTGCAAATAAAAGTGGTGGCAAAATCAATGCGAATAGACCGAGCGGAATCGCATACAGGAGAAGACCGTTTTCGAAATTCGCAGAGGATAAGAACGTCGTCGGTGGATACATGATCATGACAAAAGCGAGACCACCCGTCATCATATAAAAACTTTTCTTGACGACAGGTAGATGATTAGCAATACGTCCACTAGCGAGTAGGAAAATCGAGAAGCTGACGGCTGCCCCGAGACCAAACAATGTACCGCGTAAATCAAGCGGACTCGAGTAAGCGGCACTTGCAAGAATAGCTCCGCCAATCAACAGAAGTGCAGACAAGAAGTGGGCACGCGACGGCAAGCGTCTGAATACAAGGGCATCGATCACGACGCCAATCCAGGTGAACTGGAATAACAGGATGATCGCAACGGATGCGGATACGGTCTGAAGACTCTGGTAGTATAGGTATCCTGTTGTACCACTCGATATACCAATCAGCATGAGAAGTCCTGCTGTTTTGATGTCGAGACGTAAATTCTTCGTAAATAGGGCGAGTCCGAATATCATCAGCCAGCCAAAGAAAAACTGGCTTCCTGAAACGGCTGCCGAATCAAACCCGGCTGCATAAGCGAGTTTGACGATCGTTGAGAGGACACCGTAACTGATGGCGCCAATGAGAACGAATAAGGTTGCTTTTGAGCGATGCATGAATGATTTCCCTCCATTTTTTACTAAAAACCACACAAAAAAGGTTGCAACGGGGCCTTGTCCAGGTTTTTTGGACAGGGTTTGGTTGCAACCTGTGTGATTTATTGAGTTGATGTGTCAAGTAAATGATACAGCCGTGTTTTCGTTTGATTGTATTGAACGGTCAACCGATTCCACTTCTTCAACGAGGCGGTAGCCTTCCGTGATAAACGATTTAAATCAGCTGTCGACTCATCAATCTTAACGAAATCCGGTTTTTCCGTCAAGCGTGAAAGCACTTTCTTTTCAGCAGCAATCGATTGCCGGTACGTTTTTACGAATGTATCAAACGTCTGCTCGCGCTGTTTGATGAGCGTCAGCAAGGTCGTTCCTTCCAGTTTTGCCTTTCCGTCAAGCTGGTTCACGGCATCCTTGATGTCATCCAGGTCGAGTTCGGCATACGTTTTTTTACGAAGCGTTTCTTCCTGTTTCAATAACGAAAGCCGCTCGACGTTTAAGGCTTCCAGCTCCTCGCGTTCGTTACGGGCGCGTTTGATTTCTTCAGCTCCCGCATCGAGGACAGCTTGATACGTATTGACTGAAATTTCGTCCTTTCGCGCACGTTGATCGGCAAGCGTGTATGCTTTTTCTTCTCCTTTGACTTGCTGCTCCAGTTTTTGCTGAAGGGAGGCGGGAGAATCATTGGAACAAGCAGCGAGTCCGAAGCTAGTCATGAACAGCATCGCTAAGAGTGATTTTTTCATCTGGACGTTAACTCCTTATAGATCTGAATGTTGCGCGAAATTATAAGGGATATGGAAATCCTCATCATAGATCGCAAATTGATAGCCTTTTTTCTGAAGTCCTTCAACGATAGCCGGAAGTGCTTTGATGGCTTGCGGCTGTTCGTGTAACAGGATGATTTCAAATGGTCGTTCTGCCCGGCGGATCACTGTCTGTACGACTTCCTTCGCACTATCTTTGTAGTACCAGTCCATTGAATCGATCGTCCAGTCCCAGACACGGAAGTCGGCAGAATGTATCGCGGCAGCCATTTTTTTCGTAATCCCGGGTTTGGATCCGTAAGGGGGTCTTGTCAAATGAGGCGTCTGCTTCGTCAATTCGTAAATTTTCTTTTGAACACTCTGCATCTCGGATACGTACTTCCCTTTTTCATATAGCGTAGCGTAATCGTGTGTTTCGCCGTGAAGTCCGATATAGTGACCGGCTTTAGCGGCTGCCTGCACCTCTTTTGGGAAAGATTTTACCTGTGGTCCAAGATAAAAGAAGGTAGCACGGGTATCGAGTTCGTTTAATGTCCGGAGCAGATCCGGCGTCAAAGCGGTTGGTCCGTCTTCAAATGTTAAATAGGCAACTTTTTTCGTCACGCCGTTCCATTTTTCGATGCGTGCTTTTTCCATATCGGCAACGGGAACTTCTGTTATCGGTTTACTGGCAGTAACTGCTTTTGGGGCAGGGGTGAACATATACCGGTATGCAACATACCCTCCGACTCCGAGTAAAAGGATGGTCAGAAGCAACAAAAATCGGGGGAGAACTTTTTTTCTTTTTGTCCGCGGTCTTGGCCCAAGTCCGCTGTCGTAGCTTGAAGTGAATGGATCCATCGTTGTCTGTCGCTCCTTTTGTCCAAAAGATCATATACAAATAATGTAACATTTTGTCTGTTTCATTTGTAACAAACAGATGACAAAAAGATGACGAGTTAACGATTTTTCGAAAAAACCGTCTTTTCGTTAGAAAGTATATTGTCAAAATAAAAAAACAACCACTATAGGAGTGATTGTTTCGGGATTTCTTAGTGTTCGGTTACAGCACATTCATCACATTCCGTTTGATAGGATTCACATTGCTCATCCATCTCTTTTCCACAGTGAGCGCATGTTTTTACGGGTAGCTCACGGTAAAACTCAGCAGATGCTTCTTGGTAAAGAGGTTGCTCCATACGTGTATTCCTCCTTTGAAATGAAACACGAGTGTCTGTTTTCTTGTTTTTATTGTATTAGTACAGAGGGATAAAGTCAATCTTTGTTTTATAACAGGTAAAAAAATGCCGAGTACTGATGCAGGACAATAAAAAAGAGACATGCTACGATACCTAAGTAATCTGATAATCATAAGGGGGATTCATTCATGACACAAGCAACACTGGATACAATGCGTGTATTGACAGAAAGACGCTCTGTTCGTCATTACGACGAAACATTCAAACTTTCAAAACAGGAAGTGGAAGAACTACTGGAATGGACGACAGCGGCACCGAGTGCTTGGAATCTGCAACACTGGCATTTTACTGTTTTCCATTCAGAAGAGGCGAAACAACAGCTGGCACCGATCGCTTACAATCAGCCAGCCATCACGTCTGCCTCAGCAGTCATCGCGATTTTAGGAGACGTGCAAGCGAATCGAAACTATAATCCGGTCTATGGACCAGCAGTGGAAGCGGGCGGTATGACGGAGGACTTGTTCGATTCAATCAAGGCACAAGTGGAAGGTGCTTACCAAAGCGAAGCGTACGGACGTGATGCAGCGATGTCGAATGCGAGTCTTGCGGCGATGCAATTGATGCTTGCGGCAGAAGCGCGCGGATTATCAACGCTTGCCATGGGTGGTTTTGATCATCAACAGTTTGCGAAGACATTCATTCCGGAAGCCCGTTATGTACCGGTCATGCTGATTGCTGTCGGAAAAGCGGTCGAAGATGCAAAAAAACGTCCGGCGTTGCGTTTACCGGTTGATCAGGTATCAACGTTCCTGTAAGACGTTGAAATGGAGGAATCGGGGATCAATTCCTCCATTTCAACTTTTTTAATTTTTTTTGAAAAAAGACTTGTCAGCCTTTTAGTTTCTTGATATATTAATACATGTCCTAGCAAGTACATAACGTACTGCAAACATGATTCTGTAGCTCAGCTGGGAGAGCGCTACCTTGACAGGGTAGAGGTCGCTGGTTCGAGCCCAGTCAGAATCATACCGAAGCGTCCGCTTCTTCTGTAACAGGAGAAGCGGGCGCTTTTTTTATTTTTTGAATCATAGTACTCCTCGACCGGTTTTTAAAGCAGTGATCCACCAGAGTTCGAGGGATGATGTACAAAAAAGGAGATATATAAAATGACCATTCTATATTTCGTACGCCATGCTCACTCTACTTATTCACCGGATGAACGAATGCGTCCGTTATCAGAGAAAGGGGTACAGGATGCCCATCACTTATGTAAGGTATTTCAGGGGATTCAGGTTGACCGGTTTTACAGCAGTCCGTATCGACGAGCTGTGGAAACGATCTCCCCGCTCGCAATAGAACGTCGACAGGACATCGTCGAGGTGGAAGCATTACGGGAGCGGCTGCTTGCACCCGGAGCACTGACTGATTTTCAAGAAGCTGTCACCTTTGTCTGGCAACATCCGGATCAAAATCCGTACGGGGGAGAAACAAATGAAGAGGCGACGGACCGGATTCGGCAGTGCATCGACCGATTGCTCGTGCAACATCCTGAGGAAACACTCGTTCTTGGAACACATGGAAATATCATGGTACTGCTTTTGCAGGCATTTGATGCTTCGTTCGACTATTCCTTTTGGAAGACTTTACCGATGCCGGCAGTATATCGGCTGACTATAGATGAAACAGGCGAAGTGGACATTCAGGTCATACCCTTGAATACGACCAGTCAATGAAAAACGCCCAAACGGATGTGCGTCTCCGTTTGGCCGTTTTTTTTCGGTTGTTGTGCCGATTGTGGCGTTAAGGCGTTGTAACTGCACCTTCATGTTTACGAATCAAATCAGCCGTCAGTTGACCAGACAAAGTCACCATCGGCACACCACCGCCTGGGTGTGTGGACCCCCCGACGAAATAAAGTCCTTCGTACAGATCACTTTTGGACGGAATCTTAAATCCGCCATTTTTCTTCCGGTCTGCCGCCACTCCATAAATCGATCCACCGTTTGGACCGTATAATTCCTTCAAATCTTCCGGTGTAAACCGATATTCGAACTCGATGGATTCCCGCAGACCATGAAGCCCCATCCGTTCCAGTTTATCTAGGACGACATCTCGATAAGCATCCCAGTCGACTTCTCCCTTTTGGAGGGTCAGTGGAGGGACGTGTGTTAAGACAAATAAATTATCTTTTCCTTCAGGCGCCTGCGAAGGATCGGATTTGGAGGAAACACCGACGTAAATCGTCGGATCCTCAGGAGGTGTTCTGTCTTTGAACATCTGAGCGAATTCTTGCTCCGGATTTTCAGAGAAGAAGAAATTATGATGTGCAAGTCCGGAATATTCTCGGTTCACACCAAGCAACAAAACAAGTCCTGAGACAGATGGGGCGAACGACGCCTGTAATTTTTTTGCTTGCTTCCGCGCTTTTTTCTCAGGTACGATCCGTTCGTACGTCGGAATGACCTCGAGGTTTGAGACGACGATATCTGCTGCATGGAATGTGCCGTTTGAGATGACACCGACCGCCTTTTTATTTTCGAGAACGATTTGTTCCACCGGTGAGTTCAAATGAATCGTCACACGGAGTTCGTCCAGTAAACGTTTCATGGCACGGGCGATCTGATACATGCCGCCTTTGACATAATAGATACCGAGTCCCATTTGGACATAAATCATTTGGTTGAAGACGGCAGGTGCCTGATACGGATTGGAACCGACATACATGACCATGTAATTGAACAGTTGTTCCAGATACGGATCGTTCAGATGCTTTTTTGTACCGGTCGCGACGGTATTCATCGGATCCATCTTGAGCAAGTCCGACATCGTATGGTATTTCTTTAAGTCTTTTAAATCTTCAAGACTGTATTTATAAAAACTGTCGAGGCATAAGTCGTACATTTGCTTCGAATACCGGAACAATTCAACGAAATCTGCGCGTGACGAAACCTGCTCGACTTCCTCGAGCATTCCCGGCAAATCCCCTTTGACATCAATTTTTGTTCCGTCCTCAAAAAATGTGCGCCATTGCGGCTCGATCCGTTCAATTTCTAAGTAATCATCTAGATTGCGGTGGACGCTTGAGAAGAGTTGTTCGAGTACCCAAGGCATCGTTAAGATGGATGGACCAGTATCGAAAGTAAAGCCTTTTCCGCTACGTTGATTCAGTTTTCCACCAACGTTCGCATTCTTTTCAAGCATGGTAACCGCGTAGCCATCTCCGGCTAAACGAATGGCGGCAGACATTCCGGCAAGACCGGCTCCAATGACGATTGCGCGTTTCTTCAAATGAATCACTTCTCCTTTTAGTAGATGAATGGAATCAGTCGTTTTCGTTTCGCAGCCCATTGCGTGTAGGCAGGGCCGAAGCCTTTCGTTAACATCGCTTCTTCGATCCGGATTCGGTAAAGCAGAAAACCAATCATGAGTAGTCCGGAAAACACAAGCAGGACAAGTTGACCGGTGAACAGCGGAAAGCTGATCGTAATAAAAAGAAGACCGGTATAGAGCGGGTGACGCAAAAAGCGGTAGGGACCACTACTGACAAGCTCGTCCCCCGATGCGACGACGACGTGACGTGTGAATTGTTGTTTCAAGTGAAGAATACCCCATAGGCGTAAGGCGACTCCACTCCACAACAGAAAGCATGAAATGATGCGCATTGCTTGAGAAACGGTTTCCTCTGCAAACAGGAAAGCGCAGATGATCGTTCCGCTCAGGACGGAGAAAATCAGATAAAAGCTGATTTGCTCAGCTGTTCCTGCCTTCGACTCGGAACGGTTGCGAAAGCGAATCATCTCACCGATCCAGCAGATACTGCCGATACTGAATATCCATTCCCAAAGTGACACGTACGCTACTCCTTTCTACAGTAGAATCATGTTTCATAACCGCATACATCGTTATTTACCCATTGCAATTCGTCCTTAAGCTACATTTAGAAAACTTCAGAAATACTTCATTTTCATGACAAGCATTCCGAAAGAACCCTGTTTGAAATAAACAATGGTATTCTAATCTAAAATATGGATGCAACTGATTGTGCATAAAGGAGACAGATTCATGAAATACATCAAGACACTCATCACGACGATGGCATTAACAGCAGCGTGTACGTCGGTTTACATACCTTCAGTTGAAGCCGGCTCCTCTTATCGTCAAGCTAAGACACCTCTTCATTTACGACAAGGAGCATCGCTTGAACAACCGAGTATTGCGGTCATTCCGACGGGGATCTATGTGACGGAACTGTCGAAAGTCGGTACGTGGTCAAAAGTACAATATGGAACGAAAATTGGTTATGCGAGTACGAAGTATCTGTTGACGGATGCACAAATCGGTGGAAAACGAATGGGTAAGACACTGATCGCGAACAAAAATTTGCCGCTACGTTCGACTTATGCACCAGGTGAAAATCAGCAGGCGCGAGCCGCTTTTGAAAAGATGCGCCTGGCAGCGAAAAAGGAAGGGATCACGCTTGTGGCATTTAGTACATACCGCTCTTATGCTTATCAAAAAGCATTGTTCGATAAGTATGTCGCGCGGGATGGGTATGAGAAAGCAAGCACGTATAGTGCGGAGCCGGGAAAAAGCGAACACCAGACTGGACTTGCGTTTGATATCGGCGGAGCGGATTCTTCCAAGTACGCGATGTTCAGTTTCACCAAAACGAAAGAAGCGAAGTGGCTGTTTGCCAATGCGCACCGATATGGTTTTCATCTTCGTTATCCATCCGGGAAGGAAGCATGGACAGGTTATACGTATGAGAGCTGGCACTACCGTTATGTCGGGGCAACACTTGCTGCCCGCTTAAAACTGAGCGGATTGACGATGGAGGAGTATTTCCAACTGGCACCGTGGAAACCGGTACAGGTTTCGTCTTCGTAAAAACATGGTAAATAGAGGATGTCGAACCCGTCGGATAGTCGTCTCAGGTGAAAGAGGTGGAACGGATGGCGAAAAAAGATGCGAAACATCACATCATGACCTTTACTTTCAATGAAGAAGCGACATCGTATCAAGTGTTCAGTGAATTAAAAAAGTATCATGCCCGAGGGCAAGTTGATTTTGAACAGATTGCTGTCATCAAGCGGAACGAGAATGGTGCTTTTTCGTTTGAAGATGCAGCGGATTTAAACGGATCCAATCGTGTCGTGAAAGGTTCGTTGATTGGAATGGCTGTAGGAATCCTTGGCGGACCATTCGGCATCTTGCTCGGTTCGATGACCGGCATGCTGATTGGCGGATCAAAAGATGTGAAGGAACATCAAGAAATTCAGGAGACATTCAAGCGGACGCTTGGTGTGATACCACCAGGTAAAACAGGTATCATCGCGATCGGTGAAGAATTTGAACCTTCCGTACTGGATGGATTGGTAGCCGAGCATAATGGCACATTGGAACGAACGGATGAACAACTGGAATCCTAAGCAAAAGAGCCGATCAAAAAGGATCGACTCTTAGATTGTAGACAAATAGGCACACTCAAAAAATGACGTATTTTTTCACGCCCTTTCCTCAGGCGAGACACAAGACCCGGTTTCCTGCTCGAATAGAGCGGGAAACCGGGTCTTGTTTGTCTCTGACAGCGCAAAGATGCGCTTTTTCCTGTAGGAGTGGCGTGTAATGCGTCATTCTTTTTGTTATGAGATAAGGATGGCAGAAAATCATTCTGCCACCCTCATCTTTGTGGAAACTGACTTTTGAGTCATCCCCTTTTATTTGCTCTTAACGGATTGTCCGTTCTTTTTTTGCTTTTTTGAAGAAAAACAGTTCATAAACGACTGGAACGATAATCAGCGTCAAGAGGGTAGACGTCGTCAGTCCCCCGATGACCGTCAAGGCAAGACCTTTTGAGATCAATGTTCCTGAAGAAGTTGTTAATGCGAGTGGTACCAATGCCATGATCGTTGCAAATGCCGTCATCAGGATTGGGCGTAATCGTGTTTTACCCGCTTCAATCAATGATTCACGAATTGGCATACCACGTCCGACGTTTTGACCAATCCGGTCGACGAGAACGATGGCGTTCGTCGTGACGATTCCGATTAACATCAGGAAACCGATCATGACACTAACCGATAGCGGTTCTTTTGCCAAGAAGAGCGTGACAAGCGAACCGATTGGAACAAAGATCAGAGAGGACAAGATGATGAACGGAATGCGTGCTTTTCCGAACGTGATCAGCATCGTCAGATAAACGAGTCCGATCGCAACGACAATCGCGATGCCGAGTGACTGGAAGATTTCGACCGTATCATCATTTCCGCCGCCACTTGTCAGCGAAACACCGTCTGGTAAATCGATTTTTTCAACATCTGCTTTCACGGCGTTCGATACGTTCTGAACATCGTCCCCTTTGACTTGTCCGGATACACGAGCATATACTTTACCGTCGAGTTTCTGGATTGATGTGAACGTCTCGACTTCCTGGACGTCTGCCACATCCTTTAAGGCAACAGGACCGTTAGCCGAGAAGAGTTGTACGTCTTCGAGGTCTTTCTTCGAGACGAGATCTTTTTCGTAAGATAATTGGACGTCCTGATCCTTATCATCAAGATTCAGTGTTCCGACTGTGACAGGTTTTGTCTGATCATTGACGGTACCGAGAATCTGGAAGCCGGATAGTCCGCGATCACTCGCTTTTTCCGGATCAATTTTAACAAGGAATTGCTTTTGTTTTTCACTGAAGTTATTCGTGATATATTTCAAATCATTATTTTTCGACATATTATCTTCAACGAGTTTCGCAGCTTTTTGGAGTGCTTCGAGATCATTTGAGAACAAGTCGACATCAACATTGTTATTTGATGGAGGACCACCTGTCGATAGTTCGGCTACACTGATTTTGACATCGACGTTTTCGTCTTGAGCGATGTCTTCCATCTGTGTTTCAAGTGACTTGATCGTTTTTTCGACGTTTGCACCATCCTTCAAGTTCAGGAAGTAGCTTGCCTTGTTATCGAGGCGTAAGCCTGTCGTAAAGTCACGCGCGCCGACAGAAGTCGTCACATCAGCAATTGCTTGTTCTTTGTCGAACATTTTTTCCATCTCAAACGAGACGTCACTTGTTTTTTCAAGTGATGTAGCAGCAGGAAGTTCAAGCGACGCCGTCAATGTCTTCGATGCTTCGTTCGGAATAAATGTAAAGCCGAGACGCGGTACGATCGCAAGCGAACCACCGAGAAGGACGAACGATACGATTAAGATGATTGCCTTGTGCGAAAGTGATTTTTCAATCAGCTTGCCATACCACCGTTGAAGTGCACCTTCTTTTTCTTCGGCAGGTACCTTTTTGAAAGCAAATTTCGCGAGAATCGGTACAATCGTAATCGCAACGAGTAGTGAAGCAAGTAACGAGAAAATAATCGTCAAGGCGAACGGTAAGAAGAATTTACCGGTAATCCCACCAACGAATCCGATCGGCAGGAAGACGACGACGGTCGTCAATGTCGATGATGTGATCGCTTTTAGAATTTCCTTCGTCGATTGTTCTATGACCTCATCCGACATCCCGGATTCTGATTTTCGGACGCGCCGGAAGATATTCTCAATGACGACGATACTATCATCAACAACCCGGCCGACTGCAACAGCCATCCCGCCAAGCGTCATGATGTTCAATGAAATATCTTGCCAGTTCAAGAAGATCGCTGCGATGAGCAACGATAACGGAATCGAGACGATGGCAATAATGGTTGCACGGATATTTCGTAAGAATAAGAGAACAGCGAGCGATGCGAAGAGAGCACCGAGTAATCCTTCTTTGACGAGTGTCGCAACGGATTCCTCGATGTCTTTCGCGGAATCGATTCCAATCGTATAGTCGACTTGATCGTCATATTTATTGAGAATTTTCGTGACTTCATCTGCGATTTCGACCGTGTTGGCATCTTGCTTCTTCGTAATCGCCATCGATAAGGAGTCTTTTAAGTCATAACGCGTTTTTTCACTTTGTTGCGAGATCGCTTCGATTTTCGCGATGTCTTTTAGACGAATCGGTTCTGCCGGTTGAGATGCCTGATCTGCAGTTGCTCCACCTGTTGTACTAGGAGGTCCTTGCGTTGTACCCTGCGGCGGACCACCAGCAGATAACTGATTGTTATTTGATGAACCAGTAGCTCCTGCAGCGGGTGTTAATTGTAGATTTTTTAATTTATCAAGATTTTCTAGCTTTTCTTCGACGCGAATCGGGATTTTCGAATCGTTTTCCGATAATTGTCCGGATGGGAACGAGACGAATTTTCCATTGATTTGTTCCTTGATACTAGAAAGTGAGAGACCTGCTTCCGTTGCTTTCTCTTTATCAACGGTGATTTGAACGAGATCATCTTTATAACCACCGACGGAAACGCTGTTGATACCCGGAATTTTGTTTAGCTCGGGTTCAATCTCTTCCTTCAGGATTTTTTCGATATCTTTCCCATCTTTACTGAAGAAGGAGATGTTATAGATCGGGAATGAACCGAATGACAAGCGATTTAATTTCGTTGTCGCTTCCTCTGGAAGATTAGCATCCTGAATGGCAGCGTCGATTTGTTGTTCGACTTTGTCCATATCGGTATCAAACGGGAATTCGATATTTAAGATACCGATACTTTCATAAGAAGAGCTTGTCAGCTTCGTTGATCCTTCAATACCTTTTAAAGCAGTTTCAAGTTTTGAGACGACTTGTTGATCGACATCGTCAGGTGAGGCACCGGGGTAGACCGCTTCGATTGAAATTTGAGGAAACTCGATTTCCGGAAACTGATCAACTTTTAATTGTGAGAAGGAATAGACGCCTCCTAAAATTAATAGGATTGCAATGATGAAGACAGCAACCGAGTTTTTCAAACTAAATCGGGTTAAAAAGTTCATGTGAACGCTCCTTTCGTTTATATGTGCTTATTTACATAGTAGAGGACACTCATAGAAGCCGCAACTTTAAAACTGTTTTTATGGAAAAAGATCTTTTTGAAAAAAGATAAATTTTTTTATTAAAAAGGCTTTACACTTTTCGATATGCTGCTATAATAAAAACATACCCAGTAACAACACAGCATGATTCTGTAGCTCAGCTGGGAGAGCGCTACCTTGACAGGGTAGAGGTCGCTGGTTCGAGCCCAGTCAGAATCATACCGAATCGTTCCTTTTCGAAGGAGCGATTTTTTGCGTTAAAAAAACTATTCCCGAAATCAATCAGGAATAGTTAGAAGATAGGTCAATCCTTTTATTGGATCTCAAGATGAAGATCGCCACGTTTCGTCCACCCGGCGACAGTCGTCAATCGATAGAAGACGAACGTCAAGGCACCAGGTAGGACAACACCAGTCAAGAAGAAAACGAAGAAAGCTTGCGGTCCTTGATTGACGAAGATGTTGAGTGGTGCAATCATCGAATTTAAACCGAGCCCTGCGAGTTCGTAGGGTACTTTCAAAGAGAGAAGCAACGTCGCGACAGGCGCTGAAATCATTGCTGCGAGAAACGGTGCTACGACAAGACGCGGATTTTTAACGATATTCGGGAATTGTACTTTAGGTGTGACAAAGAAAGAAGCAATCAAACCGCCTGGATCCGTCTGGCGATAGGCCATCAACGTAAAACCGACGAATTGAGCAGAACAGCCGATGAGTGCAGCGGCACTTGCTACAGGATCAAGTTGTAAAGCGATAGCAAGCGCAGCGGACGAAGCAGGAGACATCAATAGGACACTAAAGATGAGTGCAATGACAAGAGACGTAGCGATAGGAGACGATTCGACCGACGCTGTGATCATGGCGCTGAATTGTGTAAGGAGTGGTGTCGTGACGGCAGCAGCTCCGATTCCAGTGATACCACCAGCTAGGACAGCACTCATCGGGATGACCATCATGTCAAATTTCGTTTTTCCAGTCATGCGTTTTCCGACGTATACGGCAACCGCAGCAGCGAGTAATGCACTGATCGGTTGTCCGGGAACTAGAACGAGTCCGGATGCGGTCGTCTGAAGAGCAGCACCGCCAATTGTCGCAGCAATCATTGCACTGAAGAGGACGAGTGTATTCCCGCCGAGCTGAAAGGCGATACCGGCACCAAGTGCTGGAGCGAGTAGTACTTTTGCAATGCCGCCAATCGTTAGTAGCATTTGGATATGTAGAAGATTTCCGAGCGTTTCAATCAGGAGTCCGACACCAAGTGTCACAAGGACGGCATTTGCCATTCCAGCCGATACTTTTACCATTCGATCCATCGCATATTCTTTCAACGTTGTCATCCTCTCTCTGTCTATCTCTATTTTTTTGCCATGAAAAAAGCCTATCCGTTTTTGGGATAGGCGCCACTCATTCTGTGCGGGCGCCTCATTCGATGCATCGAAAGAAGGGCCCAAAAATCATTTCCGTGTCATCATCGGAAAAGTTTTCAGTCCCTCATGCATAGAATAATCAGTCGTCCGGCTTGGTTAAATGGCTGCTGTGTCGGTATCATACGATCGTGCCCCTCTCTGTGAATTTTTCTAAGCCTAACACGCTTATGACTAATAATCAATATTTTCTGACAATTTATTTTTGCTTAAATCTGACAGGAATTTACCCTATCATCCGGGAAATCCTAATCTAACAACAATGGAGGCGTTTACATGAAAGTCATGCTCTTGACCGATATTCACGGAAATGCATCGGCATTGCGTGCAGCATTGTCCTATCTCGATCAACAATCAGACATTGATGCCGTCTATTGTCTTGGTGATCTTGTCGGCGTCGGGCCAGAACACAATGAGGTCATTGAGCTATTGAAGCATCGATCTGATATCCAGACGATTTCCGGAAATCATGACGAATGTGTCCTTGCTTTAATCCATGGGGAGACCTATCCCGATAGCTACCGGCACGCTAAAGAACATCATCAATGGATCGCGAATACACTGACGCATGAGAATCAGAAGTATTTAGAAGGATTACCGCGTGTCTTGAATATCACGCATCAGGAACAGATTATGCATCTGACGCACTATGCCTATGCCGATCTAACTAAGAAGATTGGGGATGAACCATTAAAACCAGCAGTAGAAGGAACGAAAGAAAACCTATCCGTCCTGTTTGCTGGAACTCACGCACGAATCATTGGCTTCGGTCATCATCACCCAGCACAACAAGTTGAGACGAATCAAACACTCTACATCAATCCTGGTGCGCTCGGGTGTCAGCAGACGACCGTCGCTCCGGTAGCGATCGTCAACTGGGAGAAGGACCACGTCCGGTCGGAAATCCTCATGATTCCATATGATGACCGACCGTTCCTGAATGTGCTCAACACGACAGAAATGCCGGAGCGGGAGTTGATGCGGCGTCTTTTCTTCGGCAACAGAACATGAAAAATCCTTCATGAAACATTCATGAAGGAAGTTGATCAAGCCGATAATTTCGTCATGATTGATACGAGGCATACGACGATCAGTAACAGGATGCCGATGTTTCGTTTCAACGGATGACGTGACCAGTAGAAGAATAGCGCAAGGAGAGGGGCTACAAAAAAAGCAAGGACAAGACTGATTAGTGTTGCAAGAAACAAGACAAATATCCAGAGCTTGCTTGTTGTCCGGTAAACCTGCCACATGTCGTAGAGTGACAGGAGTGTATAAGCAAGTAAGACAAACATGATTCCGGTCGATAAACTCAAAACGATCATCACTCCATTCCTTTTTAGTATAAGGGAAGGAGCGAGAAGGATTACACGACTTGAAGTAAAAAACGTGACGAATCGATGAACGCTACGGTAATGCATTAGAAGGGGGAAGGGTATCATGTCGGACATCTACCGTCGTTTTTTTCTATTTCCAGATATTTTGATCATGTGCGTGCTACTGATCGGAATAAGCAGTTATACCATTGCTCAGCCGTTTCATTGGTCAGTCCTCTTATTCTTTTGCCTTGGACTCCTTGTCTTTAGTTTCAGTGAATACCTGACACACCGCTTTTTGTTTCATTTACCGCCACCGAAGAATGCAGTCGGACGAAAGCTATTGAAACGACTCCACTATGATCATCATGCGCATCCGAATGAATTGCATCTGTTATTTTTACCAGTCTGGTATTCGTTGCCGAACCTTGGTTTCTTTGCAGGTTTGACGTATCTTCTGACGCAGTCTATCGTTTCGACAGCGGCAGCTGCCTGTGGACTGATCGTCATGTTACTTGTTTACGAATGGAAACATTATGTGGCGCACGTTCCACTGAAGCCGAAGACGCGCTTTGGGAAATGGATGAAAAAGACGCATCTGTTGCACCATTTCAAGAATGAACACTACTGGTTCGGCGTTTCGAATCCGGTCGGGGATTGGTTGTTTGGCACACTGAAGGATGAAAAAACGGTCGTCTCTAGCCAGACGGCACGTAATTTAGAAAAAGAATCAGATACTAAAAAACCGCCGATCGATTGACCGGCGGTTTTTGATTCATAGGACGCGCAACATGGCACGACGAATCGTATCGAGTTCGAGGGGACGAGCAATCGATGGCCATTCGGCAATCAGTGCAATGTACGTCCGGAAAATCAGAAAAGCTGTGACATCGACCGGTACGTCACGGTCATCTTGTCCGAGACGAGTCTCAAGGAGCGTTTTAAGATATTCGACGACATGTCGTTCGATCCGTGTCCGTAGTTCCTGCATCTCCTGTAATTTTAAGTTGCGTGTTTCTTCGATGATTTGAAGAATGAATAAGTGTTGTTGCTGATGATAGACGATGGCATCAATCATCGCTTGTTTGTTTTCTTCCACCGTCGCCTGTTCGACGTAAGCGCGTTCGGCTTCTTCCTTCATCTCTTGCAATACACGAGTCACGAGAGATTCAAATAAGTTGAGTTTGCTTTCAAACAGCTGATAGACAGTCGGTTTCCCGACGTGAGCGCGCCGGGCGACACGCTCAATCGTCGTTCCTTTATAACCGAGTTCAGAAAAGCAAGCCATCGCTGAATCGAGTATGAGTGTTTCTTTATCAGACAGTGTCATGTTGTTTTCGTCTCACTTTTGTTGAGAGTAGAATCCGTTTGGCTCCGAGCCCTCCAACGAAGCTGATGATCAAGGCGACGACTAGAATGGTCGCGAGGACTTGACTGTTTGAGATAAGCGCGTCCGTTACACCGAGTCCTAGAGCTTCACGGAATCCACCGACCGAATACGTCATCGGTAAGAAGGCATGGATTGCTTGGAAGAAGCCTGGTGTCATTTCGACAGGGAACGTTCCGCCACTACCACCGATTTGAAGCAGGAGGAGTAGGAAGGCAAGGAACTGTCCGACGCGACCGAGTAACATCGCGAGTGTGAACAGAATCGTGATGAACGTCATGCCTGTCAAAGCGGCGAATCCATAGAGCGCAGGGACACTCGCGACATCAGCATCAAGGACATAGACGATGGCTGTGGCCGCTGCGACCCCTTGTAAGGCTCCGATCGGTAAGATGAGCGATAATTTACCGACGAGGAAGCGCCATGTCAGACTCTCACCGTGTTCGGGGCGAATCTGATAAACAGACGAGAACATCAAGGCACCTGCGAATAAGGCAATGCTGAGGATATAAGCCGATAAACCGGAGCCGTAGTTGTTGACCGTCGAATAGTCATGTTCTTTCAAGACGACGGGTTCTGCCAGCATATTATCCCGTTCTTTTGTCGGCTTAACGGTTGCATCTTTAGCTCCTTTGCTGAGCTCATCCTTCAAGGTTTTAGCCCCGTCTTCCAGTTTCGTGTTGGCATCCGCGATTTTTGAAGCGCCGTCAGTCGTTTTACCGATGCCGTCTGTAATCGTAGTTGAGCCAGATGCCAATTGTCCTAATCCGTTGTTCAACGCGCTAGCGCCTGCTTGGAGTTGATGTGTGCCATCTGACAGCTGATTTGCGCCGTCAGCGAGTTGTGCGCCACCCGTTGCTGCTTTATGCACACCTGCAGTATATTGACCGAGTTTTTCATTGAATGTTTGTTGACCACTTGCTAATTGTTGAGCGCCAGACTCGACTTGTTTCGCACCGTCGACGAGTTTCACTTGACCGGCGTTCAGTTGCGATACAGCGGACTGGACTTGCTGACCACCAGCGGCGAGTTGACCGATTTTTTTCGTTGCTTCTGTTGCTTGAGCAAGACTCTGATCAATCGCCCCTTCTTGAGCGGCGAGGTTTTGAATGTTTTCTTCTAATGAACCGATGGAGCCGAGTAATGTTTGTTTTTCTTCATCCGATAACTGTTCAGAAGCAGAAATGACTTCTTTTAATTGAGCAACGTTTGCTTCAAGGGCTTCACGACGTGCCCGTAAGTCTTGTTTTGCTTTTTTTGCATCTTGATTGAGTTGCGTTAAAAAGGCATTCGCTGTTTGTGCTTTTTCATCCAGTTGATTTAAACCGTCCGTCAGCTGGGGAATTTTTTCATTGAGCTGAGCCGTACCCGCAGCCAGTTGCTCTGCTCCTTGGCGGACTTGTGTTGAGCCACCGCTGAGCTTTGTTGCGCCGTCTTCGAGTTGGGAAGCCCCATCTTGTAACTTTCCACCGTTTTCATCGAGTGTATTCAATCCGGAGGACAACTCACCTGTTTTTTGGGCAAAGAGGGCAGTCTTTTCATCGAGTGTCGTGACGCCATCACTGAGTTTTTTAGAACCTTGATTTGCTTCACCAAGTTTTTCGGACAGCGTCAGACTACCATCCGCAAGTTTTCCTAGGTTCGTTGCCAGTGTTTTTGCACCATCCGCTGTTTTGTGGTTGCCGTCCTCAAGTTTAGAGGAACCGTCCGATGCTTTTTCCATTCCGTTTGCGATTTTCTTTAAGGCGCCGAAAATGGCACTACTGTATTGTTGCGTAACGGATTTCCGGATTTTTTCATTTAACTGCTTCGCAGCCGTACTCGAAATTTGTGTCCCCGAATAGTTTTTGGCTGGATTTAAGTAATACTCCAATTCAATTTTCTTCGGATGATCATCGAGTAACGTTGTTGCGTTTTTAGAGAAGTTTTTCGGAATGACGACTGTCATGTAGACTTTGCCGTCCCGTAATTTTTTCTCTGCGTTGTCCTGAGACAAGAACTGCCAATCAAAATCATCATTTTTTTTGAGCTTGTCGACGAATTGATCCCCGATGTCGACTTTCTCTCCTTTGAACTTCGTCGCCTGGTCTTCGTTGACGATTGCGACCTTAATATCTTCTGTACGACCATATGGGTCCCAGAATGCAGATAAGAAGATAGAGTTGTAGAGAAACGGCACGAGGATGAGGGCGAGAATGACAACAATCATCATCGGACTCTTCAATTTCTTCCATTCTGAGCGAAACATAAATACAAATCCCCTTTCTAAAACTCAAAACTAATTTGGGTTTTAGGTTTTTCATGAGATTTACTTTACGCCCACTACCGTAAAAATGCAATGGATAATTCTTATTTTTTACATAAAAAAGACGACTCGGAAAAGTCGTCTTCTCAAAAACATCATTCAGGTAGTAATAGTAATTTTCCTGTACTGCGCCGGCTCTCTAAAAAATCATGTGCTTTCTTTCCATCGGATAGTGCAAAAGTCGTCGGCTCCGAGAGCGTAAGGTGACCGGAGAGAATCCAATCAAACAATTCGCCTGATCTTCGAATCCGTTCTTCAGAGGACGTTAAGACATTCCAGAGATCTCCACCGGTCAATGTTTTGGACGTATCCATTAAAAGACGGGGATCGACAGGTACGGGGTCGCCGCCTGCCATGCCGTAGAAGACGACCGTTCCATGCACTTTCGTGACTTGGAAGCTATCCAGTAGCGTTGAGCCGATCGATTCGTAGACCACGTCGACCCCTTTCCCGGCAGTTAACGTGAGTACTTGTTCGACCCAGTCTTCTGAATACAAGTAAACAGATGCACAGCCGGCGGTTTTGGCAATCTCTGCTTTATCAGAAGAAGAGGTCAATCCAATCGGTGTCGCCCCGAGCAACCGAATCAGTTGTGTCAGCAGCTGACCAACACCACCGGCGGCCGCGTGAACTAGGACAGTATCGCCTGGTTGGACAGGGTAGCTATCGCGAGTCAGGTAGTGTGCCGTCAATCCTTGTAATAAAACAGAGGCAGCTGTTTCGTACGAGATCCCGTCAGGAAGGGGAATCACCTTATCGACGGGGGCTGCCACGTACTCCGCGTTGGCCAGAGGAACGTCCGCAAAAGCCACCCGTTGACCTACATGGAATGTTGAAACCGCTGCTCCGGCTTCTGTGATGACCCCGGCTCCTTCGTATCCTAAAATATAAGGGGGCTGACCTTCTAAATGGTAGTTTCCTTTCCGGCGATAAATATCTGCAAAGTTCAGACCAATCGCTTTCATTTCAATGAGTACTTCCTGTTCGTTGATGATTGGTGTCGGTACATCCTCGAAGCGTAGCACGTCGGACGTTCCGAATTCATGGAATGTTAAAGCTTTCATCTCACCACATCCTTCACTAGTATACGAGTCTGCTTTCAGTATAAGGCAGAACATCTGAAAATGATGGACAGATGCGTTACACTATAAAAAAAGATGAAAGAAGGGACGTCATGAAGCGTGTCTTAATGGGTGGAATTCGTTTTTATCAGAAAGTCATTTCCCCCATGAAACCAGCCACATGTCGATTTTATCCGACGTGTTCCCATTATGGGATGGAGGCGATTGAGCGCCACGGGGCAGTAAAAGGCAGTTATTTGACGACACGTCGCCTGCTCCGTTGCCAACCGTTCCATCCCGGTGGTCTCGATTTTGTTCCAGAACCTGATCAATTTAGTTGGAAAGCACCGCTGCAGCGGGAAAATCCACGTGAGAAGGCGGAAGAAACAGAGGAATGAGTCATGTTGAGTCTTGCGTTGATAGTTTAATGGACGAAAAAAAGAGGAAGCGTGTTCCCGGAAATCATCCGGAACACGCTTCCTCTTTAATTATGGGCTGCTCATAGTTTACCTGTTAAAAACTGTGCTTCCCCGAGACCGAAACTCCAGTCCGCTGCATCATTTTCGACGATCGAGACCATTAAATCAGTCGGAGCAAGTCCGCAATTTGCTTCTAGCCGTTCGGCTAGCAAATGGTAGAGACGTTGTTTTTTCTCTTCCGTACGTGTTTTACTTGTCACACTGATGAGAACGATATTCTTACTCCGTTCAAATCCAAGTCCTGTATCTTGAATGACCATTTCATTCGCTTTATGCGTATGGACAATCTGGTAACGGTCCCGCTCCGGCACTTCAAATGCCTCGACCATCGCATCGTGTGCGGTGTCGAGCAATGTTTTTAACTCTTCTTCCGAACGTCCTTCAATGACGTCGAATCGTAATAACGGCATATGAAACCACTCCTTAATAAAAGTATGTAGAGTAGGGGAGAACCCTACTCTTATATTATTCGAAGAAAGGTTTGTATTGGCGACGATCGTGCATGACAGACAACCATTGGACAGTCGAGAATTCTTCAAGTACCCATTCACCGTTGAAGCGACCAAGTCCTGAATCTTTTTCACCACCGAATGGCATATGCGGCTCATCGTTGACCGATTGGTCATTGATATGAATCATACCTGTCTCAACTTCAAGCGCAAAGGCAGTCGCACGTTCAATAGAAGAACCGTGGACAGCACCGCTCAATCCGTATGGGAGCGAGTTTGCGATTTTAAGTGCTTCTTCATCCGTATCGAACGGGATGATGACAGCGACTGGTCCGAAGATTTCATTTTTAGCAAGCGGCATGTCATTTGTAACACCAGTCACGACAGTAGGTGCGATGACATTATCTTTTGCTTCGCCGCCGACACGAACAGTTGCGCCAGCAGCTTTTGTTTTCTCGAGATCTTCAAGAATCCGTTCCACTTGTGATTGATTGATGAGCGGTCCGACTTGTGTCCGGTCGTGTGATGGATCGCCGTACTGTAATTCTTTGACACGAGCAACATACTTCTCGACGAACTCATCATGAATCGAAGAGGCAACGAGAATCCGGTTCGTGGACATACAGATTTGACCTTGGTGGTAGAACTTGCTGTAGACAGCCGATTCAACCGCACGATCGAGGTCGGCATCATCAAGTACGACGAAGACGTTGTTTCCGCCAAGTTCTAGCGCTGTTTTCTTCAGATGTTTGCCGGCAAGTTCGCCGATGTGGCGACCGACTTCCGTTGAACCAGTGAATGAAATCAAGCGTGGGACAGGGTGTTCGACGATCGCGTCGCCGATTTCCGAACCGCGACCGACGATGACATTCAAGACACCTTTTGGTAATCCGGCTTTTTCAAACAGGCTCGCAAAAATCAATCCGCCTGAAACAGGTGTATCCGTAGCCGGTTTAACAACGACTGCGTTCCCGATGGCGATGGCAGTAGCGATTGACCGTACAGCTAAATGGAACGGGAAGTTCCATGGACTGATGACGCCGATGACACCAAGTGCTTTCCGGTAGATTCGGTTTTCTTTACCTGGTACGACCGATGGACGAATTTCACCGTGCATCCGCAATGGGAATGTGGCAGCTTCCTTGACGATCAAGACAGAAGCAAGGAATTCACCTTCTGCTTTGATGCGTGTACTGCCGGATTCTTTGATCAGCCAATCGATGATCGTTTCTTTTTCTTCGTATAAGACTTTCAAGAAGTTTTCGATCAGACCTTGTCGTTTTAAGGCTGGAACTTTCGCCCACTCTTTTTGAGCGACCTGAGCCGCTTCATACGCATCATCTAAATCTTGTTGGTTCGCGGCAGAGATCGTGAAGAGCTCTTCCCCCGTAAACGGATTCGTATTCGTCATGTTGCTGTCACTTGCGCCTGTGCGCCACTGACCATCAATGTAAATCTTCGTGAAGTCGGTATGCAGTGCTGTTTCATTCTGTTGAGCCATATCGTTTCATCTCCTATTCGTTTTCATAACAGTTAAGTTATTCACGTTATGAAAAGAAGTAAAACACATCACGACACTTTCACCAAATGTATTGCTTAGGAAAATGGTTTCGAGATGAGTAAAAACAGGAAATAATCAATATAGCAATATACAAAGGAGTGACATTGCGTGAAAAAATTGAAAGTACTGTCACGTGAAATCAACTGGTGGTGGCCGTTACTTTACGGACTCATCGGAATCGGGCTGACTGGAATCGTCATTTGGGCTGATTCCTATGTCTCCAACTGGTTTCCGGTGACGTGGAAGACGACGCTTGGATTGGCTCAAACCATTCACAGCTCGGTATTTACCGGGTTATTAGCCATGATGACGTTCACTTTCTCAACGATTTTAGTCGTCTTAACCACGTATTCTTCGCAATTTTCCCCGCGGACGTTACCGAACTTCATTGAGAATCGCCAAGTACAACACATTTTCGGGATTTTTATCGGAGCGGTCTCTTATTCGATGACGATGCTCTTTTTCCTCAGACCGGTTTTAAAGATGAGCATCGTCTCATCCGCCGTAGCCGTTTTAGTCGTTCTAATTTCGATTGCTGCCTTCGTAGCCTTCATTCATATCGTGAGTCAATCGATACGCGTCACGACGTTACTGGATCGGTTACACAATGAAGGAAATGACTTGCTTGCACGTCAATTGGATCACCTTGAGTCAGGAAATCAGGTGATCACAGAGCACAAAGGGAAGACTGATCATCCTTATGTCATTAAGGCGGCACGAACCGGATATATTCAGGCGATTGATTATGAGACGTTTGATCAGGAAGAAGGGGTATATATTCACCGGACTGTCGGATCGTTCGTCACGGAAGGGGAAGTGATTGGGCGTGCAACGTGTCAGGACATCGATGAAAGTATCCTGATTGGTCCTACGAAATCGTCGGAACAAGATTTTGCATTCGTTCTTGAAAAACTGAGTGAGGTTGCCCTGCGTGCCATTTCCCCAGGAATCAATGATCCGAATACTGCGAGACATGCAATTCGGATCATCGGTGACTTAATGCGGCAGTATGCCGTGATACCGGATGGTGCACTGGTTATCGGAACGCATCAGCAACACATCATCGAGCGGGAGACCTATCAAGAACTGTTGTATACGACTTTTTATCAGATGCGTCATTACGGAGCAGAGGATATTTCGGTTCTCGCCACCATGCTTGAATCACTCGGAATGATGAAGCGCAATGGACTGCCGAGCCATTCTGAGACGATTCAGCGTTTCATCCCGTACATCTGTTCAGAAGTCCGCTTCGAACACATGAACGAATGGGACCGTGCTTTTTTACAAGAACAAGTACATCGAGCGCTAGATGAAACCTTTTATTCCACTTCCCCGTAATAAGAGCAAGAACTTACAAGGAAGGGAGGATGAATCATGACTATCATATTGTGGAGTTTGATCGCGATCTGCTTTTTAGTTGCTTTTGCTGGACTTGTCTATCCGATCATACCGAGTGCGCCCATCCTAGTTGCCGGTTTTTTGATTTATGGATTTGGATTCGGATTTTCGGAGTTATCGATTAGTTTTTGGGTGATCCAAGCGATTTTCATCATTCTGTTGTTTACACTCGACTACCTCGTCAGTGCTTACACGGTCGATCGGCGCGGTGGATCACAAGCGGCTAAAATCGCGACAACTGTCGGATTGATTGCTGGACCTTTCCTCTTACCGGGGATCGGGTTACTGATTTTTCCGTTCGTCTTCGCCATCTTGACGGAGAAAATCATCAGCAAAAAAACGTGGGAAACGGCAGTGTCAGTCGGAATCGGAACAGTTCTCGGCATTCTGTCGAGTGCCTTGTTGAAGGGGATTGCGATGTTGCTCATGATCGTAATCTTCATCTTGTACGTTGTCTGACGGATGGA
This sequence comes from Exiguobacterium sp. TDN 0502, assembly GCF_050846835.1. Classification (NCBI taxonomy): domain Bacteria; kingdom Bacillati; phylum Bacillota; class Bacilli; order Caryophanales; genus Exiguobacterium; species Exiguobacterium sp. TDN 0502. The sequence goes on along the minus strand of NZ_JBOZGJ010000006.1, from coordinate 127,252 downwards.
AATGGAGTCTTCAAGTACACATTTCATGAAAGTTCCGTTATAGTATGAATATGAAAAAGTGAGGAAGCTTTGAAATCTGAAGCTTCTTTTTGCTGGAAACCACCAGATGCCCCGGCATCTGGCTTTATATTAATGGAGGTGAATCCCCTTTTTTCGGGGAAACGATTGGACAGTACACACTCAATGGAGACATTCGACACGACGACGATCATCATTCGGCTATTTGTCATTGCGTTACTTATCGTCTTGACAGCTTTTTTTGTTGCCGCCGAATTTTCGGTCGTCAAAATGCGGATGTCTCGAATCGATCAGTTGATTACAGAAGGAAGCAAGACTGCGAAAGTGGCGAAGAAGCTGCTTGAGAATTTGGATTATTATTTATCGGCCTGTCAGCTCGGGATTACGGTAACAGCACTCGGTCTCGGGTGGTTAGGTGAATCGACCGTCGGCGCGATTCTCAGTATGTTATTTGAAGAAATCGATATTCCAAGTTCCGTTTCAACGATCATTTCGTTCGTTCTTGCATTCTCGATTGTAACGTTTCTTCATGTCGTCCTCGGGGAATTGGCCCCGAAATCCTTAGCGATCCAAAAGACGGAAGCGATCACGATGCTCCTTGCGCCGCCGCTTTATTGGTTCGGTAAGGTCATGAAACCATTCATTTGGACTTTGAATGGTTCAGCACGAGTCATTCTTCGGTTGTTTGGTGTCGAACCTGCAGGTCACGAAGAAGTACACTCGGAAGAAGAAATTAAAATCATCATGACTCAAAGTTATAAGAGTGGAGAAATCAACCAGACGGAACTTTCGTATATGCAAAACATCTTCTCATTCGATGAGCGGATTGCGAAAGACATCATGCTGCCGCGAACGGATTTGATTACGATTTCGAACGATGCATCGATGGAAGAAATCATTCGTCTAGTTGAGGAGTACCAGTTCACACGTTATCCGGTGGCAGAAGAGGGCGATAAGGATAAAATCCTTGGCTTCATCAATGCGAAACAGTTGTTTACGGACCATATGGCGAACAAAGGAAAAGCACTCAGCTATTACATCCATAACTTGCCGATCGTCTCTGAATACTCTCCGTTACAGGACGCGATGTTGAAAATGCAGGTCGAACGAACGCCGATGGCACTCGTGATTGACGAGTATGGCGGCACGGCAGGTGTCATTACGATGGAAGACATTCTTGAAGAAATCGTTGGAGAAATCCGTGACGAATTCGATAAAGATGAAAAAGCAGATATCGAACTCATTCATGAACGGCTTTATCGCATTTCAGGTCGTGTGTTGATTGATGATTTAAATGAGCGTTTCAACTTGGGCATTGAAGAGGAAGACATCGATACGATTGGCGGCTGGGTCATGGCACAGGATACAGAGGTATCGAGTGGACAAGAATTCCGCTATCAGGCATACACGATAAAAGTCATGGAAGTCGACAACCACCAAGTCAAATCGATTTATCTGCAGTTACCGGAACAGGAACCTGTGGTATCAGAAGAAGATGAGTGAACGAGATAAGAGGCAGCGGATTTTGTATCCGCTGCTTTTTTTGTGTATAGAAAGTCTTCTGGACAGACACTCCACGTGTTTAGCTCCTATGTTGACGGGTATTACTGTTTATGTGGCAAAAAACAATTTTTAATTCAACAGGAAAAGGGGTTTTCATGTTATGTCAAACGTCATTCTTACTTCACGTGCATCTGCAGTCGGTGGTCGCGACGGAAAGGTCGCTTCAGACGACAACGTCATCAATCTCGATTTAGTCATGCCAGGAACAAAGGGAAAAGAAGACATTCCAACATCGAACCCGGAACAGTTATTCGCAGCAGGATACGCCGCTTGTTTTGATGGTGCGTATAATCTGATGGCGCGCCAAGCGAAAAAACGAGTCGAGACGCGGACGAACTCAGAAGTCAGCCTCTTACAGGATGAAGCGGATAACGGTGTGAAAATTGCAGCGAAGCTCGTTCTTGAAGTCGTAGGCGTCTCGCAAGAAGAAGCAGAGGAATTGCTTGAGAAGGCACACAACTTCTGTCCGTACTCGAAAGCGACACGCGGAAACATCGATGTCGATCTTTCCGTCAAAGTCGTTGATTCATTATAATTCATGCATCATAAGGAGGATTCTCCATGTCACCGAAAGAAACCGATCGTCCAAACGAAAAATTGGAAGATGAACGGGATCGTCTGTCGGATAAGGAACGGAAGCTGACAGAGGCGCAACAAAAGGAAATCCTGAAAGGAAAAGACGAGATGCCGGATGATCCGGTCTCGCCACGGGATCGGGGAAAAGACCCGGTCTAAATCAAACAATTTGGGGGATGAATCATATGTCTAAAAAAGTAGCGGTTGTACTTGCCGATCATTTCGAAGATGTCGAATTCACAGGTCCTGTAGATGCTTTGAAAGAAGCCGGACACGAAGTGGTAGTCATCGGTGCTGAAAAGGGAACGGAGCTCGTCGGGAAACAAGAAGAGGCAAAAGTGAACGTTGATCGTTCGATTGATGAAACGTCAGCGACCGATTACGACGCGCTTCTCATTCCAGGAGGATTCTCACCTGACTTGTTGCGCGAAGACGATCGTTTCGTATCATTCGTAGAAGAATTCGAAATGTCTAAAAAGCCAATCTTCTCGATTTGTCACGGTCCACAATTGATGATTAACGCAAAAATCGTTAAAGGAAGAAAAATGACCGGCTACAAATCAATTCGAATTGATTTAGAAAATGCCGGAGTTGATTTCAAAGATGAAGAAGTCGTCGTTGATGATAATTTCATCTCGAGTCGACAACCGGACGATATTCCGGCGTTCAATCGGGAAATCGTAGCAAAACTGGCTTAATCGCAAAGAACCGGCACTGCAAAAATGCAGTGCCGGTTTTTTTATGCGTCTGGATAATCACATAGCTCTGTAATGACACCATGCGAGTGACGCGGATTCATATAAATCAACCGGCGACCGAATGGTGTCGTCCGATACGTATCTTCTAAAAACGTCAACCCCTGTTGTTTCGCTTCCGCAATGGCTTGATCCAAGTCATCAACGCGATAGGCGATATGATGGACACCTTTCCCCCGTTGTTTTAAAAATCGGGCAATCGGGCTGTCATTACTTGTAGGGGTTAATAGTTCGATATGGGCATCGTCAAATGCGATGACAGCAATGTTAGAAGCCACTCCGGGAGCGGGGTTCGAATACTCGCGTGTCAGTGTTCCGCCCAGTACCTGCGTGTAAAAGGAAATTGCTTCTTGCATATCGCGGACCGCAACACCAGTATGATCTAGTTTCATTCATGTATCCTCCTTACTGTTCGCTTCAGTTTCCCAAAAACAGAAACAAGTTGCAATGATAAGCTGTCTTCCAAATATTTCTATTACGAAAAGGGGAATCGATTTATTAAAAATGAAATATCACTGAAATATTATGGAAGAGGAATGAATGCTATAATCAAAAACGTTCTTATAAAAAAGAAAAACTATTATAGAATTTAAAATTAACTTATCTAACATGCGATATCACATACAACATACTACTAAGAGAAAAAGAGGGAATACTACATGAAAAAAACGTTCGCGTCGCTCATCGTTTCCGCACTAGTTCTTTCATCGGCACCTCATTTTGCTGCAGCTGACGATTTAAGTGAACAAAAAGCTAAAAACGAACAGCAACAACAAGACAATGCCAAACAACAAAAGAATCTAGAGTCTTCTGTTAACCAAGAAGGTCAAAAAATCTCTAAAACACAGCAAGAAGTCAATCGCTTGGATGAAGCATTGAATGAAAAAATCTTCGCTGTCGAGACAAAAGATCGCCAAATCAAAGCGACGGAACGTGAAATCGTTCAACTCGGAAAAGAAATCGAGAAGTACAAAGCGAAATTAAAACGTCAAGAGAAGTTGCTTGGAGATCGTCTTCGTGTCATGCAAGAGAATGACGGCAACTCAATCAAATGGGAAGAAGTCATCTTCGGAGCTAAAGACGTCGGTGACCTCGTCAGCCGCGTCATGGCTGGAAAGTCTATTTCCAAACAAGATGATAAGATGATCACGGATTATCAAAATACGCAAAAAAAATTAGCAGATGCACAACAAGAAGTAAAAGATAAAAAAGCACAATTGGTCGTTGAGAAACGCGAACTGAAACGTCAGCAAGCAGATCTTGAGTCACAATTAAAAGAGCGGAACAAACGCTTAAAAGAATTGCGCAAGAAGAAAGAAAAATTCGAAACGCAATTGATGGATGCAAAAGAAGTGCAACAAATCTTGATTGCTCAAGAAAAAGCGATTGCAGCTGAAAAAGCGGCACGTGAGCGCGAAGCACGAATTGAAAAAGAACGCAAAGCGCAAGCGGCACGTGAAGCAAAAGCACGGGCGGAGGCTGAAGCAGCTCAAGCAGCAGCACAGAAAGAAGCTGAGCAACAAGCTGCTAGAGAAGCAGCGGCTCAACAAGCTGCTCAAGAAAAAGCAGCACGTTCGACGAAGTCTTCGGGTTCGACGAAACAATCGACTCCGAAAACATCCGCACCTGCTCCAACACCATCAGCTCCTGCGACACCTAAACCAGCACCAGCACCATCGTCAGGTGGTCTGTTCATTCATCCGACAGTCGGGGCTGTAACGCAAGGCTACGGTTCCGCTGGTGGGGAGAACGGTTATACATTCCATAACGGAATCGACTTTGGTGGTCCAGTCGGCACGCCGATTGTCGCTGCTGCAACAGGAACAGTCATTACAGCATCAGGCGGCGGTCCTTACGGAAACCACGTCATGATCGCGCACCAGTTGAACGGAAAGACATACACGACTTTGTATGCACATATGAGTTCATTAAATGTACATGCGGGTCAACGTGTCAGCCAGGGTCAACAAATCGGTAAACGTGGTAGCACAGGGAATTCGACAGGTCCACACTTACACTTTGAAATCCACGTCGGTGGATACAGCTATAGTGCGACAGGTCCAGCTAGCTCGATCAATCCAATGACTATGTTTTAATTATGAAAGAATCGTTGCCTTGGCAACGGTTCTTTTTTTTATGATTTTCAAAAATCTAATGATTAGATTACAAAAAACCGTTTTCATTTGAAATGTAAATGAAATTTTTTTGAAACGATTACGGTGCTATAATCAATTTCAGATGTGAGAGAAACTTGAATACTATAATAAAATATGAAAAATACATAAGCGAGGAAACGATATATGCTAAAAAAACTAATTTCTACCATTGTTTTAGGGGCATTACTTATAACAGGAACACAACCAATCGCAGCGGCGACCATTAAGGAAAAAAAGGCCGAAAATGCCGCTGAGCAACGTAAATTAGAAAAAGCAATTAAAAAACAAGAGTCAAAGATTTCAAAAGAGCAACGCCAAATCAACCGCATTGATGCAGCGATTAACGAAAAAATCTTCCAAGTTTCAGAAAAAAATAAGCAAATCGAGAAGTTGAACCAGCGTATCGACGAGTTGAAAGCAGATATCGTTCGTTACGAAGAGATGTTACGAAAACAAGAAGAGTTGCTGGGTGACCGACTACGTGTCTTCCAAGAAAATGATGGAAACTCAATCAAGTGGGAAGAAGTCATCTTTGGATCAAAGGATTTAGGTGATCTCTTCAGCCGTGTCATGGCGGGTAAAAAAATCGCGGAACAAGATGATAAGATGATTTCTGATTACATTGCGACACAACAGAAGTTGGCAGAAGCTAAACAAGCGCTTGTCGAGAAAAAAGCGGAACAAGTGGCAGAAAAGAAAGTATTGATCGAACAAAAGAAATCTTTAAAAACACAAATGAAAGAACGCAGTGCTACGCTCAAAAAATTACGAAAAGGAAAGACGAAGTTCACGACAGAATTGTTAGATGCCAAAGAACTTCAAGCGACACTCGAAGCTCAGGAACGTGCAATCGCAGCAGCGAAAGCGGCAGCAAAAGCAGCAGCAGAGAAAGCCGCAGCTGAAAAAGCAGCCGCCGAACAAGCCGCTAAGGCGAACGCGCAAGCAGCCAAACAAACAGGTAAGAATGCAGGAACGACGACTTCGACTGCGGCTCCTGTTGTTTCGAGCGGTGGAAAATTCGTTCGACCATCTTCTGGTAGCGTTTCGCAAGGATTCGGACCAGCAAGCGGTGTGAACGGCTATACGTTCCACAACGGTGTTGATTTCCGCGGGGCAGTCGGATCTCCGATCGTCGCAGCAGCAGCCGGAACGGTCATTACAGCTTCAGGTGGTGGACCTTACGGCAATCACGTCATGATTTCGCATTTCATTGATGGAAAAGTGTATACGACAGTCTACGCGCATATGAGTTCATTATCCGTTCATGCGGGGCAGGCGGTCTCTCAAGGGCAGCAAGTCGGAACACTCGGTAGTACAGGGAATTCGACAGGACCACACTTGCATTTCGAATTACATGTCGGCGGTTATCAATACAGTGCCTCATCTCCTTTGAATGCAGTGAATCCATTAGCATATCTGTAATCTAAAACGGGCTTCGGCTCGTTTTTTTTTGCCCTCTATGCTACAGTTAAGGCGAAACGAATACTTGAGCAACTAGGGGAGCTGGAGGAATCCGGCTGAGAGGAAAACCAATCTGTTTTCGACCCTATTACCTGAACTGGATAATACCAGCGTAGGAAAGTTGAGCCGAACGGATACCGAAATGCGGATATAACGCTTTCGGATAGCGTCGACTGCTTTTTTACAGCAGTCGGCGCTTTTTTTTTCGGTAACGACTCCCTTACATTGCTCGATCGGAAGGTGAGAGGAACATGAAACATGTACTGACGATTGCAGGGTCCGACTCCGGTGGTGGAGCCGGGATTCAAGCCGATTTAAAAACATTTTCGGCGTTAGGCGTTTATGGAATGAGCGTCCTGACAGCCGTCACGGCACAAAATACGCTGGGTGTTCAAGCGGTGGAAGAGTTGTCACCGGAAATCGTCGACGCCCAATTATCATCGATTTTTTCAGACATTCGTGTCGATGCCATCAAAATCGGTATGGTCTCGAATGCAGAGACGATCCGTGTCATTGCTACACATCTTCGCGAACAGACCGTTCCGATCATACTAGACCCTGTCATGGTCGCAAAAGGCGGACATGCCCTATTGCGGACAGAAGCTGAACAAGCATTGATTTCGGATTTACTGCCACTTGCGACCCTCATCACACCCAATTTACCGGAAGCTGAGCGCTTAACGGCACAAGCGGTGACCAATCTAGAGGAAATGCGACTGGCGATGCATCAGTTAGCTACGCAGACAGGTGCAGTCTTACTAAAGGGGGGTCACTTACCGGGAGCTGCGACGGATTTGTTGTTTGATGGAGTGGAGGAACATCACTTCACATCGGAACGGTTAGACAATCAACACACTCACGGAACCGGCTGTACGTTATCAGCAGCGATTGCGGCACGAATGGCGCTTGGAGAAGATTTACCAACTAGTGTACGTCAGGCTAAGCACTACGTCACGGAGGCGATCCGTCACGGATTTGCGCTCGGACAAGGCATCGGACCCACACATCATTTTCATTCACTTTGGAGGGATACACATGTTTACGACCATTCTTGAACAGAAACCATTGATTCATCATCTGACGAATACGGTTACGATCAACGATTGTGCGAATATGACATTAGCAGTCGGAGCGTCGCCTGTCATGGCGGAGGATATTCGTGAAGTAGAGGAAATGGTCGGTCTCGCACAAGCACTCGTGTTGAACATCGGAACACTGGATGCAGACATGCAGGCATCCCAGCGGTTGGCCGCAAAAGAAGCAGCACGTTTAAACGTGCCGATTGTCCTTGATCCGGTCGGCGCAGGCGCAACGACACTGCGGACATCGTTTTCTCAAGAGTTGATCAATCTGGTCCCGTGTACGGTCATTAAGGGAAATGCATCTGAAATTAAGACATTGCTTGGAGCGGTTGGACGAACGAAAGGAGTCGACGCTTCGGTGGATGACGTGATGGATCGAGACGGGATACGTGCATTCGCCCGTAAACATCGATCGGTCATCGTCGTGACAGGACCGATGGATTACATCACAGATGGCGAACGGGAGCTAACGCTTCGAACGGGAACGCCGCGACTTGGACTCATCACGGGAACTGGCTGTATGACAGCTTCGCTGATCGCGGGTTTCCTCGGTGCCGGATATTCGGCATTTGAAGCCGCGGTTCACGGCACGTTCATCATGGGGAAAGCGGGCGAGCAGGCATCCATGGCGCTAGGGCTTGGAGACTTCAAACGCGAATTGTTCAATGCCATCAGCCTGATGACGGAACAGGATTTGATGGAGGTATCCGTACATGCCAATTGATTATTCCATCTACGCTGTGACAGACCGGAGATATCACCCGGGAGTCGCCATCGAAACGGTCGTCGAAGAGGCCATTTTAGGTGGGGCGACCATCGTGCAACTACGGGAAAAAACAGCACAAGGGAAAGACTTTTTGGAGCAGGCGATTCGCTTGAAAACAGTCACGGACTCCTTTGGTGTGCCGTTGATCATCAATGACCGGATTGATATCGCGTTATTAGTAAAAGCAGGTCTTCACATCGGACAAGAAGATATTCCTCTAACGGCTGCCCGTCGGTTACTGCCGAACGCTGTCATCGGTGTATCCGTTGCAACGGTGGAGCAGGCCATTGAAGCGGAGCGAAACGGGGCATCTTATCTTGGAGTCGGATCTTTATTTGCGACCTCATCTAAAGCGGATGCTGATGCGATGTCTTACGCGACACTCGAAGCGATTCGAAAAGCTGTTAACCTTCCGTTGATCGGCATTGGCGGTATTACCGCTACGAATGTGTCTTCACTTCCGCTTCCCCTTGAAGGCTATGCTGTCATTTCTGAAATTTTTGCTCAAGAAGATCGCCGGGCTGCTACGCGACGCATGACGGATGCCGTTCAAGAGTGGCATCAATCTTTTCAGAACAGGGTATAACCTGTTCAGAGGTGATTGTATTGAAATGGCAAACCATCCGTTTTCGCGGCCATTGGATTCGCTACCGATTGGAATCGCAAATCATTCGGTTGGATAATCAAGGCATATACCACTTAGGGAAAGTGTTATTTCCACGACCGGATCGGATATCTTATGAACTGGCGCGTCTATTAAAGCAAAAGTATGAACGACGCTATAAACGTCCGCTGTACATTAAAACAAGTTCGATTGCGACGGAGATTTGGGGGCATACGCACCTAGATATCTTTTATCGAATCCTACTTCGTCTTCCGCTTCCGCGTCGGTTACGTCACCGCTACGTGAATCGTTTAAAGAGTACGAAAATCATTGATATCGGTGTACGAGCTGTGGATCAAAACCGGATTGTATGGGATATCGGTGATTTCGTAGGCGGTTGGCTGGTGTTCTGGTTAGTTCGACGACACAGGCGCTGAACTTGCAATGTCTCTTTTGCCATGGTGCAATAGAGAGAGAAACGAGGTGACGGAAATGGAAGCTCCCCGCTGTGAGACGATCGCGATTGACGAACGACGTGCTGCGGAAATCGGACAAGTCGTGGATACGATCCCGACGCCTGAAATCGGAAAGTTATTTAAGATTTTGTCGGATGCTACACGATTACGCATCGTCTATGCTCTGACAATCGAAGAAGAACTATGTGTCTGTGATGTTTCGGCATCCGTTGACTGCTCGATTGCTACTGCATCGCATCATTTACGTTCCTTGTTGAAACAAGGGCTCGTCAAGTTCCGTAAAGAAGGAAAAGTCGTCTATTATTCCTTGGATGATCATCACGTATCGTCGCTTGTTCATATGGCGATGGAGCATGTTCAAGAAGGAAAAGCCATTTCAGAATAAAAAAGTGCTGTATTCCACGCTTTAGATGTGAAACAATCCCCTATTTCGAAATCGAAATAGGGGATTGTTGGTGTATACGAATCAAGCAACAGAGAGGCTTTGGATGTGAGCTACAACAAAAGTATACGGGATATTCAGTATTAAAAGCCAAGGAAGCTCCTGCCACTTTAAAGCTGTTTGTCGGGAGGATTTGCCGGAGTGAGTCGATGAAAGAAAAAAACAGTAGCCGCAATGAGCAAAAAAGACAGAATCGAGAGTCCGAGACACATCCATTTATATGTAGCAATCAAGGCGTCCGATTGTTGGAGTTGCGATTGGAGTGTTTTATATAAGTCATCTTTCACCCGTGAAAGATCCTCTAAAATCGTTTGTGTCGTTTGGGTAGATTGCCGAGCAAGTTGTTTTGCTGCTGCTGGACTTTGACGTTCGTAGACGACGAAAACGCGTTCGATCTCAGATTCCCAAACATTGTTTCGGCGTAACAGATCTTTGACAGCTCCCGGTGTAGTCGGTGACTGGTTCAAGCTATTGCGTAAGTCATGAATTTTTGAAGTTGAAAAGTAGTACTGTTCAATATACCGATTATCTTCATACAATAGAAGACCACGAACGGCATTCGCGCGATCCCGATTATGTTCAACAAGCTGATCGACTTGATTAATCAAGGGGATGTCCCGATCCTTCATCTGCTCCGTCATCGCAGCAATCGTTCGATAGCCGGAAAAAGCGTAAATAATAGGGATGGAGGCGAATAGACTGATGAAAAAAATCAGTAAGATGCGTTGACGCCAAAGTGAGTGCATGCAATCATTCCTTTAAATATAGAGACATGTCATTAGCTTAACTACTATTGCAAAAAAAGTGAAGCCTATCCATTTTTTGAATAGGAACTAGTGTTTTTTTCAATCATTCGTGACATTAAAAGCAGGAATGTGGAGTCGCTACGAGAAGCTGTCTTAAAGAAACAAAAAAAGCGCAGTCTGACTGCGCTTAAAACGAGTACGAATGTTCCTTGTAGTTGCCAAATACCGTGTGGATTTCTGAGAACGTAACGAAGGCATTCGGTTCGACGGAAGAAACGATTTCCTGTAAACGAACGATTTCATTGTTTTGAACGACGACATAGACCATTTTTTTCGTCCGGTTCGAGTATCCACCGCGAGCATCAAGAATCGTGACGCCGCGACCGAGTTCCTGAGTGATGACTTCATTGATTTCGTCCGCCTTTTCACAAATAATGATGCATTGTTTGGAAGCGGAATAGAAACTGTAGACGGTTTGAAGTGCCTTAGCGCGGACGAAACTCATAATCAGGGCATACATGACGTGTTTCAAATCAAAAACCCACCATACTAGTACATAAATCACTAAATCCTGCATCAAAAAGATACGAGGAAGTGGCCAATTGTGAAAACGCGCAAAGAAAAACTTCCCAAGAATATCAAGGCCACCTGTAGAGGCGCCGCCAAAGAAAATCAATGCCATCGCAAGACCGGATACGAGTCCGGCGAAGATGGAAGCGACGAGCGGATCATTGAGGGATTCTGGAACGATTTGGGTTGGAATCCAGTCGATTAAAAAAGAGGAAGCCACGACGATGATGCCTGATAATAACATGAATCGTTTTCGCAAGAAGCGGAAGCCCAAAAGGAAAAGGGGGATGTTTAACAGTAATTGTGTTAATCCGATCGGTGTGTGGAAAAGTTCCTGAATCACTAATGTGATCCCCATGATACCGCCGGATCCGATATCATTCGGAGATAGGAGTAAGCTGATGTAAAGGGAATACAGCAAAGTACCTACGATTAAAAAGCTGATTTTTTCTACTCTCTTTTTCTGTGGATGTTTCGTAGTCATGGCAATGTGATGAGTGACCTCATGCTCCTCCTTCTGTGAGTATCTGCATGCAAGAGTACGCCCATATGCATAAAATTTCAACCCTTCTTATGAAAAAAAATGAAAAAGGGTGATTTTTTTTAGGAAGGTGATGAAAATGAAGAAAACGTTTTTGATTCTCGGGTGCATTCTGCTTGGTATAGTAGTCGGAATACGTTTCATGCAACCTTCAGAAGATCAGACGCCACGGTCTGTCTGGTACGACGGTGATCTCGTCGCAAGACAGGTCGGAGCGTCGATGATGAATACGCTCGCAGTCCGTCAATTAGCAGAACAATTACCGTTTTCCGCTAATTTAAAACAAGTCGAGGTCGAAGGCGATTCCCTCCGACTTGTCTATGACGTGACAGGGAAAGAACGTCGGGAGTGGATCGGAACCGACACGGGAAAGCTACAGATTGACGAACGTTTCCTAAAGGCTCGTTTATCAAAAGTATTCATGCACCATACACTCGTTCTTTTTTCGACGATTCCAGATTTAACCGCTCTGGACATTCAATATACGGATCCCTATTCCCAGGCTGATTTTACGCTCGACCGGAAAGCATTTGATGCCTACACACCGACCGATATCGATCGTGCGACGTCTTCTGCACGACGCTTCAACCGGGTCGTCATTGATGGTTATGTTCTCGATGAATCGAGACGGAAAACATTCTTTGAACGATTTACTTCCGCTCTTTCCCTTCAAAGTAATTAGTTGTATAAAACAAGAAAAGGCATTTTTCACAATCTCGACACAATGACATCGTTTACATCTCGTTCTTTTATGAAAACGATAAAACAGGTCTATTCAAGGCTTGAACATCTTTTAAGATGGAAGTATGATAATAAATGAACAAACATTGTGAAGTGTTGAACAAAAGAAAGAGAGGTTTCTACGATGAACGAGGTAGAAGCATTAGAAGGATTACGGAATAAAGCGATCAAATCAACACGTATGCTACAAGTGCGTCCGCTCGAGTACTTAGTTCGTGCCATGTTAGCTGGAATTTTCATTGGTTTTGCCATCATTTTTACCTTAAAGGCAATTAACGGTCTATATATGACGGAATCGCCTGTTGCGACACTGGTCGGCGGTCTGACATTCGGCGTAGCGCTCGTCTTGATCGTCTATGGGGGAGCGGAATTGTTTACAGGAAATACGATGTATTTTACAACGGCAACGATGCGCGGGTATACGACGAAGATGGATACGGTGAAGGTTTGGTTGATCTGTCTGATCGGAAATGGACTAGGGGGATTAGCATTTGCGCTTCTCTTCTCGCAAACCGGCATTTTACAGGAACTGGGAGCGAACAACTGGTTGTTCGCCGTATCAGAGACGAAGATTCACCATTCAACGTGGGAAATCTTTACCCGGGCCATCTTTTGTAACTGGATGGTTTGCTTAGCGATTTTCATACCAAAAAACATGAAAAACGAACTAGCTCAAATCATGATGATGATGGTACTTGTCGCCGTCTTCTTCGCATCAGGATTTGATCACGTCATTGCGAATATGGCGCTTTTCTCCATCGCTTTAGTCGTACCGCATCCTGATACGATTACGATCGCGGGAGCGATGCATAACCTGCTACCAGCCCTAGCGGGAAACATCATCGGTGGTGCTGTTTTCATGGGGATGATGTACACGTGGTTGAATAAGGAAAAATTAGAAGTGGATGAATCTCGTCAGTCGACGACACCCGTCCATATCGCGTCTAAACAAAAGGCATAAGAAAAAGCAGCTGTCACGGACGGCTGCTTTTTCTTCATTCCATATGCTGAAAACGATCAACGTCAGCAGCAAGTTCTTCATAGATTTTCTCGACGATTTGCGCATCGTCAAACAGTCCGAGGACGTTATCATCCGGTAAAGCGTCGACAGGAGACGTGAAGTAGAGTACGGCTGTCAGCAACAATTGTTCCTGCTCCGCATGCATCGAGAACTTTTTTTGATAACGTGCACGTAACATTTCAAGCAATTGTTTTAATTGGAAGTACAGAACAAGTTCTGCTTCCCGCTCGATATCGGAACTTTCTGTAGATGCGATATCCTGCGTCAAATGTGCAAGTCCGATTTCTGCTCGAACCAACAAGTCTTGTTGTGCTTTTTCATCACCGACGAGGTCGAGTGCCTGTCGATGAAAATACGTATAAGCGGATTTAAAATCTCCGGGTGTGAATTCCATGGTGATGCCTCCTTCTGTTCTCCTTCTAGTTTCGCCTTATTTCTTGCAAAATTGCAACTATTTCGTGAAAATAAAGGTACAAGAAGGGGGATTACATCATGCCAACACAAGAACAGTTACAGCAGTATGCGTCTTTAGCAGTACGTACAGGAATCAATTTACAGCCGGGTCAACAACTCGAGGTACGGGCAGGAATTGAGAATGCACCACTCGTCCGTGAGATTACGCGTGTTGCTTACGAAGTCGGGGCAACCCAAGTGTATGTCCAATGGTCTGATGATGAACTGACGAAAATTCGTTATTTCGACGCACCAGAAGATTCGTTCGATACATTTCCGGACTGGTTGAAAGCGCGTTACGACCAACTAGCAGAAGAAAAGACAGCCTTTTTATCTGTTGTCAGTGAAGATCCCGATTTATTGAATGGCGTGGATTCAAGCCGAATCGCACGTGCAAACAAAGCAGCAGGTGTTGCCCTTGCCAATTGGCGAAAGTTCGTCATGAGTGACAACGTCAGCTGGTGCGTCGTAGCGGCACCGTCTGACAGCTGGGCGGAAAAAGTGTTCCCTGATTCAAATGATCCGGTTGAGGAACTTTGGTCAGCTATTTTAAAGGCGACACGTGCTGATCAAGCGGACCCAGTGGCAGCATGGGAAGATCATGATCATAATTTGCGTTCAAAAGCGAAATTCCTGACAGAGAAGAAATATAAAACATTGCATTACACTGCACCGGGAACAGAATTGTCAATTGAATTACCGGAGCGTCACGTCTGGTTAGGCGGTGGTGGTCCGAATGCGGATGGTGTTGATTTCATCGCGAATCTTCCGACTGAAGAAGTGTTCACACTTCCGAAAAAGACCGGGGTCAACGGTCATGTTTCGAGTACAAAACCACTCAGCTATAGCGGAAACTTAATTGACGACTTCACGCTTTGGTTCGAGAATGGAAAAATCGTCAAAGCAGAAGCGAAGCAAGGACAAGAAGCACTTGATGATTTGATTTCACTTGATGAAGGCGCCCGTTATCTCGGAGAGGTCGCTCTCGTGCCGCACCGGTCACCGATTTCAGATTCAGGCATCTTATTCTATAATACGTTATTCGATGAGAATGCTTCGTGCCACTTGGCAATTGGTCGTGCATACTCGACATGTCTTGAAAATGGACCAAGTCTCTCAGCTGAAGAACTAGAAGCACAAGGGGCGAATGACTCCATGACGCATGTCGACTTCATGATCGGATCAGCGGATTTATCGATCGAAGGAGAACTGGCAGACGGTACGCGTGAATCTGTCATGCGTGACGGAAACTGGACCATCTGAATATGAAAAAAGGTGAGTCCGGTCATGGGAACGGAACTCACCTTTTTGATTTAAGCTTCTTCGCCGATGATTTTTACTTCGGTCTCAAGCAGAATACCGAATTTTTCTTGGACAGTTTCCTGTACATGGCGGATGAGTGCGATGTAATCAGTCGCGGATGCGTTTTCGACATTAACGATGAAACCAGCATGTTTTTTTGATACTTCAGCACCACCGATGCGTGTACCTTGAAGTTCACTATCTTGAATCAATTTTCCGGCAAAATATCCTTCAGGTCGTTTGAAGACACTCCCGCAAGAAGGATATTCCAGCGGCTGCTTCGTTTCGCGCTTATGTGTCAAATCGTCCATGACTTCTTTGATCAGTGCCGGATCGCCTTCCGTCAAAGCAAAGCGACCTTCGAGGATGATATACTCTTTCTTTGAGAAACAGCTCGTCCGGTACCCGAGCTCGAGTTCATCGTGTGAGATATTCAGCAGCTCGCCTTTCCGAGTCAAAACGGTGGCGCTGTGCAGGCAATCCTTCACTTCGCCGCCGTATGCACCGGCATTCATGATCAAAGCGCCGCCAATTGTTCCTGGAATTCCGCAAGCGAACTCTAAACCGCTTAGTTGATGGGCATACGCAACACGCGAAGCTTCAATGATGGCAGCGCCGCTTTGAGCGACGAGTTCGTGTCCTTCAACCGAAATTTCAGTCAGTTTTTCGAATGAAAGGACGATTCCGCGAATACCGCCGTCTCGAACGACGAGATTTGATCCGTTGCCGAGCAGTGTGAGAGGAATGTCTTGTTCGTAAGCGTAGCGAACGACAAAAGCGGTCTCTTCATAAGAAGAGGGGATGATGAATAAATCCGCAACGCCTCCCATTTTCGTATACGTGTGGTATTTTAAAGGTTCATTGATCAATACGGACTCTTTAGCAATACCTTCGTAGAGTCCTGTCATTACTTGTTCAGTCATCATGGTCTCAGTCCTTTTCGTAAATTCCTACCCAGCGCGCATGCGCTCAAAATATATTTTAACATTAATCGTACAGTCGATGTTCAACATACTGTTCCCAAAATACCGACTTCTGCCGGGAATTGCAAGCACTAGGGAGTGAATGTCATCGATTAGTAATGAAAGATGTCACTTTGATGGCTTTTCTGATCAGAGGAATGAAGCGAAAAGAAGGAGGGAAAAGAGTACTATAAAAGGAGGAGATCGAGATGGAAAGTGAACGCTTGTGGATGCGGCGGTTTGAAGAAGACGATTTTGAATTTTATAAGTCGCTTGTCCAAAACGAACGAGTCATGCGTTATATCAACGGAGGAGTTGCGTTAGAAGAAGAAGAAGCACGCGAATGGTTTGAGAGACAACTGGATCGGTACACGGATGAACGACAAACCGGATTTTTATTGTTATTGAAAAAAGAAACGGATGAACCGATCGGTTTTGCAGGGCTGTTGATGCAGGAAGTCGATGGAATAGAAGAACTGGAAGTTGGCTACTGGCTCGAGCCAAGGCATTGGAAAGTCGGTTACGGTCGCGAAGCAGCTCGGCATTTAATGGTGGAGGCGTTTCATCGTGGACATGACCGGATCATCTCGATTATCCATCCGGATAATCATGCTTCCCAAAATGTCGCACGAGCGAACGGACTGAACTGGGAGAAAGATACGGTGTTTAAAGGAATTCCGGTCACGATTTATACCGGTCAATTATCACGACTTTGTCGTAACTGAGAGGGAGATTAGTTTGTATGTATGACTTTACCTTTTTGTCGTTTCATCAAATGACACCCGCCACACTGTATGCATTATTGAAGCTAAGAACGGATATCTTTGTCGTAGAACAGAATTGCGCTTATCCTGAATTAGACGATCAGGATCAGCAAGCGACGCACCTCGTCGTACGGGACGACACGGATCAAATCGCAGGATGTCTAAGGATGTATGTCCATCCGGAAAAAGGAATGGCGATTGGTCGAGTAGCAGTACATTCGTCACATCGATCTGCCGGACTAGCAAGACAAATGATGCAGCAAGCAATGCGCCATTTACAAGCGGAATCTACGATCTACTTACAGGCACAAGCACACTTGGAACGATTTTATGGATCTTTCGGATTCGAGACGGTGTCCGATCCGTATCTTGAGGATGGAATCCCACATGTCGATATGCGATTTCACGCAAAGGATTAAAAAAAGACTTCACGTCACCAGCTGATGAACCGATGAATAGATAGAATGAACTTTTCTCGGAGGTGGATCAGTCATGAAGAAATTACTGATCATTTGCGCGCTTAGTCTGATTGGCATCCTGTCTCTAGGTGTCGGTATTTCATACGCTCAACTACAAGGAAATTACCGGACATCCGAAAAAGAGCTGATGACGATGTTAGTGCAGCAACATGATTTATCGGCTTCCTCCTTTCTTGAAGTGAAGGCATCCTTCTCTTTACAACATCGACAAATCATTCATGTCCGTCTGCGTGGGGAACCCGCGATCACGTATGAATTCATTCAACCAAAGAAGGAAATCGAATATTTTGGTTCTGTCGGAACAAGTGTTGAAAAAACAGGAAAACATGATGCTGTCTTTCGGAATGCTCATTTAAGCGTCGGCGAAAAATAAGAATGGAGAATCTTCCCGAGATAGTGGAAGATTCTCCATTTTTTACTTTCAAGACGATTCGATATTGCGTACACTACGAAGAGATACTGAAATGAGGAGGTCTAGGGAATCATGTGGAAACCCTTTACGAAAAATCAAGCCATTGCACCTGCTTTACAAGCGTTTCGAGAGTTGGATGCATCCGCTTTTCGGACACATGTCGTTCGATTGAACGATGCGGAACAACGTGCTTTACAGTTCATCAAGCGGGCACTGGAACAGGACTCTCCTGCCCACTTAAAGCTAGCGATCGAGATGAAACAGCCGCTCGTTGAAGTCGATCGTTTGTTTCAAACGCTCGTCACCTGCGAAAAACGTCAAGAACTGATCGAGCTGTTGCTTGCGTACGGTCTGGATGTCAACGAGCCGTTTACGCTCGAGGGACATCGGTCGATTGTTCGTCAACCGCTTGTTTTTCCAGTAGGTCTGTACGCAGCCCGTCACCCGGAACTTTGGTCCAGTGTTTCGCCGCATCTGGACCTGACGTATACGATGTCAATTCAACGGAGTGATCAGTTCATGGAAACCCACGAACTGAATCTGTTGGATCTTGCTTTATTACTTGATATCGAAGAAC
Source organism: Exiguobacterium sp. TDN 0502 (assembly GCF_050846835.1). Taxonomy (NCBI): domain Bacteria; kingdom Bacillati; phylum Bacillota; class Bacilli; order Caryophanales; genus Exiguobacterium; species Exiguobacterium sp. TDN 0502. Next base: position 108,785 of record NZ_JBOZGJ010000006.1, on the reverse strand, counting down.
CATTAACAGCGCGGATTCTAGATCGGTTAAACGTACACAAGGCGAGCGTTGGGTTGGCGGAACGTTTGCAACGTCCGGCTTCACCGCTGCTACTTGAAACGGTTCAAACACACGCATACTTACCGACATTCCTGTATGCGAAGCATTATTTTCCGTTCTATGCGTTAATCGGGCGGCAGACGACCTTATTTCCTGATTTACTGACAGAGACTAAAAAAGCATCCTGTGCTTCTGAGATGTTCAAGGATGCGTTGTTAGCGTTTCACAACCATCAACCAGGACTTGCCTTGACATGGGGAGAAGCATACATCGAACAATTGTACGAAATGGGGGAACTCCTTCGGGAAATCGGAGAGATGGATTTCAATCAGATGGATGCAGCATATGTACTACCAGAATATGAAGCAATCGTAGATCGTTTACGAAAGTGATGGCGGAACATTCACAGTGAAGGTATGCCAGTGAGAAGACAATTGGATGTCGCAGAAAATGTTCGGTTCATACAAGCGTAGAACGTCTTCGTGAATAGACAGAAAAGAGACTTCGAACGTCAGGATGTTAGCACGACGTAACTTTTCTTGGAAAGCATCCAATATACGACTACCATATCCTTGTTTCCGTAATTCCGGTAGACACGTGATTTCCAGTAGGCGAATGGTTTGTCCCCGTTTTTGAAAAAGAAGCGTGCCTACAATCAACTGTTGATCATACACGATGTAAGGCATCACTTTTTGTTGAATGGCTTTCTCCAAATAGACGGCATCATGCGGAAAAAGAAACTCTGATTCTCGGGTGGCTGTATTACGAAGGGAAAGATAGAGTGCCTGGTTATGGGCATGGACGAATTTTAAACGTAGCGTGGAAGGGCGACCGTGGGAAAGACCGATCAGACGAAACTGCTCAGCATATAATGTATAACCGAGTGTTTTCCAAATGGAGGACAGCGTCGAATCGTGCGGGGGAGAAACTTGTACGTGGATTCGTTTCGCACCTTGTCGGAGGACATGCTTATGCAGGAATCGAGCCAGCTTACGGAATGCAGCAAGTTCACGATAGGCACCGTTCGTAAACCGAATGGTATCATATACGGTGTGGTATCCGAGCGTCGCACATACATGCTCACCTTCAAGGTAGACCCATTGATGATCTTCGAGTGACGGATACGATGAAAATTCATGTCCCTTTTGATGTTGTAAAAGTTGGTGGACGCTTCGGCGTTGGGCATGAGACAATTGACTGTAATAACTGATAGGCACAACATATTCCTCCTTTTTAATTAAATGAAGATGTGAATCCTCTGTTATTATTTTACATTAAAAAGAAGCAAGATATATCTTTGTTTTCGAATAAAAAGTAGATGGATTACTGAAGATGAGAAAGAAGCGAGGCAAAAAACATGAAGTATCTCTGGCTTGTCATCGGATTATCAGGGTGGTTACTCAGTACGGATGTCGTGTCGGTAGAAGCACGGGATTACGACGAACCCGGTATGAGCAGTTCGACGACATACGGCAATTACGGAACAGAAGATCACATCATTGTCGATCGAAAAGAACCGATTTATGAAGGATTTGATTCACCGAACGACATGGCATTCTTATTTGCTTGTATCGCGTTACTCGCAACCGTCGGACTCGGTATCGTCAATGCTTCGGATTAATGGAAAGGCGCCCATGGACCCGCATCAGCCGGATGTCCATGGGCGTCTCTTTGGTATCGTTTTAAAAATGAATCCGCTTTTTACGCCCGACCCGTTCAATCCGTTCATGTTCTTGTTCGAGCCCGGCACGTTCGAGCAAATCAAGGTAGTAGCGAAAAGGAGTGGAACGATGGGAGAAATACGGAATATATTCAGTGAACAGCATCGTTTCAGCGCGTTCTAACTCTCGTAATGAGATGAGAGCATGCAATTCGGCAAAACGGATTTCTTGGTAGGTGGACAAAGCGTCTGTATCAATCCGGACATGTGACTGAAGTTTTTTCGCATGCGTGTTTAAACAGGTGATATACGCTTCTTGGTGTTCTGCTGTTTCGCAGTGGGCAAGTACGGCAAGCAGAAGATCGCTACGTTCGGTGTCAACGTCCATCGGAACTTTCAAGGCCGTGTAGAGCGCACGATCCATCCATTCGATACCGTGACTATCATTCTTGTAATAACCGACAAGTTCTTGAAAGAATTCAACCTGCGAGACTTTTAATAAGCGAAAGGGATCATTACTTAAAAATAAAGGTTCTTCCCCGGCGGCTGACGAAAGAAGAAAGAAAAATTCCTCAAAGGCGATGCGGGTTCCATTTTTACGATAGGCATAGTGGCGCAAATGCTTGAGCAGACGTTTTGCGGTGATATACCAGTTCTTTTGCTCGCGAAGTGGTACGATCGGATTCGGCTCAAGATACTGCAGGTCATATGCTAACTGAATGAACCGTTCCGTCTGTGCAATCGTCTGTTCGACGGTCGGTTGTTCCTGTTCTTTTTGCAGATCCTTGTACTTCATGAACTGTGTCAACATGGCGTCAAACTCTTTTTCTTCGATGACTTGTCTTGGAAGCTGGCGATAGATTTCGACGATGATATCGCGAAGGGTCGTATCGCCATACTGTTCCAGTAAGAGCCGTAGTTTCCGAATTCTCATGAGCGCCCTCCTTCGCAAAAAAAGCACAATACAACACTATTCATTTCCCGCTTTTTTCATAAACCGAACCTCTTCATTTGCGCTTTTTAGTCAGAGACGACTATCTTAAATAAGAAGACTCATTACAGAAGGGGACGATTACGCATGAATGAAACGATTCAACATTTACTCAACCACCGGTCAATCCGGAAATTCAAGGAGCATCAGTTAGATGAGAAGACGATTGATACACTCGTAAAATCCGCGCAGGCAGCCTCGACATCTTCATATCAGCAAGCCTACGCCATCATCGGTGTCGAAGATGAAACATTAAAAAAACAATTGGTGGATGTCGCGAGTGGGCAACAATATGTAGCAGAAAACAGTTACTTCTTCGTCTTTTGTATGGACTACCACAAGCACACGTTAGCAGCAGAACTAGCAGGGGGTGATGTCAGCCGGACGATCGAGACGACGGAAGCGCTTGTCGTAGGGGCTGTTGATGCCGGACTCGCTGCTCAAAATTTAGTCGTTGCCGCTGAGTCACTCGGATACGGAACGGTTTATATCGGTTCACTCCGAAATGATGCCCGTCGTGTCAGCGAGTTGCTGGAACTTCCGGATCACGTCGTACCACTGTTCGGAGTTGCAGTTGGACTTCCGGATCAACAACCCGGTCAAAAACCCCGCCTTCCGATGGATGCGGTCTTCCACCGGAATACGTATACTGATGACGATACGATGCGTGAGTTACTGACGAAATATGAAGAATCCACATCATCGTATTACGGGGAACGGACCGGAGGACAACGGACAGAGGGGTGGGTCAAACAGATGGCTGCCTCGATGCACGAGCCGAAACGGACCTATCTCCGCGATTTCTTGAAAGAGAAACAAATCGCAAAAGACTGATACGGAGGTATCTGAATGGCAGAACATCAACCACCCCGCTCCCGCTTGGAGCGACGACGTTTAGAGTTAGAAGAACAGGCAAAAAAAGAAGCATTCTCGACGGAAGAATCGATCACACAGGAGAGACAGGAGGAATCCGTGGCGTATCATCGATATGTCGAAGCGCAACCGCGAAACCGGAAACATACATCGCGTCGGTCTGGGAACGGTGTACTCCGGCAAGTGGGACAGATGGTCGGTCGCGCCAGTTCGCGCTTATTTGCTAGCCAAGAACGCGCGAGACGTTCGAGAGCGGCTGACCGATCAGGGAAATCCGAGACGAGTACTGACGTCTCTTCGCGAGAAGCTAACCCAAAAAAGATGAAGAAAAAGCGTCGTTTTAAACGAAAGCTGATTGGTCTATTTTTGTTAGTGCTTATTGGATTCGTCCTTTTTGCCTCACAACCGTTTACGTTTCTGTTGATTGGCAGTGATGCCCGCCCTGGGGAATCGTTACGGGGATCACGGTCGGATTCATTATCCGTCATGCAGTTCGTTCCGTTATCCCGGACGATTCAACTGACGTCAATACCGCGGGACACGTATACGCCGATTTCGTGCGAGAATGGCAAAAAAGATAAGATCACCCATGCTTTTGCATTCGGCGGCGAAGCGTGTACCCAGGATGCTGTAGCTGGTTTACTCGATGAAGAGATTGACGGAAAGATCGTCATCTCCTTTGATAGTTTCATCGGGTTAGTGGATCAAATCGGCGGAATCAATCTTGTATCAACTGGAACATTCTCCGAGCAGGATGCAAGCGGGAAAGCGAATCAATATTCCTTCCAAAAAGGGAAGGAATACCATATGGATGGTGCGATGGCGCTTGCCTATTCAAGGCATCGTAAAACAGACAATGACGGGGCACGAGCGAATCGTCAGTCGGAAGTCATTCAGGCCGTTGCGACACAGTTGTTAAAGCCAACCGGGTGGGGTAAAATTCCAGCGGCACACACGTATATGAAAGAGGAGATGAACCTCGATCTGAGTGTACGTGAGATGGCAACAGCAGGTCTTTCTCTGGCGTTGATGTCTGAGCGCAAGCACTACGAGATTGAGGCGGTCAGTCAGCGATTGAACGGCATATTCTATGATTTGCCTGACGAAAAAGCACTTCAGCAGTTACGTGACCGTCTGGATACCACTTTCTACGGGACCCTGAAGAAGTGACCGCGAGGGGTTTCCTTCCGTTCATTGCGGGTATAAATTGATGTACGTTGCTCCTTTGACGGATCATTCCGATCCTCTCCGCACTCGAGTAAGTTCGGATGTGAGATGAATGGGATCCGGTAAAGGTGACTAACTTATCGAGGAGGGACCCCCTATATGAAAGTACTAGTCGTAGGTGCATCCGGTACGATTGGAGCACGCGTTGTCAAGTCGCTTGCCAAGGGTCATCAGGTCACGGTCATCGTTCGACACGAGCACTTAGTGGAACGATTCGAAAAGCTCGGTGTTAAAGCACATTATGTTGACATCGAAACGGAACTCGAGAAAGTCATTGAGCACGGAGTCGCCGGTCAAGATGCCGTCATCTGTGCAGCAACAGCAGGAGTGGATGGGGAAGCAACTGAAATTGAGTTGCTCGACCGGACAGTAGCACTGAAAACAATCGATGCAGCAAAAAAAGGACGGGTCCGCCACTTCGTTCTGTTGAGCGCACATGGTGCAGACCGGCCAGAACAGTTTAAAAAGGATGTTTATCCGTTCTATGCTGCTAAAAATGCGGCAGAAGAGCAGATTGAACATAGCGGTTTAACGTATACGATCATTTGCCCGGTCTCCATCACGACAGGTGAAGGACGCGGTTTGATTGAAGCGGATGAAGATTTAAAAGATACGAAGGATGCGACGATTTCCGAGACGGATGTCGCATCAGTTCTCGTTGCAGCACTTGATAACCGGGCTGTCTTCAACCGGCGCCTAGAGGTGAAGGAAGGAAAGACATCCCTCAATGAAGCACTAGGCGGCACGGAAGCGGTAGGTAGTGTTAAGGATAACCGGCAAGTGAAAAAACAACTTCCGCGTTATAACTGATAGCACGAATCGAGTCAGACGATCCTACGTTATGATAGAGAATAAACTCTTTCCGGTTTTTCCGGGAAGAGTTCATTTTTTTGTACATAAAAGAGAGCGGTCAGAGAAAGGAAGTCTGCTACACTTGAAAAAGAAGGAGGGATTGGATATGAAAAAAGCACTCATTTATCTGATCCTTTCGATTGCCGTCATAGGGATTGGCTATCGTGGCTACCAGACCTATGAAGCGAAGCAGTCTAAAGCGGTCGAACAGCAAAAGGAAGTGTCGCAGGGAGGACTAGAGGTGGGCATGAGAGCACCGAATCTTTCCTTGCGGCAAGCAGGAAAGACGATTGAATTAGACGAAATGAATCATGATGTCTTTGTGATTAATTTCTGGGCGACGTGGTGCCCGCCCTGTAAACAGGAAATTCCGGAATTGAATGCTTTTGCACGGGATACAGGCATCCCGGTCTACGGCATCAATGTCACGACGTCGGAGCGTCGTGTCGCGGATGTGGCAGCATTTCTGAAACAGACACCTGTCGACTATCCTGTTCTGTATGACCGGAAAGGGACATCGGAAGAAGCGTATCGCCTCGTAGCTATGCCTGCTACGTATGTACTGGATCGAAAGGGAACGATTCTTGCAAAACATGTCGGTCCCGTAACAGAAAATATGTTAAAAGAGATGGTGAAACGAACAGGAGGATGATGATGGAACTGATGTGCCGAAACTGCTCCTTTCAACAGACGTTTCATTTAGGTCAACTGGACGGATGGCCGACCTTTCCCGCTGTCCTGACGCAAGGTGTAGAGGCATTCATGACCGGTCTGCCATTTTGGTTCGTGCCGTCGATGGATGAACCGGTATTGCCTCAGCGATACGTGGATGACTGGAATCGATTTCGTTTGATTCAATACTATCAACTTCATCAAATGGAATTGGCAGATGGATGGGTCCCTTATCAACTGGACCTTTATCATTGTCCAACGTGCCATCAGTTCTCAAACCGCTTTTGGTGCGCTCTTTTTTTAGAAACCGATGTCGTGCAACCGCAATACGAATGTACACAGGACCGGACGATCCTGGAACGTGTTGAAATCTCAGACATCCATCAGTTGGATTGTCCGATGTGTCAGCAACAGACCCTCTATATCCGCGATTAAAACACGAAAAAGCCATCCGCCTCATGTAAGGACTGATGTGAGAACGAATGTCTCCATAGTCAAAACATGACATCGAATGGCTTTTCATCGATCATCAACCCATTTGCCGAAACGAAAATGTCTGAAAGGACGAGGGTGATGAGTTACTGACATCTAACGTATAAGTTGTTCCGTCAAAGATAATTGTATCGCCTAATCTCGCTTCGGATGGCAAATAACGTCGTGGGATAAAACTTGAACCGTTCTCCCACAGAAGGACGGCATATTTGCCATCAAGTCGCTCCAGCGTACCACGTTTGATCATATTAACTCCTCCCACAATTACATCGAAGTCATTTCGAATGATCGAAATGCATTCTCTCTCTATCACTCTCTGTAATTTTTATTCTTATGTTTGGTATATTCCCAGTTCATTTCATATTTACACATGATTCTTTAAAAAAACGCGATTCCAAGCCGTTTTGGTCTTAAATCTGACGTATTTAACAGGAAATAAAGGAAATATGGTCACTATAAAAGGACCCGATGTATCAAATCGGATCCTTAAAGAGAAAGAAAGAGTCAAGAAGCAATGGATTGCTTCATTTCCACTTTCGTCGGACGAAGAAAGGCCAGTAAGAATGTAAAGAGTGGCGAAAGGATTAAGAAGAACGCAAACGGCACGTACTCGGTTACAGGAACACCGAGTGTCGTAGCGAAGAATGCTCCTGAGACACCCCACGGGATGAGTGGATTGATCAGAGTGCCGCCATCTTCAAGTGACCGGGACAAGAAACGCGGATCAATCTGGCGCTGCTCAAAAATTTTCTTGAATGCTTGACCCGGAAGCAAGATGGACAAGTATTGTTCCCCGGCCATCAGGTTTACACCAATCGACGATAAAGCAACGGATGAGATGATGCTGCCGTCACGTTTCAGTCGGGATACCGTCCGTTCGATGACCACGTCGATTACACCGATGCCGCGAAGGACGCCACCGAAAGCGAGCGCGAGCATGACGAGGGAAACCGACCACATCATCGATTGCAATCCGCCTTTACTGATGATTGCGGTGACCGTCTCACTAGAAGACTCCAGTTTTAATCCGTTTTGAATGACGGCCATCCAGTTCGAAATATTCCAGTTTCCTTGGACGAGACCTGTCAATAACAGTCCACTCAAGACGCCGGCAACGAGTGTTGGGATGACGGGCATCTTCCGTAACGCTAGAATCATGACGAGCAGTGGTGAGAGTAACGTCAAAGGTGACAAATCGAACAAGCGGGCTAACTCTTGCTGTGTTGCCTGGACAGCAGACGAATCGACCGTTCCGCTACTGCGTCCGAAGATGAAGAACAGAATGAACGTAATCGTAATCGCCGGAATCGTTGTTCCCATCATGAAACGAATATGATCAAACACGGAAACGTTGACGATTCCCGGTGCGAAATTCGTCGTATCGGACAATGGAGACATCTTATCTCCGAAACAGGCACCGCTGATGATGGCGCCGGCAGCAAGTGCTGGATTGACGCCTAATGCAATCGCGATTCCCATCAGAGCGACACCGACTGTTCCAATCGTCGTAAAGGAACTGCCTGTAAAGGTCGAGACGACCATCGCAATGAGGAGGGCACTCGGTGCGAACCAGGTCGCCGAAAGTGTCGATAAACCAAAATGAAGTAGGGTCGGCACTGCGCCACTCATCATCCAGACCGCGATCGTCATACCGACGAGCAACATGATCATGATCGGTTTGATCGCTTCCCGAATACCTTGAATCATATGATGTTCGACATCTGCGAATTTAAATCCACGATAAACGGCATATCCTGATACGAAAATAAGACTGGATAAGATGGCAAGATGCGGTTCGGCTTTGGCGCCGAATAACGCGGATAATAAGATGATGATGCTGATTCCTAGGATAGCTGCGGATTCACGGAATGACATGCGCATGCTTCCACCTCCTTAAATGAATATGAAAGAATGATAATGCTCTGTTGCTAACACGCTTTTATGCACAAAAGCATTGAACAAACGTAATACTAACGAATATTATGGATGGCGTCAACTATAAGTGATTCAGCTAAAAATATAAAAAAACAGAAATGTGACGATTTTTTGTCGTAAACGCTTTCTTTTTTGAGAGAAATCTTGCACAATAGGAAGTATCAAATGACATTTTTGTGAACGATAAGGAGGATACATATGTTTACACTGATTTTCGTAGTCGTCATAGCAGTGATGGGTGCAGGCGTATTTGGAATCGATCATCTCGTAGCGCAACGTGCTGAAAAACGTTGAACGCATTAAATGAAAAGAAGCGCTGAAGGGACTGTCTTATGGAAGACAATCGCTTCAACGCTTCTTTTTTTGTATAAAAACTAATAAAAATTCAATTGACAGTATAAATATACAAATGTTTAAATCGGTATAACATTCTTCGAAGGGGAGCGTACAGATATGAAATGCACCATCATTGGCGCGACAGGATATACGGGAATTGAGTTGATTCGGCTGTTGGAGGCACATCCTTCTTTTGAAATCGTCTGTTTAATGAGTGACTCGATGGCGGGGGAATCCATGCATGATGTATTCCCATTCATGAATAAAAAAACATATTCCTCATTATCTTCCTTTTCAGTGGAAACTCTTGCGGAAACTGAAACAGAAATGGTGTTTTTAGCTACACCAAGTGGAATTTCGAAACAATACTTAGAACAACTTCAAAACTGGTCCGGCTATGTCATTGATTTGAGCGGTGATTTACGGCTTCCGCCTGACACATACGCGGCTTGGTACAACAAGGAACCAGTAGCTGTAGACCTACAACAACAAGCGGCTTACGGATTACCGGAATGGAATCGTCAAGCCGTCACGGCGAGCAAGTGGGTTGCGAATCCCGGCTGTTACGCGACAGCGGTCCTCCTCGGTCTGACACCGTTCTTAAAAGAGAAAAAAATCGATCCATCTCAAATCATCATTCAAGCCTCTTCCGGTCTGACCGGAGCAGGCAAGACATTGACGGCACAAACCCACCATGTACATTCAAGCGAAAACGTTCGTTTGTATAAAGTGAATCAGCATCAGCATATCCCGGAAATCGAACAGGCGCTTTTCGAATGGACCGGATCATCGCACCCGATCACGTTCTCGACCCAGCTGCTTCCGATTAATCGAGGCATCATGGCGATCATGACAGTCAAGCCATTGATTGACGTTTCGGAAACGGAGTGGCGATCCTGGTTGAGCGAACAATATGCATCGGAACCGTTTGTACGTGTCCAGCAGACTGATCCGGAAATCAAATCGGTCGTTGGCAGTAATCACTGTGATTTGACTGTATACAAGGATGAGCGGACCGGACGCGTCACGATTGTTTCGGTTATTGACAACATGCAAAAAGGCGCCGCCGGACAGGCCGTTCAAAATGCCAATATTCTAGCTGGATTTGACGAGACATCCGGGTTAACACAACAGCCGATCTACATTTAATCAAGAAGAAATATAAGAGGAGGAACGCCTGTGTGGCAAGTACAAGTAGAGACCCCATTGACGATTACGACACCGAAAGGATTCCAAGCATCCGGAGTGCATGTAGGTCTGAAACGAAAGCGGAAAGACCTTGGTCTGATCTGGTGTGAAACAGGAGCGAGTGCTGCAGCGGTCTATACGACGAATCAAGTTCAGGCGGCGCCGATCACGGTAACGAAACAAGCAATCGAGTCTTCGCAAGGGCGCATCCATGCCGTTCTTGTCAATAGTGGCAATGCCAATGCCTGTACAGGGGAACTAGGTCTATCCCATGCGTATATGTCACAACAAGCCATGGCGAAGAGCCTGAACATTGCTCCAGAGCAGGTAGCGATTGCTTCGACAGGAATCATCGGTCAGCCGCTTGCCATCGATACGTTACTGGCAGGCATTCCGCAGCTGATGCCTTCAAATCATAGTGATGCTACGAATGACTTTGCGCACGCGATCCTGACGACCGATACGGCTACGAAATCAGCCGGTCAACAATACATGCAGGAAGGTATTCAAATTTCGGTATGCGGTGTGGCGAAGGGGTCGGGAATGATTCATCCGAATATGGCGACGATGCTAGGCTTCTTGACAACCGATGCCACGATCGAGCCGGATACGCTCCAAACGATATTACGTCGGACGATTCATCGGACATTTAACTGTATCACGGTAGACGGCGACAGTTCGACGAACGATATGGTGATGATTTTAGCGAGTGGCGCAGCAGGTGGAGCAACGATTCTTGAAGGAACAGAGGATGCATTCGCTTTAGAGCAGGCGATTGAATCCGTTTGTCAGGACTTAGCGAAACAGATCGCACGTGATGGGGAAGGCGCAACGAAGTTGATCGAAGTGACAGTGACAGGCACACAGACGGATGAAGTAGCACGGATGGTCGCAAAACAAGTCGTCGGTTCCTCGCTCGTCAAGACGGCGATCTTCGGAGAAGATGCGAACTGGGGACGGATCATCGCTGCTGTCGGCAGTGTTGAGGAGCCGCTCGATGTAACAAACGTCGATATCAAAATTGGTTCGCAATGGGTGTTGCAACACAGTATGCCTGTTTTATTCGATGAAACGATTGCCTCGCAGGAACTGGCACAGCAGGACGTACAGATCCACATCGATTTACATGATGGAGTAGGACACGGACATGCCTACGGCTGTGACCTGACATACGATTACGTCAAAATCAATGCGAGTTACCGGACATGACGAAACGAAAAGTCATTAAACTGGGTGGAAGTGTCTGGGAGCAATTGGATGCGCGATACTTCGAGGAATGGAAAGCATGGGTTGAAACCGGTAACGAATTATTGATCGTTCACGGGGGCGGACCGCTTCTATCCAGTTACTGCGAACAACAGGGCATTCAACCCGTGTTTCGGAACGGTGTCCGTGTGACGACGGATGGTGTCTTACTCGGAGCGCGACGGGTCTTAGCAGGGGAAGTCCAATCCGGTATCGTCCAGCAGTTGAATCAAGCGGGGATTCCTGCCGTCGGGATGAGCGGTTTAGACGGCGCAAGCGTTCATGGTAAAAAAGTTAAAGGACTCGGGGCAGTCGGTCACATCACGCACATTCATCCACGATTATTCACGGTGTTGAGTACGAATGGGTATGTGCCTGTCGTCACGTCTCTTGTTACAGGGGAGCAAGGGGCTTTAAACAGTAATGGGGATGCGTGTGCCATTGCCGTCGCAAAAGCCTGGTCCGTCGATCGGTTCGAACTGTTGACGGATGTAGAAGGTGTAAAAGTAAACGGCGACTATCAAGCGGAAATCACCTCTGCAACGATCGAGGCGGCAATCGCATCCGGGGAAATCTACGGCGGAATGATTCCGAAAGTTGAAGCGATGATGCAGGCCGCTCAGCATGGTATTCCAGAGGTCGTCATTCGATCGGGAAAAAATGTATTAGCTACAGGGACACGAATCAAGGAGGAATCACATGAGCGCACTACTACCCACCTATCAGCGTACTGATGTGGAATTGGTTAAAGGACAGGGGTCAATCGTTGAGGATACGACGGGAAAGACGTATCTCGATTTCATCATGGGAATCGCCGTTTGCAACACGGGGCACCGCCATCCCTTTATTCAGCAACGGCTAGAAGAACAACTGAATCAGATTTGGCATACATCGAACCTGTTTCAAATCGCAGCACAAGAGCGGGTCGCCGAGCGACTGACGAAAGATAGTCATCTCAGTCATGCCTTCTTTTGTAATAGCGGTGCGGAAGCAAACGAGGCGGCGTACAAACTCGTGCGGAAGTGGACAGGAAAAACGGAAGTCGTCACGTTCAAACAATCGTTCCACGGTCGGACGTTTGCGATGATGGGGGCGACAGGACAGGAGAAAATCAAAGCAGGATACGGAGAGATGGTGAACGGGTTCAAACATCTGCCGTTTAACGAGATGGAGAGCTTATCAGCGATTACGGAACAAACAGCTGCGGTGTGGCTCGAAATCATTCAGGGAGAGGGTGGCGTCGTCGTCGCTGATGACGCTTGGCTCGAAGCGTTGATGAAGCAGGCGCAACGTTATGATGTCAAAATCATCGTCGACGAAGTGCAAACCGGCATCGGCCGGACAGGCTCCCGTTTTGCGTTTGAGCAGACACCACTCGTACCGGACATCATCACCCTTGCGAAAGGGCTTGGAAGTGGACTTGCGGTCGGTGCAGTACTCGCGACAGCAGAGGCAGCGGAAGTATTCACACCTGGATCGCACGGTTCGACATTCGGCGGAAATCCGCTTGCGATGACAGCCGCGGAAGCAACACTTGAACTTTTGTTAAGTGACACCGTCATGACGGACGTTCAAGAAAAAGGGGAATTTTTGCGCCAGCAATTAGCAAAAAACTTACCAGAGACAATCGTTCGTTCGGTTCGCGGACGTGGCTTGATGATTGGTATCGAGTGCGTGATGCCTGTTGCCCCTTTGATTGACGCCTTACGTGAAAACGGACTTCTCGTCGTCTCGGCTGGTCCTCATGTCATTCGCTTGTTGCCATCGTTGTTCGTGACAGAACAGGAACTCATGCAAGCCATCGAAAAAATACAACTTGTTTGTCAACAGGAGGTCATCGTATGAAACAATCCGGAAAACTAACGCTTGCGAACGGGACGACGTTTACCGGTTCATGGCAAGGAACAGCTCCAGTCAAAGGTGAAGTCGTCTTTTTCACAGGTATGACGGGGTATCAGGAAGTCTTGACGGACCCATCCTATCAGGGGCAGATCCTCGTCTTCACCTACCCGTTGATTGGTCAATACGGTATTCAAGCGGAAGCGTCAGAAAGCAACCAGATCCAAGTCGCCGGCGTCATCGTCCAGACTTTAGCGGAGGACGGAGAAGGAATGTCACTTGCGAATTGGTTAACTGAAGCGGGTGTTCCGATTTTATCGGGGGTCGATACGCGTTCTCTTGTGCATCTATTACGGACGGAAGGGGATCAATTCGGAGACATGATGCAAGAAGGCATGACGGGATCCGAGCCCATCAATGCGGCGTACATCGCTTCCGTCTCGACGGCTTCAAACGTTGAATACGTACCGGAAGTCGAACAGGGTCATGTCGTCTGTATCGATTACGGCGTAAAACAATCAATGATTGACGCTTTGCTTGAACGCGGTATGCGTGTGACGGTCGTTCCGTATCATGCGACACCAGAACGGATTCAAGCCCTTGCACCGGATGGTCTGCTGTTTTCCAACGGACCCGGTAATCCGACTCAATTAGACCCGTTCCTTTCAGGAATTCGTGAACTGGCGACGAGTTATCCGACGCTCGGGATTTGTATGGGGCATCAGGTTCTCGCTCATGCCTTTGGTTGTACCTTATTAAAACAACATCATGGACACCGAGGAGCGAACCATCCCGTGCGTCATCTAGCGTCCGGGCAAGTGTTCATGACCTCGCAGAATCATGGATATGCCGTTGATGTCAAAAGTATCAAAGCGTCTGAAATGGAACTCGCATATGAGCATATCAATGACGGGTCTGTAGAAGGATTGATTCATCCGACGCTACCGATCATGACAGTCCAGTTCCATCCAGAGGCGAGTCCGGGACCCACAGAGGCGATGGTCGTCTTTGATCAATTCGTAAATACCGTATTACACCAGGAGGTAGCGTATGTGGGATAAGCAGAAAGTACTCGTCATCGGTTCGGGTCCAATCGTCATCGGGCAAGCAGCAGAATTTGATTATTCTGGAACACAAGCCTGTCAGGCGCTTCGAGAAGCGGGATGCGAGGTCATCTTAATGAATTCGAATCCGGCTACTATCATGACGGATCCAAGCACGGCAGATCATGTCTACATTGAGGCGATGACCCTTGAAAAAGCGACGGCAATCATCGAAGCAGATCGTCCGACGCATCTGTTAGCGACAGTCGGCGGACAAACGGCACTCAATCTTGCGATGTCACTCGAAGAAGCAGGGGTACTCGAACAATACGGCGTCGAACTTTTGGGAACATCACTGGATACGATTCGGGACGGGGAAGACCGTGAACGCTTCAAGCAAAAGATGATTGAACTGGCACAACCCCTTCCGGAAAGTATGACGATTGAGTCGTTAGCAGAACTTGAAGCATTCATGGAAGTACACGGTGTACCGCTTGTCATCCGACCCGCGTTTACGCTCGGAGGTACAGGCGGCGGAATCGCATCGACAAAAGAAGAAGCACGTACGCTGGCACAAAATGGCTTACAGGCAAGTCCCATCTCGCAATGTCTAGTCGAAGTGAGCATTGCCGGGTACAAAGAGGTCGAATACGAAGTGATGCGGGATAGCGCTGATACGACGATCATCGTCTGCAATATGGAAAATATTGACCCTGTCGGTGTTCATACCGGAGACTCCGTCGTCTTTGCGCCGATTCAATCGATCTCGGACCGGATGAATCAACAGCTCCGGACCGAAGCGCGAAAAATCGTCTCGCATCTCGGTGTCATCGGTGGATGTAATATCCAATTTGCGATCCATCCGACGGAGGAACGTTATTTCGTCATCGAGGTCAATCCGCGTGTCAGTCGTTCCTCAGCACTTGCATCAAAAGCGACGGGATATCCGATTGCGAAATTAGCGACGCGCCTAGCACTCGGTGAACGACTTGACGATTGCATCAATCCGGTCACGAAGGAGACGATGGCAAGTTTTGAACCGACGATGGATTACATCACGGCAAAAGTGCCTTGTTTCCCGTTCGACCTTTTCACAGGAAGCGACCGTACGCTCGGTACACAGATGAAGGCGACCGGTGAAAGTATGGCGATGGGGAAAACATTGGAAGAAGCATTACAAAAAGCATGGCGTGGTGCAGGAGTCGAGCAATCACCCCTTTATCCGACATGGATGAAAACAGCAGAAGCTGACGCGTTATGGAAAGAAGTGATGGCTCCGACAGACCGTCGTCTGCTCGCGATGCTGGCACTTCTAGATCGTCAGGAGACGACCGTCGAAGAACTCGTTGAACAGACGAAAGTACAAGCTTTATTCGTAAAAGTACTCCAACGTCTCGTCGAGCAACAACAAAAAATGGATGTATCGAATGAGAGTTCTCTGAAACAGGCAAAAATGATGGGCTTTACGGATAAACAGATTGCCCTTCTAACAGGTGTCAGTGCTGTTGACATCAAGCACTTACGTAAAGAAAAAGGCATTCTTCCTGTCTATCACATGATTGATACATGTGCAGGAGAGTTCCAGAGTACGACACCTTATTTCTACGGAAACTGGAGTGGTCAAACGGAAGTCACAGCATCGACGAAAAAGAAAGTCGCTGTCATCGGTGCGGGACCAATTCGGATCGGTCAAGGAATCGAATTTGATTATTGTTCCGTTCACGCGGTACGTGCATTACAAGCATCCGGTTATGAAACAATCATGATCAACAATAATCCGGAGACCGTCTCGACCGACTTCGAAGTCGCAGATCGCCTGTATGTCGAGCCGTTGACACTTGAAGACGTCATGCATGTGCTAGAAGCAGAGGATTGCCATGACGTCTTAGTCCAGTTTGGAGGACAAACGGGGATTGCGCTGGCATCTGGTTTGGAGAACGCCGGTTATCATCTTCTCGGAACGACGGCAGATGTCATTGATCAAATGGAAGACCGTGAACGGTTCTATCAATTTTTAGATGACATCGGAATCGATCGGATTCCGGGACAAGAAGTGGCGACAGACGAACAAATGATAGAAGTCGCAACAACGATCGGTTACCCGGTCATGGTTCGTCCTTCCTATGTCATCGGAGGTAAGGGAATGCATGTCATCCACGATCAAGAGCAATTAGAGACGATCGTTTCCGAATTAACATTCCCTGTCCTCGTGGATGCCTACCTCCAAGGAAAGGAAATCGAAGTCGACTGCATTACGGACGGAACAACGACGTACGTTCCGATTTTGATGGAACAATTGGAACGGGCAGGGGTGCATTCGGGTGATTCGACGATGATTTTACCTCCAATTTCACTTGAAACGAGTGTCCAGGATGACATAGAGCAGATTGCACAGAAGATCGGAACACGGATGGACTACAAAGGGGCATTTAACATTCAATTCATTTTACATGAAGAACAGATCTATGTACTTGAAATCAATCCGCGGGCTTCCCGGACGTTGCCGATCGTCGCCAAAGTAACAGGTCAACCGATCTTGCAGTGGGCAGTCCAAGCAGCGGTCGGTCAAACGGTCGTACTACCAACGGAACAGACGAAACTTGCTTTTCATGCCGTCAAGACCCCTGTTTTTTCAACGTTAAAATTACAAGGCGTCGATCCGAAAACAGGTCCCGTCATGCGTTCGACAGGTGAAACGTTACAATGGACGACAGACGGACTGGCGCTGGAGCGATTTATCTTCGACGAAACGACGAAACGACATTTGACAACGAGAGACATCATCGTTGCTGGAGTAGATACAGAGGCTTTCGGAACGGGTGTAGCGTTAGATGAAACGATTGACTGGGCACAATGTGCGATTTTCTATTCGCACGTGACAGAAGAACAAGCGAGTCGCGAAGCAGCGCTTGCTGCCGGGGTGCAAGTCCTGACAGAACCTGAATTAGCACATTATCATCTACAAGCGACAGAGAAGTACCATTATGCTGTGAAGCCACTTCATACATGGATAGAACCGATCAAGGAGGAAGTAAAATGAAGACGATGCAACAACTAAAGCATTTCTTGACGATGACGGAACTGACGCCGGAAGCACTGACGGAGCTATTGGTACTCGCGAAAGACATCAAGCATCAGCCAAACGTCTACCAAAACGCACTAAGCCATAAAAAAGTTGCCTTATTGTTTGAAAAGGCATCGACGCGGACACGTCTTTCATTTGAGGTGGGTGTCGTCGAACTTGGTGGACATCCAATCGTATTGAGTGGAGCAGATATGCAAATCGGGCGGGGAGAGCCGCTTTCGGATACGATTCAAGTCATGAGCCGTTACGTCGATGCCCTGATGATCCGGACGTTCGGTCATGAGATCGTCGATACGCTTGCGGCACATGGTACGATTCCAATCATTAACGGACTGACGGATCTACATCATCCGTGCCAAGTCCTTGCTGACTTGCTAACGATCGAAGAGACATTTGGAACACGATCTGGAAAGGTTTTGACATATATCGGGGACGGAAATAACATGGCGCATTCGCTGATGATTGGTGGAGCGCTAAGTGGGATGGAAGTCCGCATCTGTGCGCCGGCGGCGTATGCTCCTGATCCACAAGTCGTTCATGATGCTCAAGTCATCGCAAAAGAAACAGGTGGAAACATCATCGTCATGACGGATCCTGAGGAAGCGGCGAGTGGTGCGGACGTCGTGTATACGGATGTCTTCGCAAGTATGGGACAAGAAGAAGAGGCGACGATGCGTCTGCAAGCATTTGAAGGGTATCAGGTCAATGCCAATATCATGGATCAAGCAAATGATAAAGCCATTTTCTTGCATTGCCTTCCGGCGCACCGCGGGGAGGAAGTCACGGCAGACGTCATCGATGGCAAGCAATCTGTCATCTTCGATCAAGCCGAGAATCGCCTCCATGCCCAAAAAGCGTTGCTCGTCACATTACTTGGATGATGATAAAAGGGGCTGACTCAAAAGTCAGTTTCCACAAAGATAAGGGTGGCAGAATGATGAGCTGCCATCCTGATCTCATAATAAAAAGAATGACGCGTTTCACGCCACTCCTACAGGAACAAGCGCATCTTTGCGCTGTCAGAGACGAACAAGACCCGCTTTCCTGCTTGAATAAAGCAGGAAAACTGGCTTGTGTCTCGCCTGAGGAAAGGGCGTGATAAGACGCGTCATTTTTTTTTGAGTCAGCCTCTTTGAGTTGAGCGAAGTTAATCATAATGGCGTCGAGCTAATCGCTCCTCATGTTCTTTTTTGACTTGCCGCTTATTTTTTTCGTGCAGACGTTTCATGAACGGCGTCGTTTGCCAAGACGGTGACCAGTCGGACTCTTTTCCGGCACGAAGGGCGAGGATATAATCATAGCTCTGATGAAGTCGTTCGATCATCTCTGTTCGGACATCACAAATGTGACCGTGTCCGGGAATCAAGAGTTTGACTTCATATTCGTAAATGAACGACTCGAGTAACTCGAGCGTCGTCAAATACTCAGAGGAATCGTGTTCAATCAAGGGAATTTCAACATCGGAAGCATAGTCGCCGCAGACCAACAAGTGGAGTGGCATGACGATGAAGGAAAGATGGGTCGATTCATGACCAGGTGTCAAAAAGAAAATCAGCTTCGTTTGTCCAATCGTCAGAATCGTTTCAGACTCGTGGATGACATGTGTCACATCTGGAAATAGCACGGGAGAGTCGATATAAAATTCATCGTTAAAGTCTTGAACGGCTTTTAGCGCTTCTTGTCGGTCGACATCGATGAACGGTTTCGAAGCGATGACGATGGCATCCGTAAAGGCGTAGGCACCTAGAATATGATCAAAATGAGCATGCGTATAGACGACGTATAATGGTCGTTCACGACGCACGATTTCAACGTCTCGACGAATCGTTGCAATCTCATCAGGTAGCCAGCCAGGGTCGACGACGATCAGACAATCAGGCGTCTCGATCAAGGTTGATGTCGTTTTCATGAGTGTACTTTGATAAATCGTCACGCCGGGCATTTTCATCTGAATCATACGAATCCTCCTTTACGAATCTCTATCTATATCGTTGTATACCCATAAATTCGTTGGAATCATCAGCAGAAAAAATAAAAAAGACGACTCGCACGTCGCGAGTCGCCTGCCCTCTAGAGGGAAATGGTCCTAGACCTATGTTATGTCATAATTGGAGCGGGTGAAGAGAATCGAACTCTCGTCATCAGCTTGGAAGGCTGAGGTTTTACCATTAAACTACACCCGCGTATCGGCTACATGAAATATAGTAGCATAGCAAAGAGCGCATTTCCATAACTTTTATGAAAAAAGGCAATTTCTTTTAAGATTCAGTGTACAATAATACTAGTTAATCGTTTACACTGGTAATCTTGATTTGTAATATGGGTAAAGTTGGGTAGAGGAGAGAGTGTCTGGTGAATGAAGTGCGAGTTTGGAGCGAACAGCCGATGGGAAAAGGATGGAGGGCAACGTGTCACCACCAATTCGATCGTCATCGCTTATTGACAGGAGAGTGGTTCCATAACGTAAGTGTACTAGCTTTTTCCATCAATCAAGATGCGGATTTGTTACCGGATGTCCTACCAAACACATTCGATCTGCCGCTCGTCTCGGAACGTATGCAACAGGTCATTGAAGCATACGCGCCTTTTTCTGTACAATGTCTCAAGGTACATCTTGAGACGAAGGATGGAGTGGTTCCGTACTATCTTCTCAATCTCTTATCTGTCAGTCGAATCGAACATCTACATACGACGGATATCTTCCGTCCGATCCCGCGACGGCGCGTCTACTTTTTGACCGAGCGACGGATTAATGATTCGATATGTCCGCACCACCTGATGCGGGATGAACGAACACAACGCATGTTCGTTTCTGCTCAGCTCGCTCGACGATTCGAGCGCATGGCTGTGACGGGTATCCACTTTGAAAAGATACAACGAATGGAGGAATTCAAATGAAACAGTACACAGTCGACCATTGGATCACGTTAGAGTATCCGAAGGTATTCGAATATCAAGAAGAAGAGACATATGTCAGTTTTTATTCGACGGATGAAAATGCAATGGGTACGCTCCAATTATCCATTTATGAGTCCGACTCAGAAGAATTGACACCGTATGAGGCGGCGGAACAAGAAATCAACCTGTTGGTCGAGGAGTTCGGCATCGAACTAACAGGGGCACTTGAAGTCCGTCGTAATTCAACAAAAGAAGCGTTGCTTGCGGTAGATGGGAAAGAAGAAGAGATTTTCTTACGGATCTACGCGTATTCAGACGGAGAACGGTTAGTCTTATTGACGTACTCTGCAGAACGCGAGACGCTTGAAATCGAGGAAATCGAAGCGATGATTTCTTCGCTGACTTGGATTCAATGAAGGATACGATAGAAGTGCAAAAGGCAGCGGATCGCAAGGATCCGCTGCCTTTTGCATGGATTGATGGGGCTTAAGAAGAACGGGAAGATGACTGTTTAGCTGCAGGGTTGACCTGTTTATTCAACCAGCTGGCGACATCCGCGAAGACACGAATCCGTTCGAATTCATGAAACAACTCATGGCGTAATCCGCGGTAAATCGTCAGTTGAACGGCGTCGACCCGGACACGATTATACATATCGAACAGATGATGAATCCCTTTCCCGTCAAAGGCAACCGGATCATCACCGCCGGCAATCAACAAGAGCGGCAGGTGACGCGGGTGTTGATAAATGGAAGCGAGCCCGTTGACGAGTCGTGTTGCACTCAGTAACTCGTGAAAGAAACCGAGCGTGACGGTCTGTCCGGATAACGGATCTTCATCATATCGCATGACCGATTGAGGGTCGGAAGAGAGCCAGGCATTTTTAGACAATGCCGGGAAGAAGCGTAAGTTATAGCGACCGAACACCAGCTGACCGAATCGTTCGGCAGGGTGTGTAGAAGAAGTCTGATGGATTTGGCGAGCGACGAGTTTTTCGCTGATGTTACCGAGGAGTCCTGTACTCGTCGGCGGTCCGCTAGCGATGATGCCTGCCACCATATGTCCTAGGGTTTGACCGATCCGGCGGGCAATCAGTGAACCGAAGCTGTGACCGAAAATGAAGATTGGTAACGCAGGATAACGTTCTTTAATATCGGATACCAGTTCTTCGGCATCCTGCATCAATTGACCGAATCCTTGGTGGGGTTCTAAATGTCCGAGTGATCCAAGCTGTGCGGCACGTGTTCCGAAACACCGTAAGTCCGCGATGATCGTGTGGTAATGATGAGCGTAGAGGAACTCCGCAAATTCTTCATAGCGTCCGCCATGCTCCATCATGCCATGAAAGACGATTACGACGCCTTTCGGATCATGGGCTTCTAAGCTATGCAATGTCGTGGTGTAACCGTCAGAGGCTACCCAATGTGAATGGTCAATCGTCATGAAACTCATCCTCTCATCAAGAAAGTCCGAATACCTGCCCGTCTTCCGATACACCCATGTGGAAGGCGGCGGGAACTGCGGGTAATCCCGGCATCGTTAATACATTCCCAGTCAACGCGACGATGAATCCTGCTCCGATCGACGGCCGGATTTCGCGAACCGTGATCGTGAAGTCTTCGACACGACCATAACGAGCAGGGTCATCCGTTAACGAGAACGGTGTTTTCGCCATGCAAATCGGTAAATCGTTTAACCCCATCTCGGTACACCGTTCGAGTTCACGTAGCGCCTTGTCTTCAAAGTGAACGTCCGAAGCTCCGTATACCCGTTTCGCGATCCGCTCGATTTTTTGTCGGAGCGGCAACGCATCCGGATACAAAGGACGGAAGTCACTCGGTTCCTCAAGGGCTTGCATGACTTCTGAAACGAGCGCTTCGCCACCTGCGCCACCTTTACTGAAGACTTCGCTCTCGGCAACACGAATGTTGCGTTCCTTGCACCACGAGATGACCATATCCCGTTCTGCTTCCGTATCCGTAAAGAAGCGGTTCAAGGCAACAACGGCAGGAACACCGAATAAGTTCATCGTCTCGACGTGTTTTTCAAGTAAAGCCAGTCCGTCAGTCAAGGCAGCGAGGTTTTCTTCGCCGAGTTGCTGTTTATCAACACCACCGTGCATTTTCAAGGCACGCACTGTAGCGACGATCACGACAGCATCCGGATGAAGTCCGCCGATGCGAGATTTGATGTTAAAGAATTTCTCAGCCCCTAAGTCAGCCCCGAATCCGGCTTCCGTGACGACATAGTCACTCAGTTTCAAGGCGGTCTGTGTTGCAATCAAGGAGTTACAGCCATGTGCGATGTTCGCGAATGGTCCGCCATGAATCAGTGCCGGTGTTCCTTCGACTGTTTGAACGAGGTTCGGGCGGAACGCATCTTTGAGAAGCAACGTCGCAGCTCCTGCTGCCTGAATATCCTTAACCGTTACCGGTTGTTGATCATACGTATAGGCAACGACGATACGGCTTAACCGCTGTTCGAGATCCGTGATGGAATCGGCGAGGCAAAGGACAGCCATGATTTCAGATGCGACCGTAATATCGAAGCCGTCCTGACGCGGTACGCCATGGGCAGGACCACCGAGACCGATCGTGACTTGACGCAAGGCACGGTCGTTTAAGTCAAGAACCCTTTTCCAGACGATGCGACGCGGGTCGATACCGAGCATGTTGCCTTGGTGCAGGTGGTTGTCGAGCAAGGCACTGATTGTATTGTGCGCGGACGTAATCGCATGCATGTCGCCTGTGAAGTGTAGATTGATTTCTTCCATCGGCAATACCTGGCTGTAGCCACCACCACACGCACCACCTTTTAATCCCATCGTCGGACCGAGCGACGGTTCCCGCAAACAGATCATCGTCTGATGCTTCGCCCGGTGTAATGCCTGCCCGAGACCGACCGTGACGGTTGATTTACCTTCACCGGCAGCGGTCGGATTGATCGCCGTGACGAGGATCAATTTCCCGTCGGATTTCGTTGCCAAACGGTTCAACAGTCCGTCTGTCAACTTCGCTTTATACTTTCCGTACGTGTCGAAATCCTCTTCATGCAAACCGATCCGATCCGCGATTTCTCGGATCGGGCGTAGGACGGTCTGTTGTGCGATTTCTAAGTCTGAGCGAATGGTCTTTTCCATGGTATCGACTCCCTCTTTGAATGGTTCTCTCTTTTTTCTAATAGTAGCGTATCTAGTGCGGACGCGCCAAAGAAAAACGTTCAATATTTTCCACCCAATGGGTCAAATGGTGACGTGTTCAATCCTGATCGAAAGACGTACTGTAGAGTGGAGGAGGGATGAAACAATGACATCTGGACAAAAGAAGTGGAAACGCGGTCTCGATTTTTGGCTCTTCGTCGGACCGGTCTTTCTTGTATTCGCAGTGATCGTGCTTGTACCGTTTTTTAATGGCGTCATGTATTCGTTCACGGACTGGAACGGGGTAACCGGGGAATTGAATTGGATCGGCTTTGACAACTATGTCCGTCTCTTTACGAGTGACGAGCAGTTCCAGCAGTCATTTTGGCTGACGACGAGATATACGGTCGTCGCCGTCATCTTAACGAATGTCGTCGGGTTCATCTTGGCATTCTTGTTAACACAAAACATCCGCACACGTAATTTCTTACGGACGATTTTCTTCATGCCGAACTTGATTGGCGGTTTGATCCTCGGTTTCGTTTGGCAGTTCATTTACGTCAAAGGTTTTGCATCCATCGGTGAATTGACAGGGTGGAGTCTGTTTGAACTTCCTTGGTTAGGAGACGCACGGACGGGGTTCTGGGGCATCGTCATCGTCTCGATTTGGCAAGGCGGCGGCTATATCATGGTCATTTATATCGCAGCCCTCCAAAACGTACCGCAGGAATTGATCGAGGCAGCAAAAATCGATGGGGCGAATCGTCTTTCGACCTTGCGGAACATTACGTTGCCACTCATCATGCCGTCGGTCACGATCTGTCTGTTCTTAACGATTTCCTGGTCCTTCAAGTTATTTGATACGAACTTATCCCTGACGAATGGTGGACCTTTTAAATCGACTGAGATGCTTGCTTTGAACATCTACAAGGAATCCTTTACGAACAATAACTTAGGGCTCGGTTCAGCGAAGGCGGTCATCTTCTTTGTCATCGTTGCGGCAATCACCGTCACTCAAGTCTATCTGACGAAAAAACGGGAGGTGGAAGCATGAGTACTGCACAACCGTTACCAACTCCGCAAGAGGAGAAACCGAAACGTCCTAAAAAGGCGAAAAATCGCTATTCCTTACGCCTTGGGGCAGTGGAACTGGCAGCCTTATTGATGGGACTTCTGTACATGATTCCGTTTTATTATGTCGTTTCGAATTCGTTCAAAACGCGAGGAGACATCTTTACGAATACCTCTGGCTTACCAAAGGAGTGGATGACGTCCAACTACTCGGCGGCCTGGGAAGCGATGAACTTCGGAAAGGTCTTCTTGAATTCCGTCATCATTACCGTCGGAGCAAACGCGATCATCGTCATCTTTTGCTCGATGGCAGCCTGGAAACTTGTCCGGACAAAGACACGTTTGTCGACGATCATCTTCTTCCTGTTCGTTGCAGCGATGATCATCCCGTTCCAATCAATCATGATTCCGCTATCCAAATTGTCTGGTGATCTTGGCTTGCAAAATAGCTACTGGGGCTTGATTCTGATGTATCTTGGTTTTGGATCCGGATTGTCCATCTTCTTGTACCACGGGTTCATGAAAGCGATCCCAGAAGAGATCGAGGAAGCGGCCATCATCGACGGATGTTCGCAATGGGGTGTGTTCTGGCGTATCGTTTTCCCGCTTTTGAAACCGATTACGGTGACGATCGTCATCTTGAATACATTGTGGATTTGGAATGATTTTCTGTTGCCATCGCTCATGTTGCGGGATATCGATTTACGGACGATCCCACTTGCGACATTCTACTTCTTCGGACAGTACACGAAGCAATGGGATTTGGCGCTGGCAGGTCTCGTGCTTGGGATTATTCCGCTCTTACTGTTCTTCTTCGCATTGCAAAAACAGATCATTCAAGGGATTACGAGTGGATCAATTAAATAATTTTTTGAAAGCGCGTTCTCGCTTATGCGAGAACGTGTTTTGTCTATTCATGATGTTTGATTTGTCTGACAACTTTAGATTTTTTTGAAAAAAAGTCTTTTCAAATCCTTGCGACCTGTTGTACGATGTTCTCAATTCAATTGTAACAACGACCTTGAAGGGAAGAGTAACACCTTGTATGACCGTATAGCGAGCTGGGGATGGTGAGAGCCCAGTCGGAAGCAAGATGCGAAGAACCTCCCGGAGTCGCTACCCGAACCCGAATGTCAGTAGGCGTAGCCGGAGTTGCCTGTCCGTTATCATATGGCCGAAGATGAAGTGATTCGTCTTTTGAGTGAGCAACATCGTTGCTAACATGGGTGGTACCGCGGAACCGAGTCTTTCGTCCCATATTCTTGGGAAAGAAGGGCTCTTTTTTATGGCTTCTTTTTCAAAACACAATTGAGGAGGAACACCACCATGACAACACTCGTATCGATGAAACACACACAGGAAGCAATCACGCTCGTAAAGAAACGTTTTGAAGAGCGCTTTTCAACAACACTCGGATTGACACGTGTCGAAGCCCCATTGTTCGTAGAAAGCACACTCGGTGTCAACGACCATCTCAACGGCGTAGAGCGTATCATCCGCTTCGATGCACTAGACCACACGGCAGACCTTGAAATCGTTCAATCCCTCGCGAAGTGGAAGCGTCAAGCGCTCCATACGTATGGATTTGAAGCGGGCGAAGGGTTATACACATTGATGCATGCGATCCGTCGTGATGAGATGCTCGATGCGACACATTCGATTCACGTCGATCAGTGGGACTGGGAACGGATCATTACGAAAGAACAACGGACGAGTGCGTATCTACAAGAAACGGTACAAGCGATCTATGCAACGATTCGCCAAGTCGAGCAAGAAGTGGAAGCGGAGTACGGCATTTCAGCAATCTTACCGGAAACGATTCATTTCATGACGACGCAAGAATTAGAAGATACGTATCCAACGCTCTCAACGAAGGAACGTGAAACAGAAGTCACGAAGACATACGGCGCCGTTTTCTTGATGCAAATCGGTGGTGCACTGGCTTCAGGTGAGAAGCATGATGGTCGAGCGGCTGATTACGATGACTGGACACTCAACGGTGACATTTTGGTACACCACCCAGAAATCGGAGCATTCGAATTGTCTTCAATGGGTATTCGCGTTGATCGTGAAGCGTTGTTGAAACAGACGGCGATTGCGCAAGAAGAGGATAAATTGACTTTCCCGTTCCATCAAGGTGTGCTCGAAGAGCGTCTGCCATTAACGATGGGTGGAGGAATCGGTCAATCGCGTATGGCGATGTTCTTATTAAAGAAGCGTCATATCGGTGAAGTCCAAGCTTCTGTCTGGTCAGATGAGACACGGCAAAGTTTACGTGAGCAAGGAATTCATCTGCTCTAACCTATATATAGTAAGAAAACGTAAAAACAAAGAGTGTGCTTCCAATCGGAGGCATGCTCTTTTTAAAGTTCATAAGACCTCAGGCGGAGGAAAGGTGTGTTGATTCTTGATAGAATGGGGATAACAATAAATAAGAAAGAGGTGAGAGCATGTCTTCTTTATTGATCGTCGGAATACTCATTCCCATTTTGTTCATCGCATTCCTCTGGTTCAACATCAAAGGATTACGGACGATGTGGCGGGATTATAAAGAAACCGGTTCAGTCGTCGCACTCGGGTTCTTCATCGTTGGTGTCATCGGGATCTTTACAGGTGTCTGGACGACGTTAGTCGTCATCATCTACTATCTCCTCCGTCCAGCGAGAGGATGAACGGAGGGTTAATGTATGTTGGAATGGTTGTTCTCAGCCGGAGAGTCAAATCTCTGGCTGTTTTTAGGAATTATGATCATCGGTTTAGGAACGGAATTGATTCCGGCTGAAGTCGGATTGCCGCTTCTTGGACTGTACGTATCAAACGGAAGTGTCAGCTGGACCGTCGCGGTACTCGTCGGCTTCCTTGGAAGCTTGATGGGCGCTACCGTCTTTTATCTGTTAGGTCGTTACGCTGGACGTCCGTTGCTCGTCCGCTACGGAAAATGGTTGTTGATCAAGGAACGAGAAATCGATCAAGGTGAACGGATCGTTTCGAAGTACGGTACGTGGTCGGCGTTGTTCGGACGATTCTTCCCGGTTGTTCGTTCCGTTGTATCGATTCCGTGCGGATTGTTCAATCTATCCTTTAAACGATATGTTCTCGCTTCAAGCATCGGCTTGTTTCCGGTATCGTTCTTCTATATTTGGGTCGGTGAGCGATTTGGTGTAGAACGAGCGGAGTCGATGTTAAAAGGACTGGAACAGGAACTATGGTGGATTTTAGGCGGAATCGTCGTGATTCTTGGCGGATATATCCTCTATCGTCGATCAAAAGCGAAACAAACAGAACAGGCGCAAGAGGGAGAGTCGGAGCAATAGAATAAGTGAAGATAGCACAAAAAGAGAGCGATGGATTATCCGTCGCTCTCTTTTTGGTCGAACTCAAGCGGGTGGGAACAAAAATCGCTTGAGCGTCTTGATGCGGTGCTTCGGTGTGAGTAAGAGTAATTGATCGTTCCCTTCAAGCGCCGTATCACCGCGCGGTGTAATGATATGATCGTCGCGGATGATGGCGGTGATTAAAAACTCTTGCGGCAAATTGATTTCCGAAATCGTTTTTCCGATGAAGGGATGAGACATCGGTAAGGTCAATTCGATGATTTCGGCATTCGGCTTACCAATCGACATGAATTCAATGACAGTATGAATGGATGAAGATTGTGTCTCATTAAGTCGAAAGCGATCAGCAAGGAATGTCAACATGCTGCCTTGAATCAGAGTCGAGAGTAAGACGGTGAAAAAGACGATATTGAAAATCATCGAGGCATTCTCAATATCCGCAACGAGTGGGTACGTTGCGAGAATGATGGGCACAGCACCTTTTAGACCGGCGAAGGAGATGAAGGTCTTTTCTTGCCAGGAATAGCGAAACGGCAACAGGCTAACCCACACAGATAACGGTCGAGCAATGAAAATCAAAATCAGTGCAAGGGCGATGGACGACAGGATGACCTGTACATCCAGGAGTTGTTTCGGAAAGACGAGTAATCCAAGCACGATGAACATGCCGATCTGGGCGAGGTGTGCCATGCTCATCGTGAAGCGAACGAGCGTCTGACGATAGACGAGTTCGTGGTTACTAATATAGATTGCTGTGACGTAAACAGCTAGAAAACCACTTGCGTGGAATGTATCCGCCAACCCAAAAGATAGAAAGGCGAATGACATCAATAGAATCGGATAGAAGCTAGAAGAAGATAAATCAATCCGATTGATCAAGGTCGAAGCTGCCCAACCGACGAACAAACCAATCACAAGCCCCATCGCCATCTCCCAGACGAGTGAACCAAGACCCGCCAAAAGTGACGCTTCCTCCGGATCCGTGACGAACTGAAGGAACAAGATCGTCAAAAATACAGCCATCGGGTCATTCGTTCCCGATTCGACTTCAAGCGTCGAACCGACCTTACGCCGGATCGGCTGTCCGCTTAGAACAGAAAATATAGCAGCGGCATCGGTCGAACCAACAATTGCCCCAAGCAGAAAGGCATTGGCCCAACTGAATCCTAAAATATAATGGGATGCAACCGCGACGATGGAAGTGGCGATGAAGACACCGAATGTTGCTAAGGAAAGTGAAGGTGCCAATTCGTGACGGACTTCTTTCCATGCCGTCTGCAATCCGCCTTCGAATAAAATGATGATCAAGGCGACGGTTCCGAGCAATTGAGCCAGCTCTGCATCATCGAAGCGGATGAAGCCTGTAATATCACTACCGGCAATCATGCCAAGCGCGATAAAGATCAATAGTGCCGGAATATTAAGACGACTCGATAACTTCGTCGTCCAAACAGCGGCAAACAATAAGATACCAATTAATAAAACCGTAAATTGTAAGGACATCGCATCAAACTCCTATTCTTTAAAATCTCTTACTTCTATAATACAACAATTCCGATAAAAAGACTCGGATAATGATTGTTCAATATTTTCCACCACACCGGACAACTTTCTCTCTCTTCATTGCAAGCGTTTTCATTTATTGTGAAGATGTAGCACGAATATGAAACGAAATCAGGGAGGGAATCCGAATGCGTAAAAGAAGATGGGCAGCATTACCTGCCGTCACGACGGCGATGGTCGTCGCTTTGGCAGCATGTGGTGGCGGTACATTGAATAGCGATGACTCGAAAGATAGTGGTTCAAAAGATGGTAAGACGCTCAACGTATTCCAATTCAAGGCTGAAATCGCAAAAGACATGGAAAAGATGGCAAAAGCGTATGAGAAGGAGACCGGAACGAAGGTCGTCGTTCAGACTGTCGGTGGCGGATCGGATTATGGGGCAGCACTGAAATCACAATTTGCTTCTGGTAATGAACCGGATGTCTTCAACAACGGTGGATTCACGGAAGC
Organism: Exiguobacterium sp. TDN 0502; assembly: GCF_050846835.1. Taxonomy (NCBI): domain Bacteria; kingdom Bacillati; phylum Bacillota; class Bacilli; order Caryophanales; genus Exiguobacterium; species Exiguobacterium sp. TDN 0502. The sequence continues at coordinate 78,851 of NZ_JBOZGJ010000006.1, read as the reverse complement.
GAAGACATGGCAGGACAAGCTTGAGGATCTTTCTGATGAGAAGTGGGTCGGCGATTTGACGGATCTTGCGAAAGAGCCGATGACGATTGATGGCAAGTTATACGGCATGCCGATGAACCTCGAAGGGTACGGTTTCATTTATAATAAGGATATCTTTAAAAAGGCAGGTATTACGGAACTTCCAAAAACGTTAACGGAATTGACGGATGCTTCGAAGAAACTGAAAGCGGACGGAGTAACACCGTTCTCGATCGGATATGGAGAATGGTGGGTTCTTGGGAATCACCTCTTGAACATTCCGGTCGCACAGCAAGACGATCCGGATCAGTTCATCGCGGATCTCAACTCTGGAAAAGCGAAGTTCGAAGACAATAAACAGTTCAAAGAGTTCATGAACCTGTTCGATTTGACGATTGAATACGGAAACAAAAATCCACTGACGACTGATTATAATACGCAGGTTACTCAATTCGCAGAAGGTAAGACGGCGATGATCCAACAAGGGAACTGGGCGCAACAACTGATCACGGATGTAAATCCTGATATCAACATGGGCTTCATCCCGATGCCAATCAATGACGATAAAGAAAAAATGGATCGCCTCCCTGTCGGCGTACCAAACAACTGGGTCGTCAACAAAAATTCGAAGAATAAAGCAGAAGCGAAAAAATTCCTCGAGTGGATGGCGACATCTGATACAGGTAAGGACTACATGGTCAATAAATTCAAGTTCATTCCTGCTTTCAAATCAATTGAAGCAAAAGATCTAGGACCGCTTGCCGATGATATTCAAGCATATTCGAAAGACGGAAAGACGATTTCGTGGAACTGGTTCAAGTATCCGGATGGAGCTGTCAACGAGTTCGGTGCCATCATGCAGGCGTATATCGGTAAACAAAAAACGGCAGAAGAGATGTTGCAAGATTTCACGAAGACGTGGGATAAAATGAAGAAATAACAAAATAAAGCATGACTGCTCCAGGGATTGACGGAGCAGTCATGCTTTTTTGATTACAAGAAAAACAGCTGAATGAAGAATAAAAGCGCAAACACATAGATAAGTGGATGGACACGCTCTTTCTGGATGGCTTTCATGATCGGATAGACGATGAAACCAAATGCAATCCCGGTTGCGATACTGCCGGACAACGGCATGATGAGAATGACGAGAAAAGCCGTAAATGCTTCACTGAAATCATCCCAAGGAATCTGTTTGATGTTCTGGATCATGAAGGCCCCGACCAAGATCAAGGCTGGTGCTGTAATGGCAGGAACACTTGAAATCGATTGAACAAACGGTCCGAAGACGGCTGATAAAGCAAACAGGATCCCGACGGTCACAGACGTCAATCCAGTCCGTCCACCAGCAGCGACACCTGAGGCCGATTCAACATAAGCAGTCGTTGGACTCGTTCCAAATAACGAACCGGCAACCATGGCTGTCGAGTCGGATAACAGTGCCCGTTCACTATTTTTCAGCGAACCGTCTTCTTCGATCAATCCAGCCTGTTCTCCGACAGCGACCATCGTTCCTGTCGTGTCAAACATCGTGACAAGGACGAACGATAACACACCGCTGAATAATCCGTACTGGAAGACATCTTGAATGGCGGCGAGTGGATTAGTGATGATCAACCCTTCAGGTAACGTCGGTAAGGCGACAAACGAGTCGGAGAATTTCAGTTCACCTGTAAAGAATGCAATCAATCCGGACAGAATCATGGCATAAAGAATAGCGCCTGGTACCCGTTTGATCGTCAAGATGGCTGCGACAAGCAGACCAATCAACGTTATGAGCGCCTCCGGAGAGGACAACGCCCCAATCGTGACGAGTGTATCTTCGCTACCGACAAGGATGCCTGACATCTTGAGACCGAGAGAAGCGATGAAGAGCCCGATGCCACCTGTAATCGCAAGCTTTAATGTCATCGGAATGGTTTCAATTAACTTCGTCCGAATCGGTGAGAGTGATAACAACAAGAAAATGACACCGGCGACGAATACAACCGAGAGTGCTGTTTGATAGGGAATTTTTTCACCGACGACGAGTGTATACGTAAAGTAAGCGTTCAGTCCCATACCTGGTGCGACCGCAATCGGTAGGTTGGCATAGAGTCCCATTAGAAGCGTACCGATCAATGTAGCAATGATTGTAGCAGAGAAAGCTTGAGCTTGCGGAATGCCGGCATCTGCTAAGATCGTCGGGTTGACGAGCAGAATATATGCCATCGTGATGAACGTTACGAATCCGGCTTGGATTTCACGTTTGACGGTTGTTTGATGTGAAGCAAGTTTAAACATGAGTAAGAGGACCACCTTCATAACAAGTTGATTAAAAAACGAACATTGATGATATTATATTAAAATTCATTCGGAATCAAGTCGAAAAGAAAATAAATTTTTTAATGGAATCCAGAAAGAGAATATCAGGAAATGATGTAAGCGGATTCAAGGTTATGATACGATTGATTACAAGAAAAAGGATGGGAGCGCCTTTTATGAAAAGTATCCGGACGCGTTTGATTGGTCTTGTCGTCCTGGCGATTTTAATTCCAACAGCCCTCGCGACATCGATTTCCTATCTATATGTGCGGCACCAAAACATCGAACAGGCAGAGCGCTCTAGCTTGAGCGTGCTAAACCGGGGAAATACACAGGTGACCCATTACATAGAGGATATTCGTCGTCTCTCGACTAGTCTGTATGCGAATCGTTCCTTGATGAACATCATGCGAGTCGGGCCGGATAAAGAACTAGGAGAGTCAGATGGCGTCATCTCGCGAGCGATGTTAGGTCTTTTTTTATCGCGTCAGGATATTGAACAATTACATTTCGTCATTTTAAAGGGGTACTCCGAGTACTCGGTCTATAACATGAAAACAACCAGTCGCGGTACGTTTGATTGGATGCAGGAAACGGATTATTTTCGTTTGATGAAACAAAAGAATGGATGGTTGATTGATGCTGCGCATCCAGTACAGCCGTATAATGTCCACACGATGATTCTCGATGAAAAAGAAGTCGTCAGCTTTCGTTACCGCATCGATCGTGTCGAGACAGACGAACCACTCGGCTTCCTGTCTGTTGATATTCCGGTACATGTTTTTGAACAGCAATTGAAACTGTTCGAAAATGACCCGGAGGAATCGCTGTGGTTGATGTCACAAGGAAATTTGCTCGCCCGTACAGGAACGGATATGGCACTACCTGACGATCAATTCACGGGTCAAAGCGGTAGTCTAAGGGTCGGAAAATCGTTCATCGTCTATTCGAAGACGATGACGAATGGTGTTCCGTTAACGCTCGTCAAACGGATTCCCTACGCATCAGTCATTCAAGGAGCAAACGAGACAGCCTTGATTCTTGTCTTGATTGGCTTTGTTTCATTGATCGTCATGATCATTGCAGCAAGTCTTGTTGCTCTTCAAATCACTAAGCCGATCAAGCAATTGACGGCACATGTCTGGCGTGTCGAGCAGGGTGATTTGTCGGCGCCCTTCGTTGCGACGACGAATGATGAAATCGGTCTACTCAATCGTCAGTTCCAGCGAATGATTCAACGGATCGATCGTTTGATTAAACGAGAGTATCGACTGGCGCTCGAGAATCGGACGAATGAGTTACGTGCACTACAGTCGCAGCTGAATCCACATTTTTTATTCAACGCTTTGCAATCGATTGGTACGACGACGTTACAAGGGGATCGGAAGGTAGCTTACCGCTCCATTACGGGATTGTCGCAAATGATGCGTTATTCGATGAACAATGAACAGACCATCGTAACGCTGAAACAGGAGGTCGATCATCTACAAGCGTATATCCGGCTGCAACAGCAGCGTTTTCCGGAGAAGTTCCGTTACATCGTCGATGTGCCTTGGCACCTAAACGAGATTGAAGTTCCGAAAATGATTTTACAGCCCTTTGCCGAAAACTACTTTAAGCATGCGTTTCGTCAACAATTGGCAGCGACAGAAAACTATCTGGCATATAAGGTGCGGTTGGACGGTGGGCGACTGATCATCCACATCGAAAATAGCGGCGCGGTTCTTGAAGAAGGGCGTCTAGCAGCTATCGATCAAAAGATGCGGATGCACCGTATGCCGGACGATCTCGAAACAAGCGGGATTGGTCTGCATAATATTTATGAACGCCTGTTGATCTTTTACGGAGAGGAAGCAAGCATGACACTCTCTTCTATAACGGAGGGAGGATTCAAAGTCGTAATCCGGATTCCATATGAGAAGGGGGAGTTAGCATGAATGTCTTGATCGTAGACGATGAACAGCACGTACGCGAAGCAGTAAAGCTGCTTGGCGACTGGGACAGCTGGAACATTGTAAGCATTCACGAGGCCGAGCATGGGGAAGAGGCGAAACGCTGGCTTGAGACGGGGACGATCGATTTAATGCTGACAGATGTCGAAATGCCGGGGCTAGACGGACTAACATTACTGGAATGGACAAAAAATCATCATCCAAAGGTCGTCACGATCGTGCTGACAGGGTATGATGATTATACGTATATGCGGCGAGCCATTTTGCATCAATCCTTTGATTACCTATTGAAGCCGATTGATCCGGATGTCTTGAACGATGCCCTGTCGCGTGCGATGGAGTGTATCTGTCCAGTCACGGATTCCGGGGAAGCGATTGATCAAATCGCGAAATACATCGAGACGCACTATGCGGAAGAATTGACACTGCAATTCATGAGCGAACGGTTTTACTTGAGCCGGGAATATATATCACGACGTTTCAAACAGCGTTTTTCTGTCAATTTGTCCGATTATATTCAAACGATCCGCTTGAATCGAGCGAAGGAATTGTTGAGTGAGACAGAGGCACGGATCTATGAAATTGCACTTGAAGTCGGATATCAAGATGATAAATATTTTCGGAAAGTATTTAAAAAGCAATTCGGGATGACGCCGAATGAATTCCGTGAATTGTTGTCAATTTAAACGAATATCGAGGAGGAATCGTACATGAGTGTACACATTAACGCAGCTGAAGGACAAATCGCCGAAACGGTCTTACTTCCAGGAGATCCGTTACGTGCTAAATACATTGCCGAGACGTTTCTTGAGGATGTCGTCCTCTACAATGAAGTCCGTGGAATGTACGGCTTTACAGGTACTTACAAAGGGAAAAAGATTTCCGTTCAAGGAACAGGAATGGGCGTACCATCGATGTCGATTTATGCAAATGAACTCGTTCAATCCTACGGTGCAAAGAATCTGATCCGTGTCGGAACAGCAGGCGGTATTACACCGGATGTTAAAGTCCGTGACGTCGTCATCGCAATGAGTGCTTCGCATGACATGGCTCAAAACCGTGTTCGTTTTAATGGACTAGACTACGCACCGACTGCATCATTCGATCTGTTGCACAAAGCCTATGCAGCAGCTAAAGAGCAAGGCATTGATGCGAAGGTCGGTCAAATCTTCACGACGGATCAATTCTACCAAGATGACTTCCACCACTTCAAAAAATGGGCGGATTTCGGATGCCTCGCGATCGAGATGGAAGCAGCAGGACTGTACACGCTCGCTGCGAAACATAAAGTGAATGCCTTGACGATCTTGACGATTTCAGATCACCTGTTGACAGGCGAAGAAACGACATCGGAAGAGCGCCAAACGACATTCAACGACATGATGAAAGTCGCACTCGAAACAGCAATTCAACTATAAGAAACAAGACGGGGAGCCTTCTCCGTCTTTTCTCTTATCGAAAAAGAGATGTGCTAAGATGAAAGCAGTAGAATAGACCAATCAAAGGGGAGTTTTTTCGATGGAAACAACGATTACCGAAACGGTTCTTGCAGAATGCCTTCAGACACAACGTCATTTCTTCCGAACGGGTGCAACCCGTAGTCTGGCTTTTCGTTTAAGTATGCTGACATTTTTACGTCAAGCGATTGAAACGCATGAAACAGCCATCTATGAGGCATTGAAACAGGATTTGAATAAAGGGCAACACGATGCATTTACGACGGAGATCGGTTTCGTCTATGGTGAGATTCAACGCATGGAGAGACAATTACGTCGACTCGCGCGTCCAAAACGTGTCGCGACCCCGCTCTTGCATATCGGGTCGAAAAGTGACATTCACTATGAGCCGTATGGGAATGTTCTCGTCATCGCACCGTGGAACTATCCTTTCCAACTCGCACTTGCTCCGGTTATTGGTGCGATTGCTGCTGGGAATACAGTCGTGTTAAAACCTTCTGAATTGACTCCGAACGTCTCACGCGTATTACGTGACGTATTCGAAACCGCTTTTCACGAACGCTTCGGCATCGTCATTGAAGGAGACGCTGAAGTGAGTAGTGCCTTATTAAACGAACGCTTTGACTATATCTTCTTTACGGGCTCCACACGTGTCGGAAAAATTGTCCATCAGGCAGCGGCGAAGCATCTGACACCGGTCACATTAGAGCTGGGCGGGAAATCACCGACGATCGTGCATAAGGATGCGGATTTACGTTTGGCGGCAAAACGGATCGCATGGGGAAAATGGTTGAATGCCGGGCAAACCTGTATTGCCCCGGATTACGTACTGATTCACGAAGATGCCAAAGAACGCTTCCTGCAACTGATTGAAGAAGAAGCCTTCAAACAGTATGGAAACGGTGTTGGGGTATCTTCATATGTCAAAATCGTCTCGGACGACCATTTGGATCGTTTAAGCAGTTATTTGACGCAAGGAACGATTGAATTTGGAGGACAAGTAGACCCGGAAACCCGCAAGATGGCACCTACTGTCATGACGGATGTAGCGGTGGATGCTCCATTGATGCAAGAGGAAATTTTCGGACCGATTTTACCGGTGCTGACATATCGAGAAATCGAAGAGGTCATTACATTCGTCAATGATCGTGAGAAGCCGCTGGCGCTGTATCTGTTCACAGAGAATAAAGCCGTCGAACATCGTATCCTTGAACGAATTTCGTTTGGTGGTGGATGTGTCAACGATACACTGATGCACGTCGCGCAACATCACTTACCGTTTGGTGGAGTCGGAGCGAGCGGAATGGGTGGCTATCACGGGAAATACAGCTTTGAAACGTTCAGCCATCGCAAAGGAATCGTCAAGAACACGACGGCTTTTGATTTACCGTTCCGCTACATGCGCACAAATACCAATTCCAAATGGATGCGCTTTTTGTTATGATGAGCTGTGATTAATTGACTTAAGAAGGAGCTCTTCTCTTGAAAGATCAAGTAAAACAGTGGATCAAGCGAACAGGATTGATTGAACGTGTTCTAAAAACCGTCATGAAGGTCTTAACACGGCTGCCACAAAAACGAAAACGAGTCCTTTTCGAGAGTTTTCTCGGAAAACAATATAGTGATAGTCCGCGTGCCATTTATGAATTGATGCGGACGATGCATCCGGAATGCGAACTGATTTTCAGCAAGCAACGGAATGTGACGTTCCCCCCTCATGTAAAGACGGTGGACCGTCTATCGTTTCGATGGATCTATTTACTTGCGACATCACGCGTCTGGGTATCGAACAGCCGCTTACCCGGCTGGCTCATCAAACCGGAAAACACATATTATCTCCAAACTTGGCATGGCACACCGCTCAAAAAACTAGCGCTTGATATGGACGATGTCCAAATGGCGAATACGACGACAGAGCGGTATAAGCAAGGATTCAAGCAGGAAACCGCAAAATGGTCAGGCTTGATTTCGCCTAACGCGTATTCCAGTGCAATTTTTAAACGGGCCTTCGCTTTTAATGGAGATATGCTAGAAATTGGTTATCCTCGAAATGATATATTCTATCAAACGGCACGTCATGATAGAATCAAAGAAGATGTTTACCGTCACTATGACATCGCACCTACTAAAAAAGTCTTGCTCTATGCACCGACGTGGCGCGATAATGCTTTCGAAGGTCAAGGGAAATATTCATTTGAGCTGCCTTTTTCGCTGGATCAGTTTGAAGAGCGATTTGGGGATGAATACGTTCTGCTTGTCCGGATGCATTACTTAGTCGGGAGTCGACTGGATGTCTCGGCGTATCGATCCGTTCGAAACGCATCGGACTACCCGGACATCGCGGAACTGTATATTGCATCGACTGCTTTGATCACGGATTATTCGTCCGTCATGTTCGACTTCGCACACCTATCGCGTCCGATTTTGTTCTATGCGTACGATTTAGAACACTACCGGGATCAATTACGCGGCTTTTATTTCGACTTCGAACAAGAGGCACCGGGTCCTCTACTGTCTAGTGAAGGTGCGTTATTTGACGAACTAGAGCGTTTGGATAGCTCAAGCGGACGTTACGCGTCAGCATTCCGGTCGTTTCGCGAGACGTATTGCGAGTGGGATGACGGTCAGGCTTCCGAGCGGGCGATGGATATGATCGTCAAACGAATTTATGGATAAAAGGGAGAACAGAAACATGAAGAAGGTTATTACGTATGGTACGTTTGATTTGTTGCACTGGGGTCACATTAATATTTTAAAACGGGCAAAAGAGATGGGCGATTATTTAATCGTCGCGATTTCGACTGATGAATTCAACCGTTTAAAACATAAACAGTCCTACCATAATTTTGAAAATCGAAAGTTGATTCTTGAAGCAATCCGGTATGTCGATGAAGTCATTCCGGAAAACAGTTGGGATCAAAAAGTAGAAGACGTTCAGAAGCATGACGTAGATCTCTTTGTGATGGGGGATGACTGGAAAGGGGAGTTCGACTTCCTGAAGGATCATTGTGAAGTCGTGTACCTCAGTCGGACAGAAGGTATCTCAACGAGCCAGATTAAAACGGAATTAGCTTCGAAGTGAGTGAAAAAAGACCACACGGCAAACGTGCGGTCTTTCTTCGTGGAAGGGCAGGATGGAAAGTGATTAGAGAAGGAATCGTGTGGACGTACCTTTTATTATTTCGTATATGTTATGGCGTCTTTCGATGGCTACCGCTTCGATCGGTCACGTTGTTTTGGGTGACTTACGGTGATAACGTCAAACCTGTCAATGATCAATTGGCGCGATGCTTACCGGCCGAAAAGCGGTATCTGGTCTATGATCATGCTTTCATGAAGCATCCGGGAACATGGAAACCGCATCGGATGCTTCGTTTCCGCCGTTTACGCTTCATTCGGCTTGCTTATCTGCTAGCGACGTCTCGAACAGTCTTCGTCGACAATTATGTCGCGGAATTCAGCGTGGCGAAAACACGGCAAGGAACACGACGTATCCAGCTTTGGCACGCGGCGGGAACGCTTAAACAGTTTGGGTTGACTTCGACCAAAAGTCTTTTTGTATCAGAACGGACACGGGATCGTTTTCGTCGAGTCTATCAAGAGTACGGTGATTTCATCGTTCCGGGCATGCGATGTGCGACGCAGTTCATGGCACCGCATGATTTGAAACGGTCTCATTTCAAACCACTCGGTATACCGCGAACGGACTATTGGTTTGATGTGGACCAACGGACACGACGCACGAATGAATTAAAAGACCGTTACGTACAGGCTGACAGGCGTGTATTGTTATATGCTCCGACGTATCGTGAGTACAAGGGAGCGGAAAATCAGGCGATTCAGCAATTCGGACAGCTCGCCCGAAACGGATGGACGGTCCTCATCAAGTTGCATCCAACGATGCGAACACTGTCGACATACCGTTCGGAACACGTCCATCTTGTGGATGATACGTATTCCATCAATGACTATTTGCTGATCACGGATGTAGTGGTGACCGATTATTCATCGATTCCTTTTGAGAGCTGCCTTCTCGAGATTCCGACGTTCTTATATACACCGGATATCGATACGTATCGTCAGTTGCCTGGACTGATCGATCAGTATCCGAAACCGTTACCTGTCCGACAGACAGAACGGATGGAGCAATTGATGGAGTGGATCATGTCGGATACGGTATTAGATGAAAGTCGACAGAAGATGAAGGAATTTCAAGCCGACTGGTATGATCAAACACCGGGACGGGCAGTGGATCGTATCCTACGCTACTATTATGATCTCAATCGATGATGTAAATGCCTGACGCGATTAGAGTGTAATCATTCGAAAGTGTCAGGATTTTTATAAATTTTATATGTGAAAAGTTGAACAAAGTTTGACGATCTTTTGAAAATCAATTCTTTTGAACTGTGATGTTCTATACTGAAAGTAGAATGATACGAAAGGAGAAATGGATATGCTGACTTGCGGAACGACTGAAGCCAATACGTTCGTCTTATCGCCTGAGACCAGAACGGTACTGGAGAGCTTCATGACGGAAACGACGTTCAAAAAGGATTCCATCGTGTGTTGGGAAGGGGAAATGAATGATAAGTTGTTTTATGTGAAACAAGGAGGCGTCAAACTATCGAAGTTGACGAAAAAAGGCAGTCCATTACTCATGTTCTTATATTTCAAAGGCGATTTATTCGGGGAATTCGATGTCGGAGAGGCATTCCCGAGTTCCTATAGCATCGAGACGATGGAAGACAGCGTCATCGGCTTCTTATCAAAAGCACAGTTAGAGGAGCTCATGAAAAAGGACGGTACTTTTGCACTTGAAATCATGCGGTGGCAAGCCTTAATGCGGAAACAGACGGAGACCAAATTGCGTGACTTGCTATTGTTCGGAAAACCGGGTGCGTTAGCTTCGACATTACTTCGTCTCGTCGCGATGGAAGGGGAACAAACGGGAGAAAGTTATCGTCTTGCAAAACGTCCATCCGACGGGGAGTTCGGTCAATTGATCGGGGCACCGCGTGAAACCGTCAACCGCATGTTCTCCCAGTGGAAAAAAGACGGTGTTATTTCGATGACGGCAAAAGAAATCATCATTCACGATATCCAATACTTGCGAGATCTCTGTCATTGTGAAGGATGCCCAGCAGGTGTTTGTCGAATTTAATAGATGGTATACGAACAATCCAAACGTGAAGCAGAATTTTTCTGTCTCAGGTTTGGATTTTTTTGCGTATGAGTAGCCGTTTCTTCACTTGTTCAGATGTGAACTTTCTGTGTGTTTTTAGAAAGAAAAGTGCGTATTCTTCACATTTAAAGTGATATATATCACAGTTTCCAAACTTGCTGAATTCTTACAATAAAGACAAGTTCAAAGCAGGAGAGGAGTGATCACCATGGGCCAAAAATCAGAATCGAACCTTAGAGGAACATTCGTTGCCGTCCTGATTGTAGCGGGTGTCATCATTGGGATGTGGAGCTCAATCTTTCTATTATTCTTATCACGGTAAGGAGGAGTCACGATGCATATTCATCGTCTAGAAAAAATCTGGCTGATCTTCGGGGCAGCGATGCTTGGGGTCTTTTTAACCATCATCGGCGTATCCGCTTTTGCTTCTGGGAATCAACCGCCATCCGATGCAACATTGATTGATCCGACGAAAGTCGATCAAACGAAACCGTTCGACAAACCAGGACTGAAAAAAATCGATGACGACCGCTATGAAGCGATCATCGTTTCACAGGCCTTCCAGTTCACACCGAAGGACATGGTGATTCCAAAAGGGGCGACGGTTGACTTCCTCGTCACGTCGAAGGATGTCGTCCATGGGTTTGAGATCGTCAAAACGAACGTCAACATGATGGTCGTTCCGGGACATATCAATTCGATCGAGTACACATTCAAGGAAGCAGGAGAGTACCTGGTCGTTTGTAATGAGTATTGCGGAACAGGTCATCACATGATGTCTACAAAAATCAAGGTGGTGGAATAAGATGAATGCCATTTCAAAAAAATTAAGACAGTTCGAGATGGAGCGTGGTCTGCCTGCTACCGTCATCGGTATCAAGGAAGCGAAGCTCGCTTTCGCACATGTCAGTTTTTCACTCGTTGCCTTATTGATTGGTGGTTTATGTGGACTACTACAAACGATGGTTCGTACAGGTGTCATTCCAGAAATTGCTGGAGTTGGCTACTATGAGCTTCTCACTGCACACGGATTGATGCTTGCAATCGTCTTTACGACATTATTTATCTTTGGATTACTGTTCTCATTTTTAGGACAATCATTCGGGCGTTTCGAAGACTTTCCTCGGCGTCTCGGGTGGGTCGGATTCTGGTTCATGATCCTTGGTGTCGTCCTCGTCACGTGGATGGTACTTGCAGGGGAAGCTTCCGTCCTCTATACATTCTATGCACCACTCAAGGCACATCCGGTCTTTTATATCGGACTTGTCATCTTCGTCGTCGGAACGTGGATCGCTTCGGGTGCTATGTTCCGGATGTATGCCGATTACAAGCGGGAGCATCCGGGGGTCCATCCGCCGCTGCAAGCATATATGAGTATCATGACTGCCCTGTTATGGGTCGTTGCGACACTTGGAGTGGCTGCGACGATTCTCTTCCAATTGCTGCCGTTATCTCTCGGCTGGACGGATAAGGTCGGGATCGAACTATCACGGACGCTATTTTGGTACTTTGGTCATCCGCTCGTTTATTTTTGGTTGTTACCGGCATATATCGTCTGGTACACGGTCATTCCGAAAATCGTCGGCGGGAAGATTTTTTCTGACGCGTTAGCACGGATGTCTTTCTTACTGTTCTTACTCTTTTCGTTTCCAGTTGGTTTTCACCATCAGTTGCTTGAGCCGGGTATTTCAGCATTTTGGAAATATGTCCAAGTCGTACTAACGTTTCTCGTCATCATCCCATCCTTGATGACAGCCTTCTCGATGTTTGCGACATTTGAGTTAGCAGGTCGCCGGAAGGGTGCAACGGGAGTATTTGGTTGGGTGAAGAAGATGCCATACCGGGACGTCCGTTTTCTTGCACCGTTCATCGGAATGTTGTTCTTCATTCCGGCAGGTGCCGGCGGCGTCATCAACGCATCGCATCAACTGAATATCATCGTCCATAATACGTTATGGGTCACTGGACACTTTCATATCACGGTCGGTGCGGCTGTGGCACTGACGTTTTTCGGTACTGCCTACTGGCTTGTCCCGCTCTTACGTGGTCGGACATTAACAGCGGCAATGAATCGTCTCGGATTGATTCAAACGGCTGCTTGGACGATCGGAATGCTCTTCATGTCGACGGCGATGCATATTTCAGGACTACTTGGTAATCCACGACGGACCGGTCCCGCTGCTTACTTCAAAGATTCAATCGTTGCCGGCTGGATTCCGTATCATGTCGCAATGGCGATTGGTGGAACGATTTTATTCATCTCGATTCTGTTGTTCTTGTATGCGATGTTCCAACTCGCTTTCCGAACTCCAAAAGGAACGGAAGAATTTCCGATTGCTGAAACAGAAGAAGAAGCGATGGCAACCCCGCTTTTCTTTGAGAACTGGAAGTTATGGATCTTCGTAACGTTTGCGTTAATTGCGTTTGCGTATACCGTGCCGATTTGGCATATGATCGAAAATGCTCCTCCAGGCGCGCCGGGATGGAAGTTGTGGTGATCTATATATAAATGAAGCACCCCGCTTATTCTCTAGAAAGAGGATGAGCGGGGTGCTTGTTCGTGGGCATACAGAATAAGTAATGAAGTCCAAAATCTTATTTGACGAGATTATGCTTGAAGGCATAGACGACGGCTTGTGTCCGGTCGACGACATCCAGTTTCGATAGAATATTCGAAACGTGTGTCTTGACGGTTTTCAGGGAGATGAACAATTCGTCTGCGATTTCCTGATTCGCCATACCGCGAGCCATCAGCTGCAGGACTTCTTGCTCACGTTCCGTTAGATCGTCATGTAAATGGGTCGTAGGACGACGAAGGCGTTCCATCATTTTACCGGTCACTTGTGCTGCCATGACGGATTGACCGTTTGCTGTCTTTCGGATTGCTTCGGCGATATCAAAAGCACTGGCGGTTTTCAAGACGTAACTCATCGCACCCGCTTCAATGACCGGGTAGACCTTTTCGTCATCGAGAAAACTCGTGACGACGAGGATTTTAGCCTCTGGCCAATCTTTACGGATTAGTCGTGTTCCTTCGACACCGTCTACCGGCTCCATGACTAAATCCATCAAGATGACATCCGGTCGGTGTTCAAGCGCAAGCGCGGCTCCCGCTTGACCATCCGAGGCTTCGGCGACGACTTCGATGTCCGGTTGCGTAGAGAGAAATGCGGATACACCGGCGCGGACCATCTCATGATCATCTACTAATAATACGCGTATCATACTTGCACCATCCGATCTTTTCTAAGTTTAACTTCGATTTGAGTTCCTTGTCCCGGAACACTGACGAGACGGATCGTTCCGCCCATTTCAGCCGTCCGTTCCCGCATTGAATTAATCCCATAAGAGGCGAGTTTCTTTTCATCAACGACGAACCCGACACCATCATCATTCATGCTCAAAATGACCGTCTCATTGAATTCCCGGAGTTCGATATCCATATGAGAGGCTTTTGCGTGGCGTAATGCGTTCGTTAATCCTTCTTGAACGATCCGGAACAGTTCGTTTTCAATTTGACGGGGAAGGGACATCTCTTCTAGTTTCCAACTCAATTGGGTAGATTGTTTTCTAGATAATTCTTCGAGTAATTGGGAGAGTCCTTGTTGCAACGTCATCCCTTCGAGTTCGACGGGGCGCAGTTGAAGCAACAGGGAACGCATTTCGGACTGTGCCGTTTGTGCCATCGTCTCGACCATCTCGATTTGTTTGGCAGCAGCTTCCGGCTGTGAGAGGATTGTTTGCTTCGCTGCAGTCGTCATCATGGAGATGGCATAAAGTTGTTGCGACACGGAGTCGTGTAAATCACGTGCGAGTCGCTTACGTTCTTCCGTGACGGCTTGAACCCTCACTTGTTCGACATGTTGCGGACGCGTGCTGATCTTTTGAACGGTTTCGACTTGTTCATCGATGCGTTTGCCGATCCGCGACAGACGAGTCAGTGTATGGAAATAAGGACCTGGAACAATCGTAACATCCTTACCTTGCTCGAGTTCGATGATGGCGGTCGTAATCCGTTTGAAGTCACGGCGCAAGAAAAAGTAATGCATGCTTCCGATCGCAAGTGGTAACAATAAGGATAGTCCGATGACGAGCAAGAGGACAGGGAAGTCCTGTTGACGGACGAAGAGGACGTGCCAATCGACTTGACGTGTACTTAAGAAAAGCAACGTGGTCATGACGGCTGTCAAAAAACCCGTCATGACCTGCAGAGCGATGACACCAAGCGGGAATTGATCACGCTTCATATCGAAGACACCTCCACGTTGCCAATCCCGAGCATGACGTGAATCCGAACCTTACGCGTCGCTTCACCGTATTCCGGTGCCCGGAATTGAATCCGTCGATTGAAGAAGGTTGGGATACGGCGGATGTCCGTCTTGACACTTCCGAAGCCGATCGATGTATCGAGCGTGTAGTCGTATCCAGACGGCAACAGGATTCGGACGTCTCCGACGACACCGCTGACGACGATTAGCGTCTCACCTTCCGGCACATAGGCATGTGTTAAATCGATTTCTAAATCCTTGACGATGAACTGCTCGCTTAAATCGCGCAAGACATAAGGCGCATCGGATTGAGTCGAGAAAGAATAGGCGGGCTGAATTTTAATTCCCTCTTCTTCATATTGATGTGGTGTGATCCGCGAGAATAAAAATTCACGGACGGAATGCCGTGTCACGAGAATGATTCCGAGATAGAGCAAAATCCCGGCAATGACAAAACCGATCGCAGCCGAACTGAGAACTACTCCGGCGAGAATGATCGTACCGACGATATAGAAGAGGATCGCTAGTTTTTCGTGATTGCGACGCCGAAAGTGAATCCCGACGTAATAGAGCAGAAATGGAAATAGAACACCGAATAATACATTTCCTGCACCGGATAAGAGGTCATAAAACAGACCGAGAGCGAACAGGATCGATACGTAACCGACCAGTTGTTTTGTACTTAATCGTCGCACGATCAATCTCCTTTCTAAACATGACAAAGGGAGGCATACGCCTCCTTCGTCATTGATTGCTTATTGGCGGATACGGCGCTCGAGCTCTGCGATGCGCGCATCGATGTCATCCTCGTCAACGTCAGATGACTTTGCTTCAGGTTCTTCCGCCGTGAACGGGTGTGCTTCTTCTTTTATAGTAGCATTTGGTTCACGATCTAGCACCTGGTTCATCTTGTTTTTTAAGTTCGAGACGTTTTCCCGCATCATCCACTCATACCGTTTGTTCTGGAGATCTTCTAACTTCAACTTCAACTCGAGGGCTTCGCGTTCCAACTCGTTCAGCTCGCGTTTCGTCTCAGCGACGAGTTCTTCGAAGAATCGGTATTGCTCTCCGTAATGTTTTGATTCAATCGCTGCCCGTTCAGCCAGTTGCTGTTCGCCGGCTTCGTTTGCGATTTCGACTTGTTTGAAGCGCTTGTCGGCTAAATCCTTCGCTTCCTCCTGCTTTTGAGTCAGTTCCAGCAATAATGTCCGTTGACGCTCAAGCAGTCGATCGATCTCTTTTAAATCAGCTTCTGTAGATCGAATATGACGAACGAGCTTTTTAGCCGGTACTTCGCCCTGTTCCGCTGCCTTTTTGACTTCCGTCATCATCTGTGTCGCAAAATCATTGAGTTGGTCAAATACGTTTTTCATGAAAAGTTCCTCCTTGGAAGTGGTAAATAGTATGGGTATTATCTTTAAATTTAGAATCGTTTTTCGTCTAAGTCTTTCCAGTCAGCTTCAAAATGTGTTGTTGATGTACGGCGACGGTTAAAGAGATCCTCGACATTGACACGCTGTAGCTTCATGCGCATGTAACCGACGTATAATGCAATCGCTGCGGCGATTCCGATGACTGCCCAGATGTTTGAGAGGGCAAGCCCGATTCCGATGGCTGCTAGGAATCCGAAGCCGAGTTTCGCTGGCCATTTGTTCGATTGCATGAATTTACTGATCGAATAGAACGCAAGTAATGCGCCCAAACCAAGTCCGATCATATGCGGTAATGTTCCGATGACGACGGCAAGTAATGCGAGTCCGGCGAGAATCATCACCAGTTGTTTTCCTTTCGATTGCTTCATGAGGAAGCCTCCCTTGTGTTGATACCTTTATGATACGGGAGTCCCTCCAGTCACACGACGCTCTTTGGACCGTATTTGCTCTCGGACTTAAGGCGGAGAGAAGGTCTGACTTTGAAGAGAGCGCTATCAGGACCATTACACCCTATGCTATTCTATAGAAGAATCGAATCGAGAGGAGTGATGTTGATGAGTGCAACATTCAACGTAAACCAAGTAACATGTGTCGGAAACCAGGGAGGGGTTTCCCTCCCTTAAATCAGAGGAGGAAACCATTTGAACGAATGGGGTACACCACCTGTCTACGAAACGACAGGAACAGAACGATTAGGACGGATTACAGCCGTCTATCAAACACATTATCGCGTCATGACGGAAACAGGAGAATCGCTGAGTGAACTGTCTGGTAAATTGCGTTTTCAATCGGGAACGAAAGCTGAATTGCCGGCGGTTGGAGACTGGATCATCCAAACAGAGCGAGAGCCGGGGAAGGGACGGATCGAGCGTGTCTTGCCACGATCTTCTCAATTTTCCCGAAAAGCGGCAGGAACAGAGACCGAGGAACAAATCATCTGCGCGAATGTCGACGTCGCCCTGCTCGTCATGGCTTTTGGACATGACTTCAACGTCCGTCGACTGGAACGTTATTTAACGGTTGCTTGGGATGCAGGGGTGACACCAATCATCGTCCTGACGAAAAAAAGTTTGATGCCGTCGATTGAAACGGAACTGCAGGCTGTCGAGGCGATTGCGTTCGGAACACCAATCCTTGCCGTTGATTCTTTGACGGGTGACGGATTAGAGGTGTTGCGTGAACAGTTACAAATTAAGCAGACAATCGTGTTGGTCGGATCGTCCGGCGTCGGGAAGTCGACGCTCGTCAATGCTTTAGCTGGAGAACAGTTAATGGAGACGGGTGGCGTACGAGAAGACGATGAACGTGGACGTCACACGACAACGCATCGCGAACTGAAACGACTATCGAACGGTCTATTGCTTGTTGATACACCGGGAATGCGAGAATTGGCCTTATGGGACGGAAGTGACGGCTTATCGTCGACGTTTTCCGATATTGAGGAGCTTGCTGAAAACTGTCGTTTCCGGGACTGTGAGCATGGCAAGGAACCGGGATGTGCCGTTCGGACAGCTTTAGAAGATGGCACACTAACTGCTGAGCGCTGGAACAGCTTCGTCAAGCTAAAACGAGAAATCGCCTATGCAGAACGCAAGCAAAACGTAGCGTTGCAGGCGGCGGAGAAAGAAAAGTGGAAAAAAATCCACAAGCAGGCCCAAGCGCATACGAAAGTGAAGTATCAAAAGCGATAATACGATTGACATAGGAAAAGCATCTGCAACGGAAAAAGGAGTCTCTTTTTCTATGCAGATGCTTTTTTCTCGTTATTCTTTTGAAAGTGATTCATTTGTTTCTGTATGGAACGGCACGTTACCCGTCAACGCATCAAGACGATGTAAGTCGGATTGAATCGCTTCAGGGTCACTTCGACGCGCGTTTCGTACCGTGGCCGTTCCGACCGGATGATCGTTGAATCCAGTCGTTAAATCAAACGTTCGATTCGACAGCCGATCGGTAAAATAACGATCGTGAGAGACGAAGAGGAGCTCACCAGGGAAAACATCGATGGCGGCTTCGATTTGTTCACGAGTCGCAAGGTCCAAATAGTTCGTTGGCTCATCGAGAATAAGCAAGTGAGCACCAGAAAAATACAGACGTAAGAAAGCGATCCGACATTTCTCACCCATACTGGCGTCGGAAATCGACCGGTACACATCATCGCGACGGAATAAAAAACAGGCGAGCAACGTCCGGGCGTCCGTTTCACTCATCGTGCCGTACTCAAGTAATGCCTCTAACAACGTACCGGATGTCGGTAAGTGGGAAAGGGCTTGTGAAAAATAGCCGGTCTTCAATCGAGGATGACGGATGACTGTCCCTTGATCGGGAACATACTCGCCTTCGACTAGACGCAGTAACGTCGTTTTCCCGCTTCCATTCGGTCCGATGACAGCGACCCGGTCACCGCGTTCAACCGTAAATGAGATATCCTTTAGAATCGGTTTCGTCTCATGGCTAAACGAAACGTGTTCGAACGAGACGAGTCGCTTCGCATGAATCGTTTCATGTTCGAATGCGACGTGAACAGTCGGTGCAACTTGTGGTTTTTGTACACGATCCTCGAGTAGACGCTCGAGTTGTTGTTCCTTTGCTTTGACTTTTGTCGCATGTTTAGCGGCCTTCTTTTTCGCATACGGATCGCGTTCACTCGCTTGAGCCGAAGCTTTTTGATGCCATTGCCGGTATCCTTGAATCATACGTGTCAACTCTTTACGGGTGCGTTCCTGTTTTTCGTACGCGCGTTGTTGCGACAGAGCTTGATGTTGTTTTTGTTCTTTATAGGACTGATAGTTTCCGCTGTATCGCGTTGCCCCTGATTCAGATAATTCAATGACGGCATCAGCTGTTGCGTCGATAAAGAATCGTTCGTGTGAGACGTAGAGAATCGAGACCCGTGACGTATTGACCCATTCTGTGAGCCACTCGAGCGTCTCGTGATCCAAATGATTCGTCGGTTCATCGAGAATGATGAAATCAGGTCGTGACAGAAGCAGGCAGGCAAGTTGGAGGCGCGTCTGTTCACCACCGCTTAAACTCGATGCTTCGTGTCTCCAGAGCGTTTCATCTAATTTCACTTCCCTTAAGACGCGTGTCGCATCTGCTTCAAGCGAGAAGGCATCCTGATCAAGTGCTTGTTGATAGGCAATCAGGTCACCGTTCATGGCAGCAGCGCGAAGGCGATAACGGACGGCATCGGCTCGTTCGACGATATCAAGAACGGTGTGATCGCCCGCCACGAAGTGTTGTGACAGTAGACCGAGTTTTTTGTAATGACGCTTGATCGAACCGTCAGTCGGCTGAAGTTGGTCAGCGATCAAGTGTAACAGTGTCGTTTTTCCGATACCGTTCGGACCGATCAAGGCGACATGTTCACCGGTATGAATATGAAAAGAAACGTCCGAGAAAAGACGTCGTTCGTCGTAGTCCATCGATAGGTGTTGGATCGTAAGTGTTTCAGTAGGCATAAAAGCAGCTCCTTTAGTGTTCATTTCCGATAAGATGAAATGAAAAACACACCATCCGAAGCGAGCGGATGATGTGCCGGAGTGTAACCCAAAGAAGGTGATGGCCAGAGGTTGGTCACACCGAAAAAGAGCAGACTCGTAGCGTCAGACATCCGCAACTGCATTGCGAAAGAGATGATTTCATTCATCAAGCGACGTGTACGAGTGATTGCTTCATTTCGGTGTTGTACCTCCTGTTCATAGTCTATGACGTCATTGTAACAAAATGGAAACGTTAACACAAGTACGATTCAAGTAAGGTTTGCGCAGCGTCCGTTTCTTCTGGTGAAGGGGGAAGGACATCAGTTAACGGATAGGCAAGACCAAGGTTTTCCCACTTGTAGACTCCGAGTTGATGATACGGAAGTACTTCGACACGCTCGACGTTTCCGAGTGTCCGGATGAACTCGCCAGTTTGACGCAGGTAATGTTCTGACATCGTAATGCCTGGTACAAGGACATGGCGAATCCAGACGGGAATGTTTCGTTCGGCTAGGCGTTTTGCGAAGGCGAGTGTATTGGCGTTACTCCGTCCAGTCAAGACGCGACAAGCGGCATCGTCGATATGTTTGATATCGAGCAGTACCAGATCCGTCGCATCGAGAATCGCGTCGATGTTTTTCGGGACGACGGATCCCGCGGTATCGATGACCGTATGCAGTCCATGCCGTTTTGCTTCTGTTAAAGCAGCCTCCAGGAACTCTGGCTGCGCGAGCGGTTCACCTCCAGAGAAGGTGATTCCGCCACCCGTTGCCTCGAAAAAGGAGCGATAGCTGATCGCTTCTTTTACGACTTCGTCTGCAGAGACACGCCGTCCACAACCGAACTCCCATGTATCGACGTTATGACAGTATTGACACCGTAGTGGACATCCTTGCGTAAAGACGATGAATCGAATGCCAGGACCATCGACTGTTCCACATGATTCAACGGAATGGATCATACCATAGGTCATCTTGCTCACTTCCTTTCACATACTACACATCATTTTAAAGAGAACCGTGGAACGTGCGATTGATGACATCGATCTGTTGTTCACGTGTCAGTTTAATGAAGTTGACGGCATAACCGGATACTCGGATCGTTAACTGTGGATACTGTTCCGGATGTTCCATGGCATCAAGTAACGTCTCACGGTCAAAGACGTTAACGTTCAGGTGATGTCCTTTTGAAGTCGTACCGCCCATGTATCCGTCAAGTAAACCGACCGTATTGCGAATACGTGTGGCTTCATCCTTACCAAGTGCTTTTGGAACAATCGAGAACGTGTACGAAATACCATCGAGTGCATGTTCGTACGGCAGTTTTCCGACAGACGTCAGAGCGGCGACAGCACCACGAGTATCGCGTCCATGCATCGGGTTAGCCCCCGGAGCGAACGGTTCACCGGCACGGCGTCCATCCGGCGTATTCCCTGTCTTTTTACCGTAAACGACGTTTGAAGTGATCGTCAGGACAGACTGTGTCGGGAGCGCATTGCGATACGTTGGGTGTTTACGGATTTTCTCCATGAACAGTGTCACGAGATCAACCGCCATCTGGTCGACCCGTTCATCGTTATTCCCGAACTTCGGAAACTCGCCTTCGATCTTGAAATCAACTGCAATCCCATCCGCATCCCGGATTGGACGGACTGTCGCGTAACGGATGGCGGATAGACTATCAGCAACGACTGATAAACCAGCGATACCGCATGCCATCGTCCGTAAGATTTCCGGATCGTGTAAGGCCATCTCAATCCGTTCGTAACTGTATTTATCATGCATAAAGTGGATGACATTCAGTGTGTTGACGTACAGTTCTGCGAGCCAATCGAGTTGACGATCATAAGCTGCCATGACGGTCTCGTAATCGAGTATGTCATCGAGCATCAATGGACTTGCGGGGGCGACTTGGATTTTGAGCTTCTCGTCCATTCCGCCATTGATCGTATAGAGTAATGCTTTTGCCAGGTTTGCCCGTGCACCGAAGAACTGCATCTGTTTCCCGATCTTCATCGCGGAGACACAACAAGCGATACCGTAATCATCCCCGTAGACCGGCAACATCAAATCATCGTTTTCATATTGAATCGAGCTTGAAACGATCGACATCTTCGCGCAAAATTCCTTGAATCCGCGTGGAAGCTGAGTAGACCAGAGAACGGTTAGATTCGGTTCCGGTGCCGGACCGAGTGTCGAGAGCGTGTGTAAGAAGCGGAATGAACTTTTCGTGACGTTTGATCGCCCATCTTCACTCATTCCACCGATTGATTCCGTTACCCACGTCGGGTCACCTGAGAACAAATCATTATAGTCCGGTGTCCGTAAGAATTTGACGATCCGAAGCTTCATGACGAAATGATCGACGAGTTCTTGTGCTGTCTCTTCCGTCAAGCGACCGGTCGCAAAATCACGTTCGACATAAATATCGAGGAACGTCGAGACGCGGCCGAGTGACATGGCTGCCCCGTTTTGTTCCTTGATGGCAGCGAGATAAGCAAGGTAGACCCACTGGAATGCTTCCTGGGCGGTTTCCGCCGGACGGGACAGGTCAAAACCGTAGCGTGTTCCGAGTTCCGTCAGTTCCGTCAGTGCACGCAATTGTTCGTTCATTTCTTCGCGGTCACGGATCATTGATTCGGATAAGAATCCGCCACGCGCCTTTAAGTCACGCTTCCGATCCTCAATCAAACGTGCTGTGCCGTACAACGCAACGCGACGATAGTCACCGATGATCCGACCGCGTCCGTAGGCGTCTGGTAAACCTGTGATGATACCGGCTTTACGCGCTGCGCGCATTTCCGGAGTATAGGCATCAAAAACGCCTTGGTTATGTGTTTTCCGGTACTCGCTGAAGGTTTTCGTGACCGTCTCATCTGCTTCAAAACCATATGCAGCTAAGGCATCATTCACCATCCGAATTCCGCCGTTCGGATGAATGGAACGCTTGAACGGTTCATCCGTCTGTAAACCGACGATTTTTTCAAGTGAGCGATTCAGATACCCTGCACCATGCGAGAGGATCGTTGAAGGTGTATTGGCATCAACGGCGTAAACTCCACCACGTTGTCGTTCCTCATTCGTCAGCTGTAGAATTTGTTGCCAAAGCTGTTCTGTTGCCTGCGTCGGACCAACTAAAAAGTGATCATCTCCTGTATATTCCGTGCGATTGAGTCGGATGAAATCCGCGACATCGATCGCTTTTACCCATTCACCGGGCGTAAAGCTTGTCCAGGCACTTGTTTTTTCTAATAACATGGATACCACTCCTTTAATATTGAGCTAATCATCAGTTCCTTATGTGAATAGTGTAACAAAAGGAGGGGTGCATTCCCTTTACGTTCATGTGAATGTTTTAACAAGTGAACAAACGTTGATATGACGAGCTTTCTTTATTTCTGTATTCATATGAGAATTGTTCAAAAAAACAGTTTGGTGTTGCTAATTCAAGGTTTTTTAGAAACTGTATGAGTTGATTTGAAAAAGATTGACTAGAACAGTCGAAACTGTGAGGAATGTCACGCGACGGTATCTTGTGTTTTTAGGACGTATCGTTGACAATGAAAAAGGGAATATAGAACGTGGAGGTGTGCCAAATGGAGTATGTGTCATTAACACAACAAGGAGACTATCAGTCGGGAGACTGGGTCTCGCTAAAAATCGGATCGGACGGTTCGACACGAACCGGCATGATCACGGAATTCGAAAGTGACGGATTTTGGATTCGGTTTGAAGATGACTTTGATTATGAAGACTTTATCGGCTATGATGAATCGTATTGGATTGCGCTTGTTCGCCGTCCGATTGACGTAAAAGCGACGTATGCAAGTCTTGCCGAGTATCCGGCACTCGCTGCTGAGTTACA
The DNA here is from genome assembly GCF_050846835.1 of Exiguobacterium sp. TDN 0502. Lineage (NCBI taxonomy): Bacteria > Bacillati > Bacillota > Bacilli > Caryophanales > Exiguobacterium > Exiguobacterium sp. TDN 0502. Next base: position 54,885 of record NZ_JBOZGJ010000006.1, on the reverse strand, counting down.
GGATCGTGTCATCCAAGGATTCGAGATTCTAGAAGAAGAAGCTGGTGAAGCAGAAATCCGGTTCCACATTCGATTGCTCGATGCAGGAAATGAATATACACAGACGTTACGGGGTTACCGTGATGCATCAGGAGATCATGTCGAATACGTAACGGCATGATGGAATTAAGAGAGTAGGAGAAATCGTTATGAATTTTACAAAACCATTTTTACAGGAAGCATGGGAACGGGCTCGCTTCAAGGACTTGATGCCTGTTCAAGAACAAGCGATTCCGTTGTTGCGCGAAGGAAAAGATGTCCTGGCTGAAGCGCCGACAGGAACAGGAAAGACGCTCGCCTATGTCATTCCGGCTTTAGAAAAGATTGAAGTAGAAGAACCGCATGTGCAAGTCGTCATCACGGCGCCAACACGGGAACTCGTCATGCAAATTCACCAAGTCATTCAATTGTTTGCGCAAGGAAGCGGCATCAAATCAGGCGCATTCATCGGTGGGGTTGAATTAAAGCGACAGTATGAGCGGTTGAAGAAAAAACCACAAATCATCGTCGGAACACCGGGACGCCTTGTCGAGTTGATCGATTCGAAGAAGCTGAAGATGCACAAGGTGAAATTGATCGTCTTAGATGAAGCGGATCAAATCTATGAAAGTGGGATGAGTGAATCGGCAACACGAATCGCAAACAGTGCACTACGCGATCGCCAACTCGCTTTCGTATCGGCAACATTACCGGAGCGGACGGCAGAATGGGGACGGACGCTTGCGAACGAGCCGGAAACGGTCCGTGTCGAGCGAGTCGTCAACAATCAGGTGACATTCGGATACCTAGAGACATCACGTCGTCAAAAACCTGAATTACTCCGTCGTCTCGCGAACATGCAAGGATCAAAAGTACTGACATTCATCAACAATCGTTCCTTCCTCGGACCGTTGAATGGTGAATTGAGTAAATTTTCTCTGAAGTACCGGATTCTAGATGCTGAAAAAGGCAAACGGGAGCGGATGGAGACATTGCGTTCTTATAAAAAAGGGGAGTTCCCTTTACTCGTCACGACAGGTCTTGCGGCACGTGGACTTGATATCGAAGCGGTCACGCACGTCGTTCATTACGATTTGCCGGAGTCGCTTGACGACTTTGTTCACCGTTCAGGACGGACAGGGCGCGGGAACGCAAACGGGATGGTACTTGCTCTTGTCACGGATCAGGATTTAAAGCACTTAAAAACACTTGCGAAGCAAATGGGTGTCGAGATGGAACCAATGGAAATCTACCGTGGGGAAGTGATTCCAAAGCGTGAATTCACAGCTCCTCAGACGATTAAACGACCGGCTACTCCTCACCGGAAAGGGCGATCGAAATGAAGAACGATCGAAAAGTAATTCCATTTCCAACGACGGTTTCGGAAGCGGAAATGAATGCAGCCTTGAAAAAGATGTACCAAGAGGCAGCGACAGCACGCAGTACGGATTGGGTCGCTTTCATTGAAGAGATTGCGACGGAAGGACGTTGGTATTTAAAAGATGCTGAGTTGTTCCGGGATCTCTTTGTCGATTGGGCGATCTTCTATGAAACGGATGATCAAGGGAAAACGCCGCACGGTCGTTTTCTTGAGCAAGTAAAAGAAGAGTTATCGCCTAGTCTCTATCGTGCCTTACGTGGATTAGCGGATCCGATGCCTTCACTGTTTCAAGTTGAGGCAGATGGCGTCGTTGATTTCATGTCGAAACAGACGTATCAGACCGATTTGACTGAGATTGAAGTCGAACCGGGTGATCTGTTAATTGGAAAACTGCTCTATATTTCGGGGAAGTGGCGCTTTGCGATTGCCTACATGAAGGTAGCGCGCGCTCTAGTCCCAGAAGTCTTAGCGTTGTTGACGGATTTCGTCGATGAAGTCGGAGAAGATGCGTTACTTCGTCAGTATCCTGAATTCTGTGCTGAGTTGATTGATTTACTGCTTGATATCGAAGAAGGCAACATTGCACCGAGACCAGAAGAATGACCAAAAGCCTGGAACACGCCACTACGAGGTAGTGATTGTTCCAGGCTTTTGTTTATACATCAGAGCGATATAAGGCGACATCGTTCTTATCGCGATGTTTAATTCGATACATCGCCAAGTCAGCTTGCTTCAAACACGTCTCCAGGTCGGATTGATCACGTGCTGTCACGCCGATACTTGCTGAAACCAGGAGCGATTGTCCTTTATATACATAAGGGCGTCTGAGGTGTTGTAAAAAAGACTTACATATTCGACGTAAAGACAGTTCATCGTCTGCTGCCAACAAAATGGCGAACTCGTCTCCGCCAAGGCGATAAACAGATCCGGGAGCATTTGAATATTCCTCTAGTCGTTTGGCAACTTCAATCAATACATAATCTCCCGCTTCATGTCCATACATATCATTGACCTGTTTAAAGCCGTCTAGATCAATGAGGGCGAGGTAATTCATTTCATGCAGGCGATTGGTGAAGTCGCGTTCTAACGATCGCCGGTTTCCGATGCTGGTCAAGGCATCATGATAGGCATGGTATTCGATTCGTTGTTGACGCGCCTTTCTTTCCGTGACGTCATGTAAAATCGTAAACCGTCCCATGGAATGGGAAGCGATGTGAATCGGGATATCGATGATTTCATATTGTCGTTGTTGTTCATCTTCATATTCTCGGGCATCTGTTTCTAGTGTTCGTAACATGTGTCGCATCGTTCGCGGAATGTGTTCAATGGTCATGTCTGGTAAATGAAACAGGCGTTGGGCTGCTAAGTTCGCGTACAGGGCCGTTCCGGATTGATCGAGGCGAAACATCGGATCGGGATGACCGAGAAAAAGTGGAATGACCTGTTGTTCACTTTCTTGAATTTGTTGTTTGCGATGCTCGATGCGTGAGGCAAGTTGAGCATTTCGGGCGTGCAATTGTTGGACAATCAGACCGTGCTGTCGCGCAATCAAAATTTGTCGAATAATCAATAAGAACAGGATAATGAAGATATCTAATTTTCCTCCCTCTTGTTCGACCATATAGTGGATGAATAAAGGAACAGCCAATAGAGGAAGCCAAGACCGAGGGATGACAGTTGTCCGAGCGGTTCCTTCCTCAATGTGATCGATGTGCCACAAAATCGCTGCACTTTGCGCAAGGCGGATCAGTATCGGGAGGAAGGTGAGATGACTCATCGAGAAGTCAGGAAAGTAAACGCTCGAAATCTCATAAATGCCTCGAATGAAAATCGACAGGAATAATAACAAGAGTGCCATTCGTGATACCCAGTGCATTTCCTGAATGAAGACGAAATAAAAGAAAACAAATAATCCAAGTGATGTATTCGTGATGACGATGATGGCGAACGGAACGGTCTGTAATCCGGGGTTCGTTAATTCATTTAAGACATGAAAAGCGACAAGGCCGATGAAGACGACGATGATGGTTGCATCGACTAAGGCAAGCACATGTTGACCAAGCGTCCGTTTCGTAATGATCCGGTAAAAGATAGCATACAGAAATACATAGTGTGATAACGAAAACAAAATAAGACTGGAAACGGTCGGAATAGGTATATCCGGTTGGAGAAAACGAAGTGTCTCGAAGATGGAACCGATACAGGAGAGCACCAGTGAGCCGAGCGCGATTAACCAAAACTTACGTCTGGGGACGACCAGTGACTTCTCCTTACGATAAGCAGTCAGGATGAAGTGGGCGATCAGCCCAAGCGAAATATATTGAAGGATTTGCTCGACGATTCGACTGGAGACGGAAGGTGCCAGTACCGCTAGGATCATCAAAATAAAAGAGATGACGAGCATAGCGGGAAACCAACGAATGAAGAAATTTGATTTGGCCATGAAAACCCTCCTATCGTTTGATTTGAGCAGCGAACATAAAATTATTTTTGTCGGTTTGTTTGACATGATACATGGCTTCGTCCGCCCGAATCAATAATTGATCCGAACTCTTGCCGTCATCAGGATAAAGAGCGATCCCGATGGACGGTGTGACATGCAGCAGCTCCGTATGAATAAAGAATGGGTGATTCAATACTTCAAGCACATGAGCGGCGAATTGGCGAGTCTCGGCTGCTGAGGCTTGAATGAAGATTAAGAACTCATCTCCGCCGAGCCGAGCGACCAAATCTCCTGTCGTCGTCATCGATTGCAAACGGCTTGCCGTTTCCTGTAGGAGTAAATCGCCGACATCATGTCCGTACGTATCATTGATGTGCTTAAAACCATCTAAGTCAATGAATAATAAGGCACCCGTATCGATGGCTGTAAGGGTAAGATAGAGTTGCTCTTCAAAGAAACGCCGATTCGGTAGCTGAGTCAGTGAATCATGATAGCCCATGCTTTCGAGCCAGACCTCCTGCTGATGATCCTCTGTTACATCGGAGAGGATGACGAAATAGCGTTGCTGACGTGGAACCTCAATGATTGTCGTATTCAAATAAGACTCAGGATGTTCTTCCGTTGCCGGAATATAAAGAAGATGGGATGGAAGTGTAAACTGCTCTTGCTCCAGTAAAGCACGAAGCTCCTTTAATTGACGTTGATGACTCGGGCTAAGGGGGTGAATATTCCATCCGGCTGACGCCGCAGCTGGATTAACGGAGCGGATCGTCAAGTTGACATCAATTTCGAGCACGATTTCCGGATAGGACAAAAAGAGCGTTGTGAGTTCCTGCTCCCGTAGTTGCAGTAAAGCAGTTTTCTCTTGCACGATATCTTCTAGATTCGTTTGTAATGCTGTCGTTTCCTTTAGCAACCGAAGATTTTCCCGGTACGAAAACAGCTGTCGTGTTAAAAACAACAAAAAAGTGATACCGACAGCGAATAAAAAGAACATGCGCGAGACTGGGAAAAAGGTAATATAGAGAATCAATGCAGATAATAGGAAATAAGACATCATGGAGCGGGTCAAAGTTTCGACTCGAATCAGATGTTCTCGCTGTTCACGACTGACAGGCAGTGAATGCGTCACGGCAAAGCCGATTAAAAAAAGGCTGCTGAGTGGATAAAGTGGAAGTAGGAATCCTGCAGCGTTTGGTTCTCCATTTAGTAACAGTGTGTAAAAAACAAAGTTCGTCATACCGAGGATGAATGTACCGAGAACTAAGAAGATGAATGTCGTCCGTGCTACTTCACGCTTTAATCCGGAAGCATAAAGAAGGAAGAAGAACAGGGTCAATACAATTGTCAGAAAGGCATAAAAAGTCCAGCTGACCTGTTCTAGCATCGTTCGGGTGTATGAAGGAATGAACCGAAAAATCGCAATATAACCGGCGATCATCGAGACAGTGAATAATGTCAAAGAATCAAGCACCAATAATTTTTGTTTTTGAAACAGCGTCAGATCCAATTGTCGAAAAAAGAAGATGACCATTATCGTCAAATGAATCGTATAAGGCAGATCGAGTAAAACGTTCAGATTAACAGCGTCCCATTGTAACAAACGTCCGACTATATTCAGTAAATCACCTAAAAAGTATGAGAAAAAGGCGATGGATAACCATTGATATGGGATAGCAGATTGTTTGAAAACCTTAGAGCGGCTAAGTAAGAAAATCATAAAGGAACCTGTCAAACTGATGACTGTCGAGAGTTGTAACGCACGGTCTTGCGGTAATAACCACAACAGGCTGTACGTGATGACCAAGTAGATTGCGACGGTAGGGTAAATATGTTGAATGATCCGGATCATCGGAACTCCTCCTTTCGCAAACCATTTTGAAACGAAATATGTTTTATCATTACCCGATATCTAGCATGAATTCACATTTATTTTCAGATTAGAAACAAAAAGAAGACATGTTTCCCATTTCATGAAATAAGCGGAGTTCTCCTTAATGAAGAACTCCGCTTATTTCTATTATTGATTAGATTGACGATAGGTTTCGAATGCCTCGATTTTTTCAGAAAGGTACGTCCAATATTCCATCCGTTCGTCGAGTGTTGCTTTAGTCTTTTCGATGGATTGATACAATTCATTGACCTTTCCAAGATCACTTCCCGCTGAAGCCAGTTCAGCTTCCAGCTGTTCGAGTTGTGTTTCACTCTCTTCGATCTGTTGCTCAATGACCGCCCAGTCCTGTTGTTCCTGATAGCTTAACTTCTTCGGTACTTCTGCTTTTGGTATGACAACCGAAGGTGTTTTTTCAACGGTGACTGAAGGAGCAGGTGTGGTGATCTGCTCGAGATAGTCGGTGTATTGTCCGTAATAAAAAACAAGATGCGCGTCTTCAAAAGCAATCAGGCGATCAACGACCCGGTCGAGGAAGTAGCGATCATGACTGACCGTGATGACGGTGCCCGGGAAAGATTCCAAGTAGTCTTCGAGTACGGATAACGTTTCGGTATCCAAGTCGTTCGTCGGCTCATCGAGGAAGAGGACGTTCGGTTCTTCCATTAAAATCGTCAACAGTTTCAGACGGCGTTTCTCACCACCGGATAGTTTGCCGATCTGTTTATATTGCGCTTCCGGTTTAAAAAGAAACTGTTCGAGCATCTGACTGGCCGTGATTTCCTCACCGGCAAGTGTCGTGATGACTTTTGCGATCCGTTCGACCTCATCGATGACACGACGTTCAGGATGCGTGAATTCGGCGAACTGACCGTAAAATCCGATTTTGACCGTCTCACCATGGACAATCTCACCGGTTGTTGGATCGAGCCGTTTTGCGAGGATCGAAAGGAGCGTCGATTTTCCGCTACCGTTTCGGCCGACGATCCCATACCGTTCTTTTCGTCCGATCAGGGCGTTAAATGATTCAAACAGTGTCCGTTCGCCAAATCGATGCGAAACGTCATGCGCTTCGATGACTTTTTTTCCGAGACGGGTCGAACCGACCTGCACTTCAAGTGTTGATTCTTCCTCCTCATATGAAAGATCTTGTAAAGCATCCACGCGCTGGATCCGGGCTTTCTGTTTCGTCGTCCGCGCCTTTGCGCCGCGACGTAACCAGGCGAGTTCGCGACGTAGGATGTTTTGGCGTTTTTCTTCCATCGAAGCGGTCCGCTCACGGCGTTCGGCACGTTTTTCAAGAAACGATTCATAGTTTCCGACGTAGAAGTATGCCGTACCGTTTGCGATCTCCATCATGTGGTTCGTCACACGATTCAGGAAATAGCGGTCATGGGTGATCAGCAGGATGGCGCCACGGTATTCCTTGATTTGTGTCTCAAGCCAACTGATTGTCTCGGCATCGAGTTCGTTTGTCGGCTCATCGAGCAGCAGAAGATCAGCTTCATCCAGTAAAGCTTCTGCGAGTCCGACGCGCTTTCGTTGTCCTCCGGAAAGAGAACCGATCAACGCGTTCAAGTCGAGGATGCCGAGCTTGTTTAAAATCATTTTTAAGCGCGATTCCGTATCCCAGGCTTGCGCAGCATCGACTTCTGTCTGTGCGGCGATGAAGCGGTTGAGTAATGTCTCGCTCGTCGGGTCCTGTTCAAGTGCCAGGCGTGCCGTTTCATAATGGCGCAAGGCATTGATCGTTGGTGTGTCACCAGACAGTAACACTTCCATGACGGTCCGGTCTTCCGGGTAATCGGTCGTTTGCGATAGCAAGCGGATCCGGTAATCGTTCGGGTGGTGCATCGTTCCGGCGTCTGCCGTTTCTTTGCCTGCTAGGATATGCAGGAGAGTCGATTTACCGGTACCATTGACACCGATGATGCCGATCCGGTCACCGGGAGAAACGGAGAATGTAACATCTTCGAAGACGATTTTATCGGCGAATTCTTTTTTGAGATTTTCTGCTTTCATTAACATATTAGACACCTTCTACAATCTGTTTGATTTGATGTTCGACCGTTTGGACGAGTTCTTTCTGTGTCATCGTGCTCGGATCAATCGACGGTAAGATCGTGACGTCGACGGTAGCTGGCCGGATCTTGCCCGTCTCCTCCATGACACGATAACTACCGGAAATCGCAACCGGTACGACGCGGGCGCCACTTGATGTCGCAAGCGTAAAGCTTCCCGCCTTGAACTCCGCCATCGGTCCACCTTTTGAGCGTGTTCCTTCCGGGAAGATGATCATCGATTGTCCATCCTTGATCGTATCGATGCCGGAGCGGATGGCTTTTAATGACTGGCGTCGGTCTTTTCGGTCGATCATGACACAGCCCATCAGATTCATCCAAACATTGACGATTGGAATTTTATTTACTTCGATTTTTGAAATAAATGCTTTCGGTTTATCGATTTTTCCGAGTAGAATCGGAACGTCGAAGTTCCCTTGGTGATTCGAGATGAAGACGACGGGCTCGTTCGCCGGAATGTGTTCACGCCCCGTCACGTGGACGCGAACACCAGCGAGTCGGAGGAGCGAGTTCGCCCAGACGCTTGCGACACGCTGGACGAATGCATAGCGCGCGAGGTGAGTTCGACGTTTTGCGCCAGGTAAAAACGGTAAGGTACAGGGTAAGACAAGTCCAAAATAAATGAACCAGATGACAGTACGGATCATGGTGAAGTGACAGCTCCTTTTTTCATTACTGCTATTATTGTACAAAAAAAGACCGGGTGCCGCACCCGGTCAACGTGATTATTCCCAGTAACGAGGCTCAGATTCCTCTTCGCTTTCTCCTAATTCAAAAGTAAGACGGCGTGTTGTCGGATCGACCGAAAATGTAGCGTTCGTATTATCGATCTGTTTGATCTCCATCGTCTCCTCATCCAAAATCAGAGTCAAGCGGACCTTATCTTCGTGATCTACGAGCAGTACGCCATCTTCCTTCAACCATAAATCGATGACAGGGGAGTAGCGGAGTGTCCAACCGTTTGATAAAGGGATTTCGTTCATAATGAATCTGTTCCTCCTAGATGTTGAAATCATGTTCTTTACTTATCATGCTGGTCTGTCGCTGATAATGCAAGTGGTGTGCCAGAATCGCGTTGAGGATAAGCGACTTGATACGAAAGTTCTCGTTTTTTCATGCGTTCGTATTGTTTCTTGACGCGACGATGCTGGATATATTCGATATAGGTGAGGTAGGATGTGCGGATCAGCTGGCGGATAGACGATAACGATAGACAAATCGCCAAAGTAAAGACAAACACACCAATCGAACTCGTGTAATAGCCGGTGACAAAACTTAAATATGTAGTAATGAGACCTGTGATCGTCGTGAATAAGTAGAATAACACGTCCGTTTCCTCCTTAGAAATTAAAATAAAGACATGTTTTGTACTATTCGCGGTCAAGAGTAAGTTTCCTGTATCGTCCTGTAAAAATTCTGGGAAAATAAAAAAATCCACACGAGTGGTGTAGATTTTAAGGGCGGTCGATTTGCTGAAGTGCCGGTGTCTTCGGCGTCATATCTGTACTGTTTGAACCTTCTGCGAAAACGATACCAATCGTAGCAAGGAAGGCGAAAAATGCAAAAACCAATGTTTTCGTGAAACGTCGTGCGAACGAACGTGATTGAATGTTATGAAACATCATTATCCCCCATATTTACCAAAACTAAACCTTCTTTTTCCTGTTATTTAATCATATATCTTTTTTTCAAAAAAATCACGCAAATGTGGTCCGTTCACAAATATGTCACAACTGTCATCGTGTGGTTGATGTCAGAGATGAATAAAAAAAGAGTATAGTATGGTAGGGAAAGAACAGCGGAACGATTCAAAAGGTCTGGAATCGATTCAAATACAGAGAGGAGATGACCCGAAATGGGATTACGCGCAGGACAGGTTGTCACATTAAAAGTAGAACGCGAAGCAGAGTTCGGAGTGTTTCTGACTGATGGAAATGAAGACGTGTTGTTGCATAACAATGAACAGACACAGAAAGTAGCGCTCGATGAAGAGGTGGAAGTCTTCTTGTATCAAGATAATGAAGGGCGTCTGGCATCATCCATGACGATTCCGGAAGCTTCATTTGAAGACTACGTCAAGACGACGATCAATGGGACACGCTATAACACAGGAGTATTTGCAAACATCGGGATTCAAAAAGACGTGCTCGTCTCGCTCGACGATTTACCGCAACGACGGATGTTCTGGCCAGAAGAAGGCGACCAACTCTTCATCCGTCTGAAACATGATCAGAAGCTCCGGCTACTCGGAGACCCTGCACCCTATGCTTACTTCAACTTACGTGCGAAGCCGGCACCAGAAGAATGGAACAACATGGACGTAGAGGGTCTTGTCTTCTCACAACGCGAACCAGGAGTTAATGTCTGGGTCAACGATCAGTCGATCGGATTCCTTCATGAACGTGAAATGGAACGGTGGCCACGTCTTGGGGAAGTGATGAAATTACGAGTGACAAATGTAAAACCAGATGGTACAGTATTACTTTCAGCACGACCACGTGCCTTTGAAGCGATTGATACAGATGCGGAGTTGATTCTGAACCATCTACTTGAACATGAAGGTCAGATGCCGTATGGTGATAAGACAGCTCCCGAGACGATCGATGAAGTATTCGGTCTCAGTAAGGCAGCATTCAAACGAGCGCTCGGTCGCCTGTTGAAAGATAAAAAAATAGAAAAAAATGAAACGGGTATCCGGTTGACGAAATAATCGGACCGAGTAAACCTGCGTTTCGAATAGATAGTAAGGAATTCATCATTTTGGTGGTTGCGGCTGGTTTGATTACCGGCGACCATTTACTGAATATACCCCATCACTAGTGGGGGCACGCGATGATGTCTCATCGCACGGTCCGGGCACATCGCCTTTCCCTCGCCCTTATGGCAACGATTATGATGGTGACTTCCCTAAACATTATTATAAAAGAAATCACGCTATCTTTATGTGATAGTTTCTGTTATAATAGGTAGTCGATTGTATTCGTTACGGTAGCGTCTGTTTAGTGGCAGACGCTTTTCATATGACAAAGGAGAGTATTTAGCATTGACAACATTTCGTGAATTAAATCTTAGTGAGGCACTTATCAAAGGTGTCCTAAAAATGGGCTTTGAAGAAGCAACACCAATCCAAGCAGAAACAATTCCAGTCGGACTCAGCGGCGTTGACTTAATCGGTCAAGCACAAACAGGTACTGGTAAAACAGCAGCATTCGGTATCCCGACAATCGAGCGTCTGGACGCAAAATCACGCAACATCCAAGCGTTGATTCTTGCTCCGACACGTGAACTTGCAATCCAAGTAGCAGAAGAATTGAACCGTATCGGTGACGTAAAACGTGTTCATGCACTTCCTGTTTATGGTGGTCAGCAAATCGATCGTCAAATCCGTGCACTTCGTAAAAATCCACAAATCGTCGTAGCAACACCAGGACGTTTAATGGACCACATGAACCGTAAGACGTTGAACCTTGATCACGTTCAAACGGTCATCCTTGATGAAGCAGATGAGATGTTGAACATGGGATTCGTCGAAGATATCGAGAAAATCCTCGGTGCACTTCCTGAAACTCGTCAAACACTCTTGTTCTCAGCAACGATGCCACCACAAATTCGTAAAATCGCAGATCGTTTCATGACGACTCCGACACACATCAAAGTCAAAGCGAAAGAAATGACAGTTGAAAACATCGAACAGTCATTCATCGAATTGAAAGAAAGCCAAAAATTCGACGTTCTTTGCCGTTTGATCGACACGGATTCTCCGGAACTTTCAATCATCTTCGGTCGTACGAAAAAACGTGTTGACGAAATGACAGAAGGCTTGATCCAACGTGGATACACAGCTGACGGTTTACACGGTGACTTAACACAAGCCAAACGTGACCAAGTCATCCGTCGTTTCAAAAAAGGAACGATCGATATCCTCGTCGCAACAGACGTTGCAGCGCGTGGTCTTGACATCTCTGGTGTCACACACGTCTACAACTTCGACGTCCCACAAGATCCAGAAAGCTACGTTCACCGGATCGGTCGTACGGGACGCGCTGGTAAAACAGGATCAGCTGTCACGTTCGTTACACCACGTGAATTTGGTCAAATCAAAACAATCGAACGTGTCACGAACAAAAAAATGTCACGTCGTCATGCACCGACACTTGATGAAATCTTAGAAGGCAACTTGAAGCTTGCTGCACAAGAACTCATCAAACGCGTTGAAGCAAAAGATTCAAAAGAATATACGACACTTGCGCAAGAACTCTTAGAAGAGTACGAAGCAGTGGAACTTCTTTCAGCGGCACTTAAAGGATTGACGAAAGAGCCGGATGCAACACCGGTCCAAATCTCTTCGATCGAACCAATCCGTGTGAAACGTTTCGGTAGCAACGGTGGTGGAAACCGTCGTCCTTACGGAAACAAAGGTGGAAACGGCAACCGTAGCGGTGGATACCGTGGAAACAACCCACGCGGTGGCGAACGCCGTGAAGGTGGACGTTCTTCCTCATCGGATCGTCGTGAAGGTGGTTATGCAGGACGCAGCAACCGGAGCGAGAGCGACCGTAACCGTGGTGGACGCAAACCACGTTTTGAAAAATAAATGATGCGAACCGATTTGTCACAGACAAGTCGGTTCTTTTTTATGATTTATCCAAGTGGTCATGATAAAATGAGCCATGAACGATAGAGAGAGGGCTGAATCATTCGTGTATACCATCTATGTAGCAGCATCCGTCTGTCTCGTTGCGTTGATCGTTGCGACGAAAAAGATTTGTGAACGGACGACTAAAGGGCATTTTCGTTATATTCCGTTAGCGACCTTGTTATTTGGCGGCATCATTTTTCTTGTGCTGGCCATCGGGAAGGGAGGAGCCGTCGGGATTCAGTATGGCGTTCTGAGCATCGTTTATTTGACGACGACATTCGGTGTGTACTTGTATATCGCATTACGAAAAGATACGACGTTATCGTAAAACAGGAGCTCTCTCGTTACAGAGGAGCTCTTTTTTTGTTAAGATAGAACAAGAGTATAAGGGGGGAAAAGAATGGATGCATTAGATGTCATCGTTCATCCTGAAGAGATAGAGGCATGGTTTCAACCGATCGTAGGTGCTGCCCCTTTTAAGGTAGAAGGCTATGAAATCCAGTCCCATTTTCGTGGAGAACCGTTAAAACCATTTTTTCAGGAAGATGATGTTCCGATCGAATACCAACTCGAAGTCATGGGACACGTCGTCCGACAAGCATTCCAAAAGGTACCCTCCGATACACAAGCGTTCATTCTGATTCGGTGCCGACCTGCCTGGTTGTTTGAAAATGGCGGGGAGGATTTCCTGCATGTCTTACGGACAGTCGAATCGTCGTTTCCAAAAGAACGGATGTATATCACCTTGACGGATGTCCAGGTCGATGATTTTGACCGGCTTGGCCGGATCGTTGCATATTACCAGAATTCTGGACTGAAAGTGGCACTCGATCGTGCAGAAGCGACGAGTCTTGAGCGCGTCTTTTCGATGTCACCGGATATGCTGATCGTTGATTTGTCCTCGATGATCGAGAAAAAGACCGTTTCGGCGACGTATCCGCACCTTTTGCAAACGATGGAGCATCTATGTGATCAGCTCGGAGCACCGCTTCTGTATAAGAACATCAGCCATTTAGGACAACTGCGCTATGCATGGCAACACGGTGGCCGGTACTATATGGGGAATTTATTAGGCGAAGCCTCACCTGAATGGGTGATGACGTGTCCGGGTATGGAAATACTGATTCACGAGGTCCCGATGTTCTATAAGTATGATCGGGAACAAATGAACCGTCTGTTTCAGCTTGAGCAAGACTGGACGGTCCGTTTTAACGAGTACTGCCAATCTTTGAAGCCGGAGCAGGATCTCGATCAATGGCTGCTGATGCTTGCTCGGAAAATGGAACCGGAATTCATCCGATTTTATATTACGGATGCGAATGGTTTCCAACAATCTTCAAACGTAAGCAAGCGGACAGGGGAATGGAAGCTGTATGCGTTCTACAAAGGATACAATTGGAGTTTCCGTCCGTATTTCATCCGAACGACGGTAGCGATGGAGAGACGACACAGTGGGTACCTTTCAGAGCGCTACGTCGACTTCAGCTCAAGTGAGCAGACGCGGACATTTAGTATGCCGCTTAGTAATGGCATGTTCTTATTTGCGGATATTTCCGCAAATTATCTATATCAAGAACGATTGAGTGAATGAGGAGGAATTGAAAGTGTTAGATTATGATTATGACGCATTACGAGAAATTGGACGAATCGTTGCGATGGCGCGCGATGAGATGGCGGATGCCGTCAAACCTGGTATTACAACAAAGGAACTCGACGAAATTGGAGCGCGTATTCTGAAGGAGCAGGGAGCGGAGTCAGCACCAATCGTCATGTATGACTTCCCTGGTGCCACGTGCATCAGTGTCAATGATATCGCTGCCCATGGTATCCCAGGTAAATACGTCATCCAGGAAGGGGATATCGTCAACGTCGATGTCTCGGCTGTGAAAAACGGCTATTACTCCGACACAGGAAAGACGGTCATTGCGGGAGAGGCAAGACGTCCGGAAGATGTCCGACTCGTTGAAGTGTCATTGACGGCGCTTGAAAAAGGACTCGATAAAGTTAAAGCCGGAACGAAGGTCAACCAGATCGGAAAAGCGATTTACGCTGAAACGCGCAAGAGTGGCTTTACGGTCATCCGTAACTTGGCAGGGCATGGTCTCGGGAAGACGCTCCATGGTGAGCCAGAATCGATTTCGAACTACTTCAACCGAGAAGAAAATGATCTGCTGAAGGAAGGACAAGTCATCGCCGTCGAGACGTTCATCTCGACAGGAGATGAGTTCTGTATCGAAGATGAGCGGGATGGTTGGACGCTTTATACACCGAACCGGAGTCTCGTCTCACAATTCGAGCATACCGTCGTCGTCTTAAAAGACGGGTATGAGATTTTAACAAAGGTCGAAGGCAAAGAATCGTTCTAAAGAAGGATGACTAGAATAGAAGAAGAGGCAATGGAGCGTGCTCCATTGCCTCTTCTTTGTCGTAGCAGTTCGCGTCACAAGTTCATCCGTGAAGTTGCTAATTTGCTCAACTGGGTTTCGGATACTGCCGGAGCCGCATAACGAATGTGTCCTTGTTCGACATGATACGGGGTCTCAAGCAAATCTTCTTCGAAGTAATCAGCAGTACTTGCCATATCAATCGGATAAGCGAGACCTGGAAGTGTCGCGAAAGCAAGTGTCTGACGACGCCCGATACCGCTCTCGAACATTCCACCGAGCCAGTAGGGTGCTTTTGTTCGAAGGGACAAAGCATTCGTCAGTCCACCGACGCGTGCCGGCTTGATGTTCAGAATCTGACCGGCGTGAATCGTCTTCATCAACTCGGCATCTGCTGGAGCAACGATGGATTCATCAAGACAAATCGGTGTTTGCAAGAGGGCGGCGAGCCGTTGGTGTCCGGACCAATCTGATGCTGCAAGCGGCTGCTCCATCATAACCAGATTAAATGAATCCCAGTGTTGCAATAAAGGAAAATCCGATTCGGTGAAGCTGCCATTAGCGTCAAACATCAAGGGGGCGTCAGGAAAAGCGGAGCGCACCTGTTCAAGAACGCCCGTGTCGGTTGGGGCAAGCTTCAGCTTGATCCGGCCATATCCGGCGGCAACGGCTTGTCCGACGGCTTCGATCGTTTGTTCCGCTGATGCCCGTCCGAGTGCTTTCCCGCAAGGCACGAGGGAGGATTCATCACCTCCGAGATACGTGGCGAGCGATTGTCCGGCAGCGGCTGCGAATAATTCATAGACGGCCCCTTCGAACATCGCTTTTGCCATCGGATTGCCTTGCACGATGCGGAAGCGATCCGTGACATCTGCTGGGCAAAGAAGTGGTTGTTCTAACAGACTGTAGAGCAACGTGGCGATTCCTTGGAGTGAGTGCTGTGTTTCGGACGTATACCACGGTGTATCAAACGCGACACCTTCCCCGTAACCCACTCGTCCTTCCGAATCGGTCAGGCGCAGAATCGTCGTCCGGCGTACCGTCAACGTCGAGAGGGCCGTCTGCATCGGGCGACGAAAGACAAGCGGAACATCGAACAGCTCGGCGGAACGAAGGATGATGCTCATAACGACTCCTTCAGTTGCTTCCGTAACAGTTTACCGTTTGCATTACGTGGCAAGGCACTTTGATAGATGTAATCAACCGGACATTTGTATTTAGCGAGCAATTGGCTGATCTCTGTTCGGATCGTGGTTTCATCCAGTGTACTGACGATGAAGGCGACCGGAACCTGTCCCCATGTCGCGTCAAATCGTCCGACGACACCTGCTTCTTGAATCCCATCGATCGAGAGAAGTGCGGATTCGACTTCAGCCGGGTAAATATTTTCCCCACCTGAGATGATAAGATCACTCCGACGATCGAGAACATAGAGGTATCCATCGGCGTCCAGACGTCCTAAGTCACCAGTCCTGAAAAAACCGTCTGCCGTAAAGGCGTCTGCTGTTTTGTCTTCATCATGAAAATATCCCTTCATGATCGTCGGTCCTTTGACTTCTATTTCTTGATGACGCGTGATGCGAATCTGTGTCGGGTGAATCGCCTGTCCGGCCGATCCGATTTTTCGTAAGGCATCTTCAGGCAAGAGGGTTGCGATTTGGGAAGCCGTTTCCGTCATCCCGTATGTCTGCATGACGGGGATATTGCGCTCGAGTGCACGCGTCAGAATCGGTAATGGAACAGGACCGCCTCCTGTCAGTACGACACGAAGCGCGTGACGACGTAGTCCGGCTTCGAGCAACCGATCGAGCATGACCGAGACGAGTGAGACATGGGTGATCTTTTCTGTCGTCATCCAGTGCAAAGCGCGTTCTGGTGAAAAATGCGGTTCGAGAACAATCGGGACTCCGTAGATGACTGCCCGGTAGACGACGGCTAACCCGCTCATGTGGAACAGTGGCGTGACGATCAAAAAACGATCCTCTGGAAGTGATCCGATATGACGCGCAGCGTTCGTTGCACTCGAAAAATGATTCAACATCGTTTGTTCGACAGCTTTCGGATGCCCGGTCGTACCACTTGTAAAGAGCATGGATTGGACATAATGCTTCGGCATATGGCGGATTAACAGGTCAGGGGCTTCTTTTTCATACGAGAAAGCAAGGCACGGAATCGCGGTATCGAGTGTCCGGTCCGTCACGACGAGCCGCACATCTGCCTGTTTGAATTGGCGTAGCACTTCCATTTGCGTTAGTCGGGTGTTGATCGGAACGACGGTTAATTCAAGCAATTGAGCAGCATGAAGAGCGACGATATATTGGGCACTGGATGGACCATAAAGGGCGATCCGGTCTCCGCGTGTCACGATCGTCGCCCAAGTACTGGCTAGATGGTGAGCGCGTGAATAAAGTTCAGACCAAGACCAACGAACGGTCTCCGTAATGAGGGCAAGATCATCCGGTTGTTCTTTAGCTCGTGTATAGATCCATGGATACAAAATGGTCACTTCCTTTTAAGATGAATATACGAAAAAGGTTCAATGTCAGAAGACGATTGAACCTTTTTTTCATTATGGGAAACGCGGGAACTGTCCGAAGTCCGGATTGCGTTTTTCTTTGAACGCATCGCGTCCTTCTTTTGCTTCGTCTGTTGTGTAGTACAACAACGTAGCGTCTCCTGCGAGTTGCTGAATCCCTGCAAGACCATCTGAGTCGGCATTGAACGCCGCTTTGAGGAAACGAAGAGCAGTTGGTGAATGTTGAAGAATTTCAGCACACCATTGAATCGTTTCTTGTTCGAGGTCTGCAAGTGGAACGACCGTATTGACGAGTCCCATATCGAGTGCTTGTTGCGCGTCATATTGACGGCAAAGGTACCAAATTTCGCGTGCTTTCTTGTGTCCAACGACGCGTGCAAGGTAACCAGAACCATAACCAGCATCGAATGAGCCGACTTTAGGACCTGTTTGTCCGAAGCGGGCGTTGTCTGCAGCGATCGTCAAGTCACAGACGAGGTGAAGAACGTGTCCGCCGCCGATTGCATATCCTGCGACCATAGCGATGACTGGTTTCGGGATGACACGAATGAGACGTTGAAGGTCGAGGACGTTCAAGCGTGGAATTTCGTCGTCACCGACATATCCACCATGTCCACGTACTTTTTGGTCTCCACCAGAACAGAATGCAAGGTCGCCTTCACCTGTTAAAATGATGACGCCGACATTTTGGTCGTCACGTGCACGTGAAAATGCATCGATCAGTTCGTGGACCGTATGTGGTCGAAACGCGTTGCGAACTTCAGGGCGGTTGATCGTGATTTTCGCGATTCCGTTCCATTGTTCATATTTGATGTCTTCATAGCTGCGGGCTGATACCCATTCCGGAGCATATTTCATTTGAATTCCCCCAATATGTTAGTGATGAATAAGTAGATTCTTTACCATTGTAACAAACTTTTGCGGTTGGTCGATATGTGGGGCATGCGAAGCGTGCGAAATCACATGAATTTTTTCGAGTGACGCTGCACGCGAAGCAATCTGACGGAATTTTTCATCCTTTTCCCCGACGATCCAATCAATCTCTTTTGGAAGGCACGCCCAAAGCGGAGGCATGCTTCCTGTGCCTTGTGCGCAGAGCGAAGCACTCAAGCCTGCGACCGTTTGGTTCAGTCGTTCCTGACGGAGTTGTTTGCGTTGGTCTTCCGGTAGTTGGTCTTGTGGTGTGAACAGACCAAGTGTCTCCCAGTAATCGATGAACGCCTCTAATCCGTCTTTTTCAAGGCGGGCAGCTAATACGCGATCGGATGTACGACGTGCTTTTCGTTCCGTTGCCGTCTCAATACCGGGTGTCGTACTGACAGCGATCGTTCGAGCGACCCGCTCGGAGATAACGCTCAGCATTAAAGCGATTCGTCCGCCCATCGAATAACCGAGGACGATCCACGGTTCGGAGCGGGTGGCAAGGAGAGTTTCGAGATCCTTGACCTGTTGCGTCAAACGCATCCGTTGCCCGGACGCGGGTGACGTCTGTCCATGTCCCATCAAATCAAGACGATAGACGGTGAAGTGAGTCGATAATTGTTCACTCAGCATGTCCCACGTCGCAAGGGACCCTGTAAACCCATGGAGCAGCAGGAGTGGCGGACCAGAACCATCGATTTTCAGGTGATAGGAATGATTTCGTAAAATCATTGAAACACCTCAGACAATGCTTGATTCGTCACGTCCCAAATCGAACGATGCATCTGGACGTTCTCGATTCGTGTCGTCTTGACTTCGAGAATCCGCGTCACGCTCGTCTCTTCCGCAAGTGCTTGACGTAACGCGGCAATCGAATCGATTGCCTGATAGGTCACGCCGTATCCGGAAGCGAGGGAAGAAAAGTCAAGCTGTTGCGGTGTACCAAAGAGCGGTTCGAATACCTCTTGTTCGAGTTGCTGTTGCGGTAAAAAGCTGAAGATTCCGCCCCCTGCATTGTTGACGAGAATGATCGTCAGCGGAAGCGTTCGTGCGGTCATCAGTCCGTTGATATCATGAATGAACGCCAAGTCACCGACGAGTAAGTAACGATGTTTGGCATCAAACGTTGCTCCGAGCGCACTCGAGAGAATCCCGTCAATCCCGTTCGCACCGCGATTCGCGAGCAGACGAAGGGGTGTTCCTGTCGGCAGGAACGTGTCGACGTCCCGGATCGGCATGCTGTTCGAAACGAAGAGACTTCCTTCCTGTAACGTCGTCAAGGCGCGAACGACGTTATATTCCGTCATCTCTTCTTGATCAATCGTCGTAAAGGCACGAGCGACGAGTTGCTCCGCCTGTTGCAACAGTGCGAGATACGCAGGATCGTGCAACATAAGCTCCTGATGCGCAAGTTGTCGCGCGTGACCGATCACAAAATCCGAATGAAGTTGCGGGTCACGCCAATTTCCAGGGTGACCGACGACCGTCGTCGGAATGTCCCGAGACCAGAGTAGATAAGGTTTTGACGTTGGCATGGCTCCGAAACGAATGATGCGATCCGGTCGGATGCGTTGAGCAGTCGCAGGATGTTTTAGCCACGTATCGTAATAGGCAAAAACATGCTTATCCTGCGATTGCCGCCCTTGGCTCAGTGGATCCGCTAAGACCGGAATACCGGCTTGTTTCGCATATGAGATGACAATCTGACTGTCCGTCGCAGTGAGTTGAGGTCCAAGTACAAAAAGAAGACGCTCTTCGTGAAGCGCAGCCGTCAAGGCGTTATTTACGCCCGGTGTCGGGGCAGGTAATTCGCCTACAGCACGTCCGGTCCGTAAGAGATCAAGTTCCGGGACAAGCGGTTCCCGTAACGGAACATTGATATGCACCGGTCCTGCTGGTTCAGTCAATGCAAGTAAAGTAGCGCGTTGTGCGACGTGGGCGACGTACGGAAGACCCGCTTCATCCGCTAAGGGAAGGTCAAAGGCATGCCGGACCTGTTTTCCGTACAATCCGACCTGATCAATCGCTTGCGGGGCACCGACACTACGCAGCTCGTGCGGGCGGTCAGCGGTCAGGACGACTAAAGGCAGTTCAAAGATATTCGCTTCGGTAACGGCCGAATAGTAATTCGTCGCAGCCGTTCCGCTCGTACAAATCAATGCGACAGGGCGCGTCGTCGCCTCCGTTCGTGTCAAACCTAAAGCAAAAAAACTAGCCGACCGTTCGTCAACGAGGACGTGGGTACGGCTAGACGGATGCAGAAAAGCAGCAATAGCGAGTGGTGTCGAGCGGGAGCCGGGACTGATGACGAAGTCCCGGATACCAGACGCGACGAGCGTATCGATTAATGTGTGCATCCATTTAGTCAACATAAATATCATCCTTTTCAATCGATCCGACATGAGCAAGTGCTTGTAACATCGGTGATAGTTTAGTTTCCGTCTCTGCGAGTTCACTGTCGAGGTGAGAACCTTCGACAAGACCGCAGCCAGCGTAGAGGATGACGGCACGTTCCGTGAATAATCCGGAACGGATGGCAACGATGAACTCCCCGTCATCCTGTCCATTCATCCAGCCGACAGGGGAACCGTACCAGCCTCGTTCGAACGTTTCGATTTTCTGAATCGCTTCGACCGCCTGTTGCTTCGGTTCGCCGCCAAGTGCTGGGGTCGGGTGAAGTTTTTCGATGAGTTGTAATAGTGTCACGTCCGTCTTTAACTGCGCCGTAATCGGCGTATACAGGTGCTGGATGTGACGATTTTTCAAAAGAATCGGGGCATCCGGACAGTCCAGTCGCTCTGAAAACGAACGTAAGGTCCGTTCAATCGAATCCGCGACGATGGCGTGTTCCATCCGATTTTTTTGATCTTGTAAGAGCGACTGTCCGAGCGCTTCATCCATTTCCTCGACCTGATGACGAGGTGCAGAACCGGCTACTGCTGCCGTATCTAAACGATTGCCTTGCTTGAATACGATCCGCTCAGGTGTTGCGCCGATAAACGCCTCCTCGGCATTCGGTTGAAAACAGAAGACATAGCTACCCGGTTGGGTCTCCTCGAGTTCCGCAACGACAGCTGCTGCATCGAGTGGACGATCCAGTTCGTAGACGACTTCTCGGGCAAGAACAATCTTTTCAAGTGAAGTCTCAAGGTATTGCATCGCTTGATGAAACGATGCTTCAAACGCTTCGCTTCCGCTTCGTGCCAACCGTAATCGCGTGAGCTGCAAAGAAGTGGACCGCTCCGGTTGATTGACGTTCGAAAAATCGAGTGCGAGCTGATTTAAAATCGACTCCACTTGGTCTGTTGGCTCGACCCGCGCGAAAATGGTCACCCGTGTCTGTCCGTCCTGATCCAAAAATAAAAATTTTGGAATCGTCATCGAGGCATCGCCAAACGATGACCAGCGATAATCGGGTTGTTTAAGTTCGGTAAATGAAAATCCGGAGAACGCAAACAAATCATGACCGACGTGATCCCGATTTACATTCGTCCATAAGGATTGAAGTCTTAAAAAACGATCTTTTCCTGATGCTTGAAGTTGGTGTACGATGCCAAACCCGATGGCCCGCATCGAGCGATCAGGTGTTGCAAAATAAAACCGTTCCTCGATACCCTGTTCGAGGGAACGCATGTCTGTTGCTTCGATTTCCCATGAATACGAAGCGATGATAGGTCGTTGTAAGGCATTCGCCTGAGTGACGGCCTGTTCGATACACTGTTTAAGCTCTTGTTGAGCGTAAGCCATACCGCTCATTGCCCCCTAGTCTGTAGATACTGTGATATGTTTCACTTAATCTAAGTGTAAACTTTTTACGCACAAAAAAGAAGGAATAAGCTGTCTCGGATTGAACATTGACAGCAAAAAACGAAACCCGATACACTTAGACAGGAAAGGGGTTATTATATGAATAAATCAATCGCTGTCTATTGGCGAATGACACGACCACATACGTTAACTGCAAGTTTTGTTCCGGTCGTCGTCGGTACAGCAGTCGTCGCACCACGCGTGGACTCCATACGCTTGGATTTGTTCGCAGCGATGTTGATCGCCTCGATGCTGATTCAAATCGCAACGAATCTATTCAATGAATACTATGATTACAAGCGTGGTTTAGATACGGAAGAGTCGGTCGGCATCGGCGGATCGATCGTTCGTGACGGATTCAAACCGGGTACGATTCTTGCTTTTGCACTTACGTTGTATGGCATTTCCGCGTTGCTCGGTGTATACCTATGCATCGAGACATCTTGGTGGCTGCTTGTCGTAGGACTTATCTCAATGTTCATCGGATATATCTACACAGGAGGTCCGCTACCGATCGCGTATACACCATTTGGTGAGGTCGTCGCCGGCTTCTTCATGGGATACATCATCATCGCGATTTCGGCGTACTTGCAAATCGGTTATGTCCCGACGGAAGCCGTTGCAATTTCAGTACCGGTAGCCATCTTAATCGGTTCGATCCTGCTTGCGAACAACATTCGTGATTTGGATAATGATAAGGTCAATGGACGGAAAACGATCGCCTGTCTCGTCGGACATCGCCGTGCTGTATACGTCTTAATTGGATTTTTTGTAGCCGCTGTCCTGTCGCTTATCGTTGCGGTACTCGCATTCGAAGTCTCGTGGTTTGCGCTGCTCGCGTTGTTAAGTATTCCGCTGATGATCAAAGCGGTGCGTCTGTTCTGGGAAGACCTACCTCCGGAAAAATTGATGCCGGGAATGGCACAGACCGGTAAAGTGAACACGATTTTCGGATTATTGCTTGCGATTAGTCTCGTGATTGCGAATATCTGATGATTTAAAGCAGCAGGCGATTCGCTTGCTGCTTTTGATTTAACCAACGAATCGGGAATCACCGATCGAACGTCCTTCGGTTGTCACTGATTTAAAATTTTACTATAATTGAAGCAATGTGCCTGAAGGATCAAACGAACGATCAGGAATCAGGAAATATGGTTAGAGGTGGAACTGGAATGAATAAAATCGCGGTAATCGGAAAAGTATTCGTCGACATAAAAGGAACTTCGTTCGCGCCCTTGCACAAGGATGCGAAAAACGTAGGAGATATCACGTTTTCAAATGGAGGAACAGGACGCAACGTAGCACAAAACCTAGCCGTCCTCGGGAATGAAGTTCGCTTTATCTCGACGGTTACGAATGACCAGATTGGTGTAGGCGTTCTTGATGAACTGAAATCTTACGGTGCGAATGTGGATCATGTTGAAATGCTAGAAGATCATGGAATGGGGATGTGGCTAGCCGTCATGGATAATGAGGGTGATTTGCAGACATCCATTTCAAAACAACCCGACGCGAAGTTGCTTGAAGAAGCGATTTTACGCCAATCAGTCTATGCGCTGGATGGGGTCGATGCTGTTGCGATCGATCTTGACTTGTCCGTCACGGTGTTAGAACGCTTGATTCATTTATGCCGCAAAATGGAGTTGCCGTTGTTTGGTGTTTGTGGTCATTTGAGCGTCATTGAACGGAATCGTCACTTATTACAAGGGTTCACAGGATTCATCTGTAGCCGAGAAGAAGCGGAGATTCTATCAGACCTCTCGATCGTCACGGTAGAAGATGCGATCCATGTGGCGAATGAGCTAGCGAAAAAAGGGGCGCCGTTCACGGTCGTGACGATGAGTGAACTGGGTGCTGTTTATGTCGATCGCCGGACAGCCGCATCTGGACATGTCGGGACTAAAAAAGTCAAAGTCGTTGATTCGACAGGAGCGGGCGATTCCTTCTTCTCTGCTGTCTTATCGGAATTGACTCACGAGAAACCGGCAGAAGAGGCGTTGAAGCTTGGTATGAAGGTCGCAGCAGAAGTCATCGCTTCGACCGAGAACGGTCTTGTTCCAGAAATGCTCGATGCCATTCGGTAAATGAATTTGTAAAAGGGGGTGGCGTCATGCCGATTCAACGAAGTGCGATCATTTTACGAAACGAACAGGATGAAATTGCGTTGATTCGTCGCGATAAACCGAACGAGACCTATTATGTCTTTCCGGGCGGTGGGAAAGATGACGGAGAATCGCTAGAAGAGACAGCGATTCGTGAAGCGCATGAAGAATTAGGTGTCGACGTGGAGTTGACCGGTATTGCCGCTATCGTCCGTTTTAACGGATTCGATAACCCTTATTTTTGGGCGAAAATAACGGGTGGTCGTTTTGGAACGGGGACAGGTGAGGAGTTCGAAGAGGCGGGATCCGGGTATACACCGGTTTGGGTCAAGCGATCCGAGCTTCCTGCATTGCCGGTTCGTCCACCATCACTTGCTAAGCAACTGGCAGAAATGACAGACCTGTTCTACGAATTGATCCTTTCTGAGAACGATTGAGGTTTTAGTTGAAACAAAAAGGGAAAAGTATACTAAAACAATGAGGTGGTCTTCGACTGCCTCTTTTTCATGAAGGAGAGATGATGATGGCGCATTCACGCGATCCAAAAGGGCTCGCTCTGAACTTGAAGCAGCGAATGTCCGATCACAACATCACGGACTATGCAGGAACACTTGCCTATTACTGGTTTCTATCGATTTTCCCAGGTATCATTTTCGTTATTTCTGTCTTATCCTTTTTTGATATCGATCGCCAGACGCTCGAGGCGCAAATTCGAGACTTAGCGCCAGGCGGAGCTGTCAACACATTCACGGATACGATTTTCCAAGCCATCAAAGAGCCCCAGGGTGGATTATTATCAATTGGTGCGATTCTTGCGATTTGGTCCGCTTCAAAAGGCGTCGATCGTTTAATCACGACGGCAAATCATGCGTACGGTGACTTCTCGCCCCGTGGTTTTGTCGCAGCCCGCGGGATTGCCTTATTGCTTACGATCGTGCTCGGAATCGGGATGTTGCTGCTGATCGTCTTGAACGTTCTCGGTGGTCCGATTATTACTTACCTTGCGAATTTCGTCCTCCCGATCGATATGGGGCAAAAAGTGTTACTGACGGTGTTACGGTACGCCGTATCGACGATTCTGTTGATCGGCATTCTTTCGATTTTTTATCGCGTCGCACCAAAACGTCCGATTACGTTTAAACAAGCGATTCCGGGTGCTGTTTTTGGTGTCATCGTCTGGCAATTGTTATCGGTTGGATTTGGTTTCTACGTCTCGAACTTCTCCAATTACAATCAAACGTACGGTTCGCTCGGTAGTGTCGTCATCTTATTATTATGGCTTTATTTCACAGGATTGATCATCCTACTTGGTTCTGAATTGAACGCATCATGGGAACGGTTCATGAAAAAAGCGGATCCGAAGAAGATGGAAGAGAAACGCTTGAAAGAACAAGCCGAACTCGATGCGATTCCGACGAATACGTTCGGATGAAGATACGAAAAACGTCTGATTGCCACGTGGCAGTCAGACGTTTTTTGATGATTAAGCAGCTAATTGTTTTTCAGAAGGACGTGGTGGAAGACTTGGTAACGCATCCTGTTGCAGAAGACGTAAGCCATTCAAGATGACTAGAATCGTTGACCCTTCGTGTCCGACGACAGCGAACGGCATGATCAGGAACTGTGACAAGTTCGATGCGATCAATAGAAGAATGACACCGATCGCAAGTGTGATGTTTTGTTTGACGATCCGGTTCATCTTCCGGGCTTTATGCACGGCATAGGCAAGGCGACCTAAATCGTTTTTCATCAAGACGACGTCAGCGGTCTCAAGCGCAGCATCCGTTCCTTCACCCATAGCGATTCCGACATGTGCCAGTGCAAGGGCAGGGGCATCATTGATGCCGTCACCGACCATCGCAACGGTCCGACCTTCTGTTTGGTATTGCTTGATATAGCGGACCTTATCTTCCGGTAGGCACTCAGCAACGAAATCCGTTAATCCTGCTTCCCGTGAAATAGCGGCTGCTGTGACAGGGTTATCACCTGTCAACATGATCGTTGCGATGCCGAGTTCGTTTAAGGCGGCAATCGCTGTTTTCGCTTCCGGACGAATCGTGTCACGTAGCGCATAAAGTGCTACGATTTGCGATCCATTACTAACGTAAACGATCGTATGACCTTGTTCTTTCAGTGATTGTTCCATCGCGACGAATGGATCGTCTAAACCATCGTGAAATGCCCGTTTACCGATGCGATACGTGACACCATCGACGGTTGCCTCAATTCCGTATCCTGTTACATCTTTAAAGGTTGACGGCTCACGAACATCTGCTTTTAAGTGGTCGACGATCGCTTGGGCGAGCGGGTGATTCGACTGTGCTTCAATCGAAGCGACGGCTTGTTGAACAGCTGGAACATCCAAGCCTTCTGCGTAACGACTTTCTGTGACGACCGGCTTCCCTGTCGTCAAAGTACCCGTTTTATCGAAGACGATCGTATTGACCTGACCGAGCGTTTCGATGTGTGCACCACCTTTGAAGAGAACACCATTTTTCGCAGATGCGGCAATCGCAGACAAAGCGGCAGGTGTAATCGACGCGACAAGGGCACACGGAGAAGCGACGACAAGTAGAATCATCGCGCGATAAATACTTGTCTCGAACGTCCAGCCGACGACGTAATGCGGCAGGACCATCATCAGTGCGACGACAAGCAATACGATTTTGACATAGCGGCTTTCAAAGCGTTCGATGAATTGAGCAGATGGAGACTGCTCGCTTTGTGCATTTTGGACCATGTGAATGATCTTTTGGAACAATGATTCGTCAGCAGCTTTCGTCATTTCAATCGTCAAGACACCATTCATGTTGACGGTCGAATTATAGACGGTATCGCCGGTCTGCTTTTCAACAGGAATCGATTCGCCGGTAATCGATGCTTCTTCGATCGCTGCTTGACCACGAACGATGACACCATCGACCGGAATCCGTTCACCGGGACGGACATAGACGAGGTTGCCGATTGCTAATTGTTCAATGCCAACGACTTCAAGTTGTCCGTTTGCGTTCAGACGTGTCGCTTCCTCTGGCTGTAAAGACATCAAACTTTGGAGGGCGCGCTCGTTTTTATTCATCGTATACGTTTCAAGGGCACCGGATAACGCGAAGATGAAGATGAGGATCGCACCTTCCATCCAGTAGCCGATCGCAGCAGCACCAATCGCTGCTAAAATCATCAGCAGTTCAACATTCAACGTCTTTTCTTGATACGTCTCCGTCAAGCCTTCCTTCGCTTTTGCATATCCTCCGATCACGTAGGCAGATAAGTACAATGTGACATATATAGCAGACGTTGCATTGAATTTTTCAAGTCCATAAGCAACTAAAATCAATATTCCGCTAAACAATGCTAGAATCAATTCGTGATGCTCATCCCAAGCATGACGGAATACGGAACGCTGTTGAACATCGGTAGTAGTGGAAGTCGTCATATTAAAACTCCTTTCAAAATGTAAATGAGAAATGAAATCATTATAGAAAGAGAATGAGAATGTGATATATCAATGAATTTAACTGATTGATAATGAGTTTCATTGTCTCTAGATTATAATTATTATTATCTGTAGAATTACTATACCATGCTTCAGTGAAAAGGAACAGGAAAGGAACCAGAAAGATGCAAAAAATTTTAACCCATCGGATAGGGCTCGTCGTCTTTGCGTTACTGACGACTTTTTTGTGGGGAAGTGCGTTTCCCTTCATTAAGAAAAGTTATGAATTACTGCAGATCACATCTTCCGAATACGGAGAACAACTACTATTTGCGAGCTATCGTTTCTTTTTAGCAGGTGTATTGTTACTTCTAGTCAGTGTCTTTGTCTTCAAGCAGACGATTACACTGAAGGAGCGGACCTATGCCTATAGCCGACTCGGCTTCTTTTTGACGTTTTTGCAGTATGTCTTCTTTTATATCGGTTTATCTTTATCAACCGGCGTACAAGGATCAATCATTGCCGGATCAACGTCGTTTTTCCAGATGCTGTTGGCTCATTTCCGGTATGAAGATGACCGACTGAACCGATTCAAGGGACTCGCCTTATTCTTAGGGTTCACGGGTGTCATCTTGGCGAACTGGCCGCAAGGTGGACAAGGTGTCTCGTTTGGTCTTGGAGAAGGTTTGTTGATTGCAGCAATGATTTCCGGAGCATTCGGTAATTTGATCGCAAAGGAATACTCAGCGCGTTATCCGGTTGCGCCGATGACAGGATGGGCAATGGTCATTGGATCCATCGGTCTCTTCATTGCGGGCGTCATACTCGATGGTCACATTGCACCGTTTACGTTCTCAACGACAAGTGCTTGGATGCTCGTATATCTCGCCTTTTTATCAGCGACTGGATTTACGCTCTGGAACTTACTGATGAAATATAACCCGGTCAGTAAGGTATCACTGTTCATGTTCTTCGTACCGATCTATGGGGTCAGCTTATCCGCACTGATTCTTGGAGAAGCAATTCCACCGCAGGCATTATTCGGTTTACTTTTTGTCGTCAGCGGGATTTTAGTGTCGACATACTTACCTGTCTGGTTTCAAAAGCGAGGTTGACGAAGATTCAGAATCGTGCAAAAATAGTTTCAATCAAAGTAACTCCCAATCGTTCGTTGCTCAAGCCGACCTGTTCGGCTTTTTTCTGTACGGTCAAGTGAAGACCGATTCGGCCTTGCCTGAAAGGCTAGTGCGACTATCAAACGGAAGGAGATGAAAACGGATGGAACGGAATGAGATCGTTCGAAAGATCATTGCCACTCGTCGTCCACGTGATGAGTTTGCCCGGTTCGTCGTGACGTGCGTCAGTCAGCAGTTGAAGGAAACCCATGGAGATGTTGATGTGGAAATCATCGAGGCGGAGAGAGGGTACGATTCAGTGTGGTCAATCAACGGTCGAGAGGTCGTCGTTTTGCTCGAGACAGAAGAGCTGAAGCGTGCAAAGGAACAGCCGTATGCGATCGACGATAAGCTCTGGCGGAGTTTTCGGCAAGAAGGAATCGTGAAATAAAACAAATGGGCTGACTCAAAAGTCAGTTTCCACACAGGTAAGGGTGGCAGAATGATGATCTGCCACCCTTATTTCGTAACAAAAAGAATGACGCGTTTCACGCAACTCCTACAGGAAAAGCGCATTTGCGCTGTCAGAGACAAACAAGACCCGCTTTCCTGCTGAAATGAAGCAGGAAAACTGGCTTGTGTCTCGCCTGAGGAAAGGGCGTGAAAAGGCGTGTCATTCTTTTTTGAGTCAGCCTCTTTGTTTTAGATCCGGGATGATTCGTGACGTTTTGCGTATCGTAAGAGAAATGCAAGTGTCGCTAGGACCAGAACGAATAGACTGAAATAAAGCATAGCTGGGAGCAGAACGAACAAGCTGCCGGCAATCGGTCCGAGGATCGAACCAAGACTAAAGGCAATCCCTGCAAGCAAGTTGCCCGTCGGAAGAAGGTGTCGCGGTAACTGTTCCGTCATATAGGCGACACCGAGCGAGTACGTCGAGCCAAGTGCCATCCCGCTGATTGCAAAGATCGCGAACAGCCAGCCGTAACGTTCAAAAGCGAAGCAGGCAATGAAAAAAGCAACGGATCCAATCGAGAGTACCGTCACTAACGTCCGACGTTTTCCGAAGTGATCTGCGAGCCGTCCGAGTGGTAACTGCATGATCAATGAGCTAACGACAAACGTCGTGATCAAAGTACTTGTTTCTGATAACCCATATCCGTTACGCGTCGCAAAAACGGGAAAACTGGCATTCAGTGTGGCTTCGAGAAAACCGTATGTAAAGCCGGGAAGTAACGTAAACCATGCAGTCGATAAGACGAGTCGGTAACGTGAGGCGGCGCTTTGTAATTCCTCCGGCATGACGGACGACGGTTTTTCGTTCGGCATACGGAATAATAAAATCAGGACGATGACCGTCAATGTCCCGGTTAAGACAAAAGGCAACCAGTCAATGACATCAACGAGTGGTGCAGCAAGAGGTCCTAGGGCAAAACCAAGACCAAATGCCATACCGTACAATGACATCGTTCTTCCCAATCGTTCGTTCGGTGTAATGGACGTGACCCAAACTTGCGATCCATAATGCAACGTCTGATCACCGAATCCGACGAGGAAACGGAGTATCATCCAGGCGAGTATGCTTGGGAGTAACGGAAACAGGAAGACGGCTACTGCGACTAGCGCAAGACCGAACGAGATGACAGGGATATAACCGCGTCGTCGCAGTGGACCTTCCATTAAGGGAGCGGCGACGATGACACCGATATAAAGAACAGCGGCGCTGAGACCGTTGATGAAAGCGGGTGTTCCTTGCCGTTCAAGCAAGATGGACAGCAATGGAATCAACAGACCTTGTGTGAATCCGGAAATGAAGACGATCGATAAAATGAGAGCAAAACGACGTGACACAAGCAACGACGACCTTTCTTTTTTCTTTTAGCATAACACGCCCCGGTCTTCGAAAAGGAAAACCGAGGCGTGCTTCATTTATTTTCTTGTTCAAACCGCGTCGGACGAGGCATGTGCAAAAGATGTTCGTCCCAGTCCGTCTGATCAAACACTTCATCATGCTCAATACTGTGTGAAGTACGAATACCAACCATCATGACGAACAGGACCATACTGAACGTGCCGATGATTGCGACAATACCTACGAGCCATTCCATCCCGGTCACCCCTTTTAGAAAACAAATTGTGTCTACTTTGTGTCGTTTTTCCCGGGATGGCATTGTTCAAAACCTCTTTTTTAGTTTTAAAGCCGACTCGACTGTTTTGTGAAGTCAATCTCAGGGTAATATGCGTTCTTGACAAGGGCGTTCGGTCCGAGGCATTGCACTGCAGGGCAGTGACACGACAGACTTTTATTCAGTTCGGTTTCTTGCCACTCGGCATACGCATCATTGAAGGATGTTTCGTGAATCGTGCCGAGCGAAGCGAGTTCGTCCCCGAAATCCGTTACGATGATCTCACCGTCAAAAATGTTGACGTTAAGACGGGAACGACCGTCCGGGTCATTTCGGACCGAGACGTTTTTCTCCTGACGCAAGCGACGATGCAGTTCTAAATCCGCCTCTTCCATCGAACAAGCATAGAAGGGAAGGGTGCCGAACAACATCCAGACGTTCGGATCCCGGACGTCAAGTAAACGATGAATCCCGTCACGGATTTTAGGCAAGCTAGCGGCTTCGATCATCGACGCAAAGTCAGCGGGGTACATTGGATGCACCTCGTGACGGACACAGCCCATATCGACGATTTCTTTATGAATGGCTTCGAGATGTGGCAATGTCCGTTTATTGATCATCGTCTCAGCAGATACGATGACACCCCGAGCATTCAGGATACGGGCATTCTCTTTCATCGTCTCAAACAGTCTCGTCCGTGCTTCGCGTGACGGTTTTCGTTCCATCATCGCAAAACCGCCGTCGATGAAGTCATCAGCTGTTCCCCAGTTATGTGAGATGTGCAAGACATCTAGATAAGGAATGATCAATTCATAGCGCGATAACGGAAGTGTTAAATTTGAGTTGATTTGGGTTTTAGCACCACGTTCGTGGGCATACTTAAGTAAAGGGACTACGTACTCCTTGACGGATTTCATCGAAAGCATCGGTTCGCCGCCGGTAATCGAGAAGGCGCGCAGATGTTCGATTTCATCCAGGCGTTGAATGAGTAGCTCGACTGGGATTTCGGGTGACTCACTACTGGATAACATGTAACCGACGGCGCAATGTTCACAGCGCATGTTACACAGTTTCGTCGTCGTGACTTCGATGTTCGTCAAACGGACGGTGCCGTATTGTTCAATGTCACGATACGCTTCCCACGGATCGTTTGCGATCGTGATAGGTGATGGATGTGGCATAGATACTCCTCCTTTTTAGTGCTCCACCTCGTATCGTATGCTAAAATAACGTCGGAATCCAGCGGAAGAAAGGAAGTCTGAATAATGGGAAAA
Organism: Exiguobacterium sp. TDN 0502; assembly: GCF_050846835.1. Classification (NCBI taxonomy): domain Bacteria; kingdom Bacillati; phylum Bacillota; class Bacilli; order Caryophanales; genus Exiguobacterium; species Exiguobacterium sp. TDN 0502. The sequence continues at coordinate 22,734 of NZ_JBOZGJ010000006.1, read as the reverse complement.
GCAAGAACTGATAAACTTGGTCAAATGAATGTGCTAAAATCAAGAATGCAGCTTCTCTGTCATACAATCGATTCACTGGATGAATCATCAGATATCGAAGATTTGGAACGACTGATCGTATCACTGGATCAACTCAAGGCGAAGGTCGTTCGATATGCGAAGGATATGAAAGAACAAGAAGAAACGAAAAAAGCGGTGGATTGAGACCGCTTTTTCATTTGCACAAACGGAAAGGATGAAATCGATGGCAACAAAAATCAAATTAAAAACAGGTGAGGTCCGTTCGGTCACGTGTCTACGGATGGGAATCAACGGTGAAGGAATTGCGACGCTCGAGCGACAAATCGTCTTCATTCCAGGACTACTCGTCGGGGAAACAGCACAGATCGAAATCACGGAAATTCATGCGAACTATGCGAATGCGAAAATCTTGAAGCGTGACGATCGTTCTCCGGACCGTGTGACACCGCTTTGCCCGGTCTATAGTGTCTGTGGCGGCTGTCAATTACAACATATGAGTTACGATGGGCAATTGCGTTATAAGGAAGAGATGCTTCGCAACGCCTTCTTGAAATCAACGAAATTAAATGTCGAGAAAGCCGATATCCGTCCGACGATCGGTTCGAAAGAATGGGAATACCGCAACAAGTCACAATTCGTTGTCGGGAAACAAGGCAATGAAATCGTCAGCGGTCTCTATTCGGCGAATTCAAACCGCCTTGTCGCAATCGATGATTGTGTCGTTCAAAACAAAGATACGCTTCGCGTCAACCAAGCTGTCACAAAATTACTCAACGATTATAAGGTACCGGTTTATCATGCGGCAAAACAAGATGGTGTCATGCGCCATATCGTCGTTCGGACAGGAATCAAAACAGGCGAAATTCAAGTCGTGCTCGTTGCCTTTAAAGATGGCTTCCGTGATCTAGAAGGGCTGTCCCGAGATATCATGGATATTCCAGGTGTCGTCTCGGTCGCACTGAACATCAATGACAAGTTAACGTCACGTGTCTTCGGAGAAGAGACGGAAGTGTTGCGTGGTGTCGAACGGATCGAAGAAGAGATGGGTGAGTTCACGTATCAATTATCACCGCGTGCTTTCTTCCAATTGAATCCGGAACAAGCAGAACGGATGTATGAGGAGATCGCACGTGCCGCTGCTTTGACAGGCGAAGAACGTGTCGTTGATGCATACGCAGGTGTCGGTTCGATCGGACTCTGGATTGCTAAGGGTGCGAAAGAAGTCCGCGGTATGGAAATCATTGAAGAAGCAGTTGAAGATGCCAATGCGCACATGAAGCAATACGGCTTTGACCATGCCCATTATGTTGTCGGTAAGGCAGAAGCATGGATTCCGCGCTGGGTCAAGGAAGGCTGGATTCCGGACGTATTCATCGTCGACCCACCCCGTTCAGGTTGCGATACGCAGTTATTGAACGCCATGATTTCATCTAAGGCGAAAAAAATCATCTATGTCTCGTGTAACCCGCAGACGCTTGCGCGTGATTGCGATCATTTGATGAAAGCGGGATATAAGGTCTCGTACATTCAACCGTACGATATGTTCCCACAAACAGCGCACGTCGAAGCGATTGTCGTGCTCGAAAAGAAGAAAAAGAAAAAGTTCTAAGTAACAAGCCCGTATGCACTCCTTGAACGAGTGAACATACGGGCTTTTTTTCTGTGACTGCTCACTTACGTTTGCGAAACATAATCGAACGTGGTGTCACATTCGGTAAAACGTTCCTTCAACTGAGCGACACGGTCAGTCGGGAGTGGACCCCGTTCAATCAGTTGCTGATTCAACGCGAGGTGTTCTGGTCGGGAAGTACCAATGATAGCTGTCGTGATCCCTGGTTCGAAAACTGTAAAACGAAGCGCGGTCTCGAGCCAGCTCGATTCCTCGAGTGGATAAGCGAGTTGTTGCGCACGTTCCCAGTAAGGTTCGACATACTGTCCGACCGGACGCTCCGTGAAGCGCCACGGGGCGTTGCCGATCGGACGCTTGGCGATGACACCGTGATCTAGAAGGGTGGGCAGGACTTCATCGACACGTTGATCAAACAGATTGAACGATGTTTGGAAACTGTCGAAGCGATTCGTTTCGATAGCATATATCAAGTCTTCCCGGTCACCGGAATAAGCGATGACGCGAACTTTCCCTGCTTGTTTTGCTTGTTCAAGCGCGTCGATGACATCTCCTTGGGCGAGGATTTCTTGACTGCAAGAATGTAAGTGTACGATGTCGAGATAATCCGTTTGCATCGTCTGTAAGGCTTGATCGATACCACCACGGACCGCTTCAAACGTCCAGTCCTGTGCACCCGGAACATCATAGCCGACTTTTGTCGACAGGATGACGTCGTGACGACGATGCTTTAGGAATTGTCCGACACGTTGCTCCGATAAACCATAGCCACGTGCTGTATCGATTAGATTAATTCCGAGATCCCGTGCTTGTTCCAGTAAATAGATGGCTTCGCGATTCGTCATCTGTTCAGAGCCGATGTGACCGGCTCCAAAACCAAGCGGGGAAACAAGTAGATCAGATGTTCCAAAACGTCTTAACTCCATGAACGATACTTCCTTTCGGACAGCCTGTAATTTAAATCGATGATGTTCGTTTTTGATATATCCGGTAGATCAGATAACCAATGAGTGCGATGCCTGCAATCGACCATTGCATCATCGTCGAGGATTGCATGAATTGATGGACGGCGAGTACTTCGAGTAACATAGCCGGAATTTTTCCGAGCGTACTTGCCGTCAGGAAAAGCAAGACGGAAACACCACTAGCCGCACTAACGATATTGACGATCCCAGATGGTACGAACGGTAACAGCCGCAGCAAGAGAATCGTCAGAAAAGCTTTGCGTCCTTTTTGCGCCTGTAACTTCTGCTGTAGACGGACGAAACGGACCGGAAGCGGGCGACGAAGAGCGTATCGTAGGCCTCTCCGATAAAGTAGAAACGCACAACCTGCACCGAGGACTTCACCGATGAACGAAAGTAGTGTGCCCATCCATAGACCGAAATAGACGAGATTCGCAGCGGTGACGAACGTACTTGGTAGGACACCAAGCACACTGACGACGACACCGACCAAGACACTAATGAATGGAGCGAACGGTCCGAAGAGTTCAAAGGTTTGGATGACATGCTGTTCCATCATTCGAAACCATCCTCTTCATCCGGAAGAAGCGGTAATTCGATGTGGACGGTCGTTCCTTCTCCAAGAACGGAGTCGAACCGGATCGTCCCATCATGACGATCGATGATGTGTTTTGTGATCGCAAGACCAAGACCGGTTCCGCCATCTTTCCGCGTCCGTGATTTATCGACTCGATAAAAACGTTTCGTCAGTCGATCGAGATGTTCTTCCGGAATGCCTTCTCCTTCGTCCCGGATAAGACAATGCGTCCGATCGCCGATCGTTTCAGTCGATAAGAAGATCTGTTTGCCGGGCGGTGTGTACCGTAAAGCGTTATCGAGTAAATTGCCGAAAACTTGCTCAAGGCGGTCTGTATCGCCTAAGACGATTTGATCCGGATCGAGATTCATCACGAACGTGACTCCTTTTGACTGGGCGATCGGTTCCATCCGGTAAATGACATCTTCAAGTACTTGACTGAAGACAAGTGGTTGTTTCGACATCGGATAGGAATCGCGTTCGAGTTGAGCGAGATCGAGCAGATCATTAACGAGACGTTGCAGACGCTCTGTTTCCCGCTCAATGATTTGGTAATACTGCGCACGCTTTTCTTCCTCGAGCGAATCATCCTGCATCATCTCTGTGTAGCCACGGATATAGGAGAGAGGTGTCCGCAATTCATGACTGACGTTCGCGAGGAACTCTTTACGCTGCTCATCGACCTCACCGAGCGATTCCGCCATTTTATTCAGTGTTTCTGCGAGTTCACCAATCTCATCATCCGATTGAATTGGAATCCGGTAATCAAAATCACCTTGTGCGTAAACCGTCGAGGCGCGCTTCATGTCGATCAACGGACGAATGATCGTATCGATGATTTGTCGTCCGAAGATGACAAGATTCAAGACGATCAGTCCGATCATGAAGAAGATCATCAGGCGGAGCGGGCGGAACGGTTCACTGATTTGACCAAGTTCCAGATACAGGATCAACGTACCGACGAGCCTGTTATTTTCAATGATCGGAAATCCGGTCATCAAAATGTCTGTTCCTTCAATCGGATGGGTCCGGCTTGATACGACGGTTTCTCCGTTCCGGAGCTGTTCGATATCCGCATTCGTCAAAAAGCGGAGTCCGGCCGGGTTTTTCTTCAGAAAATCAATGAAGAAAACTTTCGATTCCGTCAATTCATTCGTATAGGTCATTCCGTCGTAAAAAGCACCGGATAACCCTTCGGATTCATAGATGTTAATCAGTTTTTCTCCTCGGTTCAATAAGATATCTTCTTGCGTCTGAAGATAGAACCGGTCGTAGAGATAAAACGTCAGCAGGACGAACAAAATGGCAGAAAAAACGCTCGTGAACCAAATCGTGATCCAGATCCGGCGCCGGATCGTATAACGCTTAATCATACTTCCTCGAATTTATAACCGATGCCCCAGACGGTTTGAATCGAGCCGCCCGCTTCACCAAGCTTTAAACGAAGGGTTTTGATATGTGTATCGACAGTCCGTAAGTTTCCAATGTAGTCCGCCCCCCAGATTTGATCGAGCAACTGTTCGCGGGAAAAGACTTTATCATTGTTTTGGGCGAACAGGTGCAGCAAATCAAATTCCTTGCGCGTCAGACTGACCGGTTTGCCGTTGACGTGGACACTCCGACTTTCGGTATCAAGTTCGAGCATGCCAAGCGTTAAGGTGGCGGATTGATCGACCGTAAACCGATGGGAACGACGAAGTGTCGCTTCAATCCGGGCAAGCAGCTCGCGTGGACTGAATGGTTTCGTAATATAGTCATCAGCACCGATTTTCAGTCCGTGGATCCGATCGAGCTCATCCGACCGTGCCGTCAGCATGATGATGGGAACGTTTGAAAATTCACGGATGCGCATACACGCCGTCAAACCATCCATTTCCGGCATCATGACATCAAGGAGAACGAGGTGGAATGTATTTTGTTGAATCAGTTGGAGGGCTTCTTGTCCATTAGAAGCCGTCATCGTCGAATAGTGTTCTTTTTCGAGATTCGAGACGAGAAGGTCACGCATTTGTGCTTCGTCGTCTACTACGAGAATGTTAAAGGATTCTGGCATTAGTCTTCGCTCCATTTCTTGCAGAAGAAAAAATCTTCCATAAAGATGAGTTTTTTCTTTAAGATGAGTTTTTTCTTTTATCATACCATTTCGAACTTTAGAAACGCATATGTGGACGCAAAAAAGCACGAGAGGCAAGGCTCTCATGCTTCGAGTTGTTGATGATCGTATAGTGTTTCGAGTGCCCGTCCATGGATATACATCTGGAAACTGGATTTAGAAACTTCATACAGCGTAAATTGTGTTTCGCCGGCATTCAGTTGCTCGAGTAGCGCTGGTCGTAACTCGTTGGCGCAGAATGCATACGGCAATTTTTCAGCTGCTTTTTGTGAGCGGATGTTGCTTTTACGAATTTTCATGAAGACACTTTCATATCCAAGCTCGAAGAACAGCTCAGAGAAAAAGGCTTCTTTCGCTAAATGGTTGTATCCTTTACCATGATACGGTTTACCTAACCATGTACCGAGAAACCCATAGTGTCCTTCGATATCGAGTAAACTGATCGTACCAATCGGTTGATCAAATTCATCTAGGATGGTACGTGATACGATTTCACCACGTTCTTCCTCTTCGATTGCCTGCTTTGTAGTAAACAGAAATTCATCAAAGTACCGTGTTTTTTGGCGGACGTACGGATATACGTCTTGATGCTGCATCAGTTCGAACAAATCAGCGCAGTCGCTCAGCTCCCGTTGCTTGAGCATACTTCCATTCCTCCTTTTAGGACCGCAAGAATGATTGTCGAAAGCTACCTGTCTGACTCGTTTGAACCGCGCATGGTATGCCTTCTTCAGTTGTCGGATAAGATAATATTACCTTCTTTTTTTAAAATTGCAAGAAAATAATTTTTGTGAAAAAAGATACAAAAACAAGATGTTTTCTGTAAGCGTTCGAAACCCCCGAAAGGTGCAAAAAACACCTGGCGGGGGGCGGATTAAGTCAAGTTCAGTTGAGCGTGTTCAAAAATGATTTTTCCGTCGATCATCGTCATAAGCGGCTTCGCTAAATAATCAAGTGGGAAGTGGCTCCAAAGGACGAGGTCGGCATCTTTTCCAATCTCAATCGATCCGACACGATCATCGACACCGAGCGAACGGGCTGGGTGAATGGTAATCGCACGTAAGGCGATATCGACCGGTAGACCCTCCCGTGCAGCAAGACCGGCACAGAGGTTCAGGTACTGGACAGGGGTGTAGGGATGGTCTGTCGTGATCGAGATTTCAAGACCATGTTCGTGAAGAATCCGGTACGTTTCCCATGTCTTATTCTTCAGTTCGATTTTAGACTTTCGGGTGAAGGTTGGACCGACCGTCACTTTTTCGATCGGTAATTGTTCCATCTCTTTTGCGACGAGATGACCTTCCGTGCAATGTTCGATGCGTAAATCAAGGTCGAACTCTTCCGCGAAACGAATGGCGGACAGGATATCATCTGCTCGATGGGCATGTACACGAAGCGGCATCTTATGATCGAGGACACGTTTGATCATCTGATGGGCGAAGGTTTCAGAAACCGGCTGCGTCCGTACTTCAAGAAAGGCTTCGCGCAGCATCCCCATGATGCCCATCCGTGTCAGTTCACCGGCACGACCGGCACTGTGGACACGCTTCGGATTTTCACCAAGCGCTACTTTCAGACCGGCATATTTCCGAAGGATCATATCGTCGATGAACCGTCCGTGTGTCTTGATGACACTCGTGACGCCACCGATGATGTTCATGCTGCCAGGCATGACTTGAACGGTTGTGATCCCGTGCTGAACAGCTTCTTTAAAGCCTTCATCAAGCGGATAGACGCCATCAATGGCACGAAGATGAGGCGTCATCGCAAAAATCGTCTCATTCGCATCGTTTCCGACGGTTCCCGTTCCTTCGTCATATAATCCGAGATGCGTGTGGGCATCGATAAAACCAGGTAAGAGAAAATGTCCTTCGGCCTCGATGACTCGGTCACCTTCCAAATGGTCCAGTAGTTCCCCAATTTCGATGATTTTCCCATCGCGAATCCGGAGGTCTCCGTAAAAGCTATCCGCAGTGATCGGATAGATATGTGCATTTCGAATTAAGATATCCAAGTATCGTCCACCCCTGTACTAGTTTGAATGCTCGAGTGCTCGTAACGCATCCTTTAGTTCAGCATACCGAAACTTGTATCCGTTTTCGAGCGCTTTTTTCGGAACGACACGCGCACCTTCAAGTACGATGACGCTCTTTTCCCCAAGTGCGAGTTCTAACGCGAAGCGCGGGGCAGGGAGCCAGTGCGGGCGGTGCAAGACTTTCCCGATCGTCTGTCCGAAGCGGCGCATCGTCTCCGGGTGAGGCGCAGTGATGTTCAGTGGTCCTTCGACTGTCGGTGTCTCAAGAGCAAATACGAACAAATCGACTAAATCATCGATATGAACCCAGGAAACCCACTGCTTTCCATCTCCCATCGTACCACCGCCGAACAAGACATACGGCAGACGCATTAATGGATAGGCGCCACCTTCTTTTGTCAGAACGACACCAATCCGTGGATGAACGAGCCGGATGCCGGCGTCGGCAATCGGACGGGCAAGATCTTCCCAGGCGACACAGACGTGGCTCAAGAAGTCAGCGGTCGGTGGGAGTGGTTGGTCTTCTGAGAACGTCTGATGCCGATCTTGTCCGTAAATCCCGACTGCCGAAGCCGATAAGACGACGTTTGGTTTTTGATCGAGTGCTTCGACGATTCGGACGAGTTCCTTCGTCGTACTGACACGACTGTCGAGAATGACCCGTTTGCGCTCATCCGTCCAGCGCCCGTCATTGATCGAAGCGCCGGCGAGATGAATGAAGGCATCGACTCCGTCGAGGTGTTGTTCCGGTTTTGCATCTTCTGTCATCCACTTGATATATGTGACATGCGCATCATTCGCTTTCGGATGACGCGTTAAGATAAAAATATGATGCCCTTGTTCTAATAAACGCTTCGTCAAGGCTTGACCAATCATTCCAGTTCCACCTGTGATTGCAATCTTCATGTAATCCATCCTCCCTGAAATCCATCAAAATAAGGTTCTTACCATTTGTTCCCGTTCCTTACTTTCAGTCAAACATAGACCTGCCTGTTCATGCTATCGTAGAACTATCGAATCAGGTTAGAGGAGGGAACGACATGAAGATCAAACGGATCTCGACCCAGAAAAAGAACAGCGAACGATTCAATATCTATGTCGAACGTGATGGCAAAGAAGAATATGCCTTTGCCGTAGATGTCGATATCTTAATCAAATACAATCTGCAACGCGATAAGGAACTTGATGACGACTTCGTCAAGGAAGTACTGACGGCTGAGGAACAACAAAAAGCATATCGTCTCTCATTGAATCACTTATCGTACCGGATGCGGGCAACGAGTGAGGTCGTCACGTATCTGACGGAAAAAGAGACGCCAGAACATGCGATCAAACATGCGATCGAGCGATTGACCGAGCAACGCTATCTCGATGATCAACAGTTCGCACTTGCGTATACGGCGACAAAAAAAGCAACGACACCACAAGGACCTGGAAAGATTCGCCGCGATCTAGAGGGTTTGAAGATACCGAAGACAGCAATCGATGAAGCAATCATGACGTTTACGGATGAAGAAGCATACGAAAAAATACTTAAGTTTTTGCGACAAAAGCAAAAGGAATTGCAACGACGTTCCGTACGCGAATTGACGCAAAAGCTACAGATGACGTTGATGCAACGCGGGTTTTCGTCCGATTTAATCAAGGCGGGCATCGAAGAGGTATTTTTAGCTGAAGAAGGTGACGAAGAAGAGCAAGCAGCACTCTATCAAGCACGCAAGTATTATCCAAAGTACCGGCAACTCGAACCGTTTGAACGCGAACAAAAGGTAAAACAAGCACTCGTCCGAAAGGGATTTCCGTATGGTTTAGCGGCTCAAGTCCTGGAGCAAGTTAAAGAAGAGGAAGCGGAATGACGAATGCAAGACAAAAAATTGACAATTATCCGACAATTGTGTTATTCTACGCACAGACTAAGAAAAGGAGGAACCGTCCTATGAAAAAGCCAATTGGTTTCACACACATCCAACAGCTGAATACGACGGAGACTCTTGAGCACGTATAAGTAATTCATTTCATGTGCGAGCAAGGGGATTCGTCTCCCGAGCGCGCAGACGAACAAGAAAGCAGTATGTCGATTTCAAGGCATACGGATTCTCGGACTGCATCCGGAAATCCGTATGCCTTTTTGCGTGCTCGGAAAAAACACTTCATTTCACAGTAAAGGGGGGACCCTCATGCGTTTATTTCGGCAATTGAGTTGGTTTCTAAAAGAACACAAATCATCTTACCTCGTAGCCGTCGTCTTGTTGATCATCACAGGATTCATCGATTTGACGCCGCCGTGGCTGATCGGTAAGGTCATCGACGGTTTACGCTCAGGTTCGATGGATCGAACGACACTCTTACAGTATGTCGGTGGATTAACGGTCATTTCCATCGTGTCCTTCATCTTGACGTATCAATGGTTAGCGAAATTATTCGGAACGGCATTTTTACTGGAGAGGACACTGCGAAGCCGCTTCTTTACACACTTGTTAAAACTGACGCCGACATTCTATCAAAAGAATCGGACGGGTGATTTGATGGCACTCGCGACGAACGACCTAAAAGCCGTCGAACGGACAGCCGGATTTGGTGTCTTGACGCTCGTCGATTCGCTGAATATGACAGCCATCACACTCGTCGTCATGGGTGTCGCGATCGACTGGAAGTTGACGCTCGCTGCCTTATTACCGATGCCACTTCTCGCTTACGCGATGAATAAACTCGGGAGTCAAATTCATGGTCGTTTCATCACGGCCCAGGATTCGTTCGGGACGATGAATGATCAGGTCGTCGAGTCGATTTCCGGACTGCGTGTCATCCGTTCGTTCGTCCAAGAACCAGTCGACGTCAAACGCTTCGATGATGTGACGACGGATGTCTTCGAAAAAAACATGCACGTCGCAAAAATCGATGTCTTATTTGAACCGATCATCAAGTTGCTCGTCGGCTTCAGTTACTTGATCGGCTTATCGTTCGGGACATATCTCGTCTTTACGAACGATATCACGCTTGGACAATTGGTCGCCTTTAATATCTATCTCGGAATGTTGATCTGGCCGATGTATGCCTTCGGTGAATTGATCAACGTCATCCAGCGGGGAACAGCGAGTCTCGATCGCTTAGAAGCGACGATGCATGTCAAACCGTTGATCGCTTCGACACCGCGGGAGCACGTTGAGCGCCCCGAGCGGATCGAGATGACGGGATTGACGTTCACGTATCCAGAAACGGCGCATCCGGTCTTACGAGATTTGAATATGACGATCGAACAAGGATCAACGATCGGGATCGTCGGACCAACGGGATCTGGTAAAACGACGTTCTTGCGTCAATTCTTACGTGAGTATCCAATCGGACGGGACATGTTGACGGTCAACGGCGTACCGTATGAAGATGTTGCGCTAGAGACGGTTCGCGGATGGACCGGTTACGTCTCACAAGAACACCTATTGTTCTCGAAATCCGTCCGGGACAACATCCTGTTCGGTGCAGGTGAAGCGACAGAAGAAGAACTGCAGGAAGCGATTCGTCTCGCATCGTTCGAAAAAGATATCGAGACGCTCGAACAAGGACTTGAGACGATGGTCGGTGAACGTGGCGTCACGTTGTCGGGAGGACAAAAGCAACGTCTGTCGATTGCGCGGGCGATGTTAAAAAAACCAGAGTTGCTGTTGCTCGATGATTCATTATCAGCGGTAGACGCGAAAACGGAATCACATATCATTGATTCGATTCGCTCGAATCGCCACCAATCCACAACATTAATCGTTGCCCATCGCTTATCGGCAGTGGCACATGCGGACGAAATCATCGTCTTACAAGACGGAATGATTTCTGAACGAGGAACACATGACAGCCTGATGGCACAAAATGGCTGGTACGCTCAACAATTCGAGCGACAAAGTGAAGAAATGTAAGGAGGTGCCTTTGCATGAATGAATTGGAATTATATCAACTCGATCCGGCACGCCGGAAGACGACGATCCGTTCGTTGATCCGCTATGCGATGCATGAGAAGCAAGCGATCTTCTTAGGATTGTTTCTACTCGTACTGGCAGTCGGTGCGGAATTGACGGGTCCGTATATCGCGAAAGTCATTATCGATGAACATATCGTAGCGATTGAGAAGGACTGGGTCGAAGTTAAAGCGGATGGTGCGGTCAAGTATGACGGTCGTCAGTTCGCCAAAGCACAGGATGTCTCGAAAAGTGAAATCGTTCGATCCGTCTCGATCGTCCAAACAGCAAACGGCTACTATTTTGTACCGAAACAAGTTGTCAGTGGTGGGGAACGGAACATCAGTGGAAATACGATGACCGTTACGCGTGGAGACGACGTCTACACGTATGATAATATTCAAAAACTGACACAAGGGCAGGTCTATGATTTTTATTCAAATGACTTAAAAGCAATCGGCTGGTTATCCTTGCTCTACGTCCTTTTGCTGCTGGTAGCAGCTGGATTGAACTGGGTGCAGCAAATCTTACTCCAGCGGTCGGCCCATAAAATCATCAAACGGATGCGGCTCGATGTCTTTACACATCTACAGCGATTACCGGTCCGCTACTTTGATCAGACACCGATCGGGAAGATCGTCAGTCGTGTTACGAATGATACGGAAACGATTCGCGATCTATATCTCGGTGTGCTCGCCCGGGTCTTCTCAGGGATCATCACGATGGCAGGAATTCTCGTCGCGATGTTCTTCCTCGATTATCGATTAGGTCTTGTTTCGCTGATCATCATTCCGATCGTCTATTTCTGGATTCAGCTGTTCCAGAAACTCGCGACGAAGAATAACTTCAAGGTTCGCTCCCTCGTTGCCGACATGAATGGTCAACTGAATGAGAACATCCAGACGATGCCGATCATTCAGGCTTATGCACGTGAGAAGGAAGTCCTTGCCGAATTCGAACAAAAGAACGAAGAGAACTATCAGACACGGGCAAAGTTGTTACGACTTGATGCCTTGATGTCACACAACTTATCCTACTTTTTGAAAAACTTGACGCTCGCCTTGATGATTTGGGTCGTCGGTGGGAAAAGTCTGACGAACGGATCGTTTTTATCACTCGGGATCTTATATGCATATATCGATTACGTGTCCCGGTTATTCGAACCGGTCACCCAAATCATGAATCAACTGTCACCGCTACAACAAGCACTCGTGTCAGCGGACCGAATGTTCCAGTTGCTCGACGAAAAGGGAGAGCCGGTCGAACAAGGTCGCGTTGCTCGGTTTAAAGGAGCGGTGTCCTTCAAAGACGTCGAATTCAGTTACGAAGCGGGAAATCCTGTATTACGTGAAATTCAAATCGATGCTCGTCCTGGCGCGACGATTGCTCTCGTCGGTCACACGGGTAGTGGGAAAAGCTCAATCATGAACTTGCTGATGCGGTTCTATGATCCGTCGAAAGGACAATTGTTGATTGACGGACAGGACGTGACGACTTTACCGAAACAAGCGGTTCGTGAGCATATGGGGATCGTCTTACAGGATCCGTTCCTCTTCACGGGAACGATCCGGTCGAACATCACGCTCGGCAATCCAGATATATCGGAAGCTCGCGTTCGCCGGGCGATTGAAGCCGTCGGCGCGGATCGGTTCATTGATCGTTTACCGAACGGGCTCGATGAACCAGTCATCGAAAAAGGTGCCACGTTATCAGCCGGGGAACGACAGTTGATCAGCTTTGCCCGGGCGTTAGCGTTTGATCCTGCCATCCTAGTTCTTGACGAAGCGACAGCGAGCGTTGACTCGGAAACGGAAGCGGTCATTCAGGATGCCTTGTTAACGTTAACGAAAGGACGGACGACGTTCATCATCGCCCATCGCTTGTCGACGATCAAGGATGCCGATGAGATTCTTGTTCTCGATCATGGTCGGATCGTCGAGCGGGGATCCCATGATGTGCTCCTTGCAGCGTCCGGGATTTATGCGAAAATGTATGCGTTGCAAAGCAAGCGGAATCTTGAATTGAAATCAAGCTAATCGACCCAGTTTCTCCTCCTTTTCGTTTATACTGAAAAACGAAGAGGGGGAGTTTTTTAATGGAGACACGGATGAGTCAATTATCGAAATACGAGCTTGAGATGCTGATCACGAAATTAAGTGAACAGAAACGAAAAGCGGAGCAACACGGGAACGTCAGCGAAGTAGAAGTCGTGACACGGAAAATCGCCATTGCGAAAAGTTATTTGATTGATCCGGCACGATTCGAACGGGGAGCCTTTTACCGGATCGAAGGAGAAGAGGCACGATTTGAGTTACACTTCGTCAATGGCGTCATGGGTTGGGGACATTTTGAAGGAACGGCTCAGGAAGTCGCGATTCCACTCGCGTTATTCACAGGAGAGGGAGAACAGACATGACGAATCGAGAACAAGCCCTTCAGCAACTGTCTGAAGAATTATTGCAAGTGAATGAAGTATTAACCCCGGAAGAAGCTCTGACGTGGGTGGAAGTGCTGTGGGAGGATTTCGAAGCGACACTCGCGCGCGCAGGTGAGAAATATCAAGGTGAAGCTGTTGCGTTTCATTTCGTCGAGCAGCAGATCAAACAGCACGGGGCAATGTTACACCGGTTTAATACGACGAACGAAAAATTCAAGCATTTGATGACAGGTCGAAACGTCGAATGAAAAAAGCTCCGCACATCGGGATTTCCGTTGCGCGGAGCTTTGTCTTTATAATGCAGGGATAAACAGTTTTTTCTGCAAAGTTCGTTCGCTAAATACCCAACCCGTATAGGAGCTGACGATTTCTTGTGTGGCGGCGTCGATTCTGACGACGGCGACGAATGGATAGACTTCCTTCGTGAAGTAACGCAGGTTCGTAAAGCGGTATTCGACAATGCCATCCTTTCGTGAGACCGTATACGTATGGATCTTCGAGAACTCAAGAAATGCTTGCAAGTCCGCGTTTTGTTTAACGATTTCGTACAAGGCGTCCCCGTGCGGTTCGTCCTTGATCCGGAAGTTTCCACACTCGACGACGGTTCCACTGTTGATCTTAACGACGGAATACTCATCGCGTAACCGTGCCGCGACGTGCCACTCGTCCCATTTCATACCGGGTGAGATGAACAGCTTGTGCGCACCGCGATAATAACGGGCTGCGGTTGCAAGGGCATCGTTTCGCAATTTGAATTGAACAGCATAGTAGATGATGACGATGGCAATCAAAATCGGGAAGATGACGATCGTCGCTCTCGTTAGTAGCCAAATTCCGAACGCGGCATAATACATCGTGAACAGATATGGATCAAATGTGTTGATGACACCCCAGCCGATCCAGGATTTTTTGAACGGGTGTAAAGCTTGTGTTCCGTACGCGTTAAACAGATCGACGAAGACATGAAGGGCGACAGCGACCTGTGCCATCAGCCATAATGAAGTCGGTGGTACGCCGAATAACGTACCGATAACAATTGATAGTAGCAGTGGCCAGGCGATCAAGGCGATCAAGCCGTGCGATTTCCCGCGGTGTTGGCGCAAGTAGGCGCTGTTTCCTTTAAATTTGAAGACAGTATCGAAGTCCGGTGCATGTGAGCCGACGAGCGCCGTCGTCGTCACGGCAGCAAACATCGTCGTGCTCGCTGCGACGTCAGGGTGTAGCGTTGAGATGGCGGCGAGACAAAGTCCCATGCCGATATGCGTCCCAGTATCCAATGCGAATTCGCTCCTTCTATGAAATCGTGACGGTAGATCTATCGAGGTTCTGCCGAGTAATTTTTAATTAATATATCGTATCTAAGAGAAAAGAGGTAACCTTTTGACCGTCGTTCAAGAATATTTCACAAACTTTAATAAAACACAATTTACCACAGAACTGATTGCTTGGTTCTTACGTGAACAGCGAGATCTTCCTTGGCGAAGAACAAAAAACCCGTATCATATTTGGATTAGTGAAATCATGCTTCAGCAAACGCGCGTCGATACCGTGATTCCGTATTACGAGCGCTTTACGAAACGTTTTCCGACCCCGCATGATTTAGCGCAAGCGGAACAAAGTGAGGTCCTGAAGCATTGGGAAGGCTTAGGGTACTATTCCCGTGTAAAGAATCTTCAAATCGCGGTTCAGGAAGTTGTTGAAAAATATGATGGGATCGTTCCGGATGAGAAGGAGTTATTCAGTCAGCTGAAGGGCGTCGGTCCGTATACGACCGGAGCCGTTTTATCGATTGCTTATGGACAAGCGGAACCTGCAGTAGATGGGAACGTGATGCGCGTCCTTTCGCGTGTCCTTGGAATTTATGAGGATATCGCAGCTCCGAAAACACGGAAGTTGTTTGAAGCAGCAGTTCACCAATTGATTGATCCGGCTGACCCATCGAGTTTTAATCAAGGGCTGATGGAACTCGGTGCGATGGTCTGTACCCCGAAATCACCGATGTGTGGACTTTGTCCTGTTCAAGACGTTTGTTTCGCATATGACCGAAACGCACAGGAAGAATTGCCTGTGAAGACGAAGAAAGGGAAGACGCAAATTATTCCTTATGATGCGCTTGTCTATGAAACAGACGGAAAAATCGCAATTGAACAACGCGCAGAAACAGGTTTGCTTGCTGGTATGTGGCAATATCCACTACGGGAAGCGGAAGAAGAGCGTGAAGGAACGCTTGTCGGACATGTCCGACACATCTTTTCGCACCGGATTTGGGAAATCGCCGTCTATCGCGTGACAAAACAGCCGGATGAGACAGTGCTTGTTGATCAGGAAACATATGCGACGCATCCGATATCTGTCGCACAGATGAAGATCGATCGATTATTGAAGGGGGAACTCTAATGCATACTTTTCGTTTTGAAACGCGTGTCGCTACATCAAAGGAGCAAGCGTGGGACTTCTTGAGTGATGCCAAGGCATTGAGTCGATTGACCGTATTTCCGCAAGTGAAAACGTCAGGCGATACACGGACGCGGGCAGGAAATACGATTCGTCTGCGTGTCGGAGTTTCACCGCTATTTGTCTCCTGGACGTCATGGATTCCTTTCGTAGAAGAATATGTCTTTGTTGATGTCGGCACAAAAGTTCCGTATCCGTTTCGGGCATGGTGCCACGTCCACAGAGTTGAAGAACGTGAATCGGGTGTCTATTTCGTGGATGAAGTGACCTATGCGTCATTCCTTCCAGCATTCTTAATTGAAGCATTCATCTTAAAACCGATGTTCAATCAACGAAAAAATGCGATTTTGAATCACTTTCAAGCCTGAATTCCGTCATTTTTCTGAAAAAATACCCTTTCGTTTTTCATGCGTTCTGAAAATGGGTATAATAAGCACGAGAGTATAGCAGAATGGAAGAAAAACGCTTTAGAAAGGAGTAGCACATGAGTCGATTCCCAAAAGAAAGTAGCAAGATTGAGATTCAAAGTTTCAAACATAACGGGAGCTTACACAGAGTTTGGGAAGAAACGCTCGTGCTGAAATCGACGGAAGAAGAATTGATTGGGTTCAATGACCGCATCATGGTTAGCGAATCGGATGGTCGTCAGTGGCGAACGCGAGAGCCTGCAATCTGTTATTTTTCAACAGAACTCTGGTTCAATGTCATTTGTATGATTCGGGAGGACGGCATTTATTATTATTGCAACCTCGGATCGCCTTCTACGTTCGATGAGAAAGATCGAGCAGTCAAGTACATTGATTATGATTTAGATATCAAAGTGTATCCGGATATGTCCTACATGATTCTCGATGAGGACGAATACGAGAAACATCGCCGCGAAATGAATTATCCGAAGGCGATTGATCGTATTTTGAAGGACAATGTCCAAATCCTGATTCAGTGGATTCGTAGTCGCAAGGGTCCATTTAACCCGGCTTTCGTGGATATGTGGTATCGTGAATATGAAACAAGATATCGGAGATGATGGTTCGCCATCGTCTTTTTTTAATTGAAGGAAGTGAACTACGTGGCAACACAAGCAAAACGTAAGAAACAAGGCTCGATCCGCCGTTATATGGCGTTCGTCAAGCCGTATCAAAAACAGATTCTCTTGACGGTCTTCGTCGGGATCATCAAGTTCTCGATCCCGCTCGGACTTCCGTTGTTGTATAAGTACATCATCGACCATATCCTAACCGGAAACACGATGCCGATGGCGGAAAAAAGTAAGCAACTGGCGTATTTGATCGGGGCAGGGGTCTTCATCTTCTTGATCGTCAAGCCACCGCTTGAATACGTCCGTCAATACCTTGCACAATGGTCAGCATCGAAGATTTTATTTGACGTACGGAATCGGTTGTTTGATCATGTTCAGAAATTATCACTTCGTTTTTATTCGAATACCAAAACGGGTGAAGTCATTTCGCGGATCATCAATGATGTCGAGCAGACAAAAGACTTCGTCGTCACAGGATTAATGAACCTGTGGCTTGATATGATCACGATTTTCATTGCAATCGCCATCATGTGGACGATTGATCCGAAATTGACGCTTGTCGCGATCATTCCGTTACCGTTCTACGCCCTCGCCGTGAAGTTCTTTTACGGTCGCTTACGTGGGTTGACACGGGAACGCTCGGCAGCCCTTGCGGAACTACAGGGTCATTTGACGGAACGTGTCAACGGAATGGCGGTCATTCGCAGTTTTGCACTTGAACCACACGAGAACAAAGCGTTCAAACATCAAAACGATGGCTTCTTAAAAGCAGCACTTCGTCAAACGAACTGGAATGCGCGGACGTACGTCGTCGTCTCGACGATTACGGACTTCGCACCAATTCTGATTTTCGGAACGGCAGCCTTTTTCGTCTTGAACGGCCAAGTGACACTCGGAACGATGGTCGCGTTCATTGGGTACATCGACCGTCTGTATGCGCCGCTCGGTCGTCTCGTCAACTCGTCAACGACACTCACGCAGTCAATCGCTTCGATGGATCGGATGTTCGAGTTTTTAGATGAGCCGTATGACATCACGGAAAAACCGAATGCACGTGAACCGAAAGATGTCCGTGGGAACGTTCAGTTCGAAAACATCAGCTTTGCTTATGAAGAAGGCGGAGAGCTGGCGATTGATCGTTTGACGCTTGACGTCCAAGCTGGTGAGCGCATCGCCTTCGTCGGGATGTCAGGTGGGGGAAAATCAACGCTCGTCAGTCTGATTCCACGCTTCTATGATGTGTCTGCCGGACGGATCACGCTGGACGGCGTCGATATTCGTGACTTGAAACTGCGTGGTCTTCGTGATCAGATCGGAATGGTCATGCAGGAGTCGATTCTCTTCAGTGAGTCGGTCCAGATGAATATCAAGATGGGGAATCCGGAAGCGACGGACGAGGAAGTCATCGCAGCGGCAAAAGCGGCGAATGCCCACGAATTCATCGAACGGTTACCGAATGGTTATCATACACCGGTCGGTGAACGCGGTGTTAAGTTATCGGGTGGTCAAAAACAACGTCTTGCGATTGCGCGGGTCTTCTTGAAGAATCCACCGATTCTGATCTTGGATGAAGCGACGAGTGCGCTTGATCTAGAAAGCGAAGCAATGATTCAAGATTCGCTCGCACGTCTTGCGAAAGGACGGACGACATTCACTGTCGCACACCGTTTATCAACGATCACCGATGCTGATAAAATCGTCGTCATTGAAAATGGTCAAATTACGGAAATCGGAACACATGAAGTCCTCATGCAAAAGCGAGGCGCTTATTTCGAATTGTATGCGATTCAAAATCTGGAGCTCGTCGAATAAGAAAAAGCAGCAATCCTCGCGCGAGGATCGCTGCTTTTTACTTGGTTAAAGTCGAGCAAAGGCACGATTGACTGCTGCAATCGTCTCCGTGATATCGGCTTCCGTATGTTCTGTTGTCAAGAACCACGCTTCGTATTTTGACGGTGCGAGGTTGATGCCTTCTTCAAGCATCAACTTGAAGAAGCGACCAAACACCTCACTGTCCGCACGTTCTGCCCCATCGTAGTCGATGACTGTTTCATCCGTGAAGTAGACAGTCATCGCACCTTTGAGACGATTGATCGTAATCGTGACATCATGACGTTTTGCTGCTTCAAGGACGCCTTGTTCGAGTAAAGCGCCAAGATGATCGAGTTGTTCATAGACGCCAGGCTGCTCGAGTAATTCAAGACAAGCGATACCGGCAGCCATCGATGCCGGATTCCCCGCCATCGTACCTGCTTGGTAAGCTGGACCGAGTGGGGCGACATGTTCCATGATTTCTTTTCGACCACCGTAAGCACCAATCGGTAAACCACCACCGATGATTTTCCCGAGTGCCGTCATATCGGGACGGATATCGAGCAACTCTTGTGCACTGCCGTATGTGAAGCGGAAGGCTGTGATGACTTCATCATAGATGACGAGTGCGCCGTGAGCATGCGTGATTTCATTGACTGCAGCAAGGAAACCAGGTTGTGGTTCGACGATACCGAAGTTTCCGACGATCGGTTCAACGAGTACACAAGCGACTTGATCGCCCCATTGTGCCATGATTTGACGATAGGACTCGATGTCATTGAACGGTGTCGTAATGACTTCTTTTGCTGTTGCTTTCGTAACACCAGCTGAATCGGGAGAACCAAGTGTCGCGGGACCACTCCCTGCTGCAATCAGCATGAGGTCCGAGTGACCGTGGTAACAGCCGCTGAACTTCACGACAAGCTCACGACCTGTATACGCACGCGCGACGCGAATCGTTGTCATGACGGCTTCTGTTCCCGAGTTCGTAAAGCGTACTTTTTCAAGCGATGGGATTGCTTTTTGTAGTTTATGTGCGAAGTCGATTTCTAGACGGTGTGGTGTTCCGTAGAGAAGACCGTTTTGAGCAGCGTGTGTGATTGCTTCCGTAATGTGGGGGTGACCATGACCTGTAATGATCGGACCATAGGCTGCTAAGTAATCGATGTAGCGATTGCCATCGACATCATAAAAATAAGCACCTTCTCCGCGTTCCATATAGACAGGTGCACCGCCACCGACGGCTTTGAATGAACGGGATGGGCTGTTGACGCCACCAACGATACACTCTTGTGCGATTTCATATAACGCCTCTGAAGTAGGACGTGTAGTGTGGGTAGACATGAGGATTCCTCCAATCGATGATTCGTGAAAAATATCACGATATGATTGTATCATGAACGTCAAATCCGGTGCAGAGCCGTTGACGGAATGGGTATTTGTAGGTAGACTATTTATAAAGATTACAATCTGATAATCAATGAAAGATAGAAATGAGGGGATGGACGTGGCTAACGAAATGCTAGATGACGCCGTGAAATCACTTCGAGAATCAGGCGTTCGAATGACACCACAACGTCACGCGATTTTGGAATATCTAACGACGGGACACACGCATCCGACAGCGGATGAGATTTACCGTGCACTCGAGCATCGATTTCCAAACATGAGTGTGGCGACTGTATATAATAATTTGCGCGTTTTCCGGGAAAAAGGAATCGTCGAAGAAATGAATTACGGAGATGCTTCGAGCCGCTTCGATTTCGTTACGACCCGCCATTACCACATGATTTGTGAGAACTGCGGTAAAATCGTCGATTTCAACTATCCGGTGCTCGATGATGTCGAAACGGTCGCGGCTCATTTGACTGGCTTCAAAGTAGATCGCCACCGATTGGAAGTGTACGGAACCTGCCCGGACTGTCAATCGAACGTACAATGAAAAAACGAGCTGCCCTTATCGGGGAGCTCGTTTATTATGTTTATTGTACTTTTCATCGAATTCTTTTCCTTCAAGTGATGGATCCATCGTCAGTGGTTCGTCACAATGCATACATAAGTCGACCCGCCCGAGCACCTTTGTCTCTTTTTCGCAGTTTGGGCATGTGACGACTGCTGCTTTGGTAGAAGTCAATCCAATCAGGAAATAGAGCGCCGTACTGGCAAGGACCATGACAAAACCGATGAGCATGAGTAGGACCATGATGATTTCAAATTGTTTGAGTAATAGTCCGCCATACATGACGAGCATACCGCCAAAGACGAGAAACATCGCCATGTTACGTGCGCGGTTTATTTTATTTTTACGTTGTTTTTTCAAGTGAATTCCCCCTGATGTCAGTCTAGCATAAGATGCGGGACTGTCTGAAGAAGGAAAGCTTGTTTTTTTGTCGAAAATGGTAACGACGAGTTCGCATAGAAGGGTGAGAAGTAAATGGAGCAAGCAACACGAACGATTTATTCGGAATACGCGGCTTATCGTGAAACGCAAGGCATCATTGCAGTCGAAAAACGGCAACCACGCGATTCCCTGACGGATCAATTTGATACACTCCTTGTCGTCATCACACGAGATCCTGCAGTCGAATGGACGATTAAGCATTATCGTCTGAATACATTGAAGGTTTCTTTACATCTCGTTCATGAAGCTGTCTTGTCGCGCTGGATTTTATTGAATGCCAATCGACGCGCGATTCACTGGATTGCGGAAGGGACAATCGTTTTTGAACGGAATGATTACTTGATTGATTTAAAGCGTCAGTTGTTGAACTTTCCGGATGAAGAACGATATTTACAAATGACGATTTCGTTCGCCAAGTTATTGCGTCGTTTCCAAGATGGAAGAAACTTGTTCAGCCGAGGACATCATTATGATGCCTATACACACGTCCATCACGCCCTGCATCATCTCGCGCGATTATCTGTTCTCGAAAAGGGGAAGCATCCGGAGACAGTCGTATGGGAACAGGCACGTCTCGATGATCCGGATGTCTATAAGTTATATGAGCAATTATTGATGAGTGAAGAGACGTTAGATCAACGTATTCACCTCGCATTGATTGGACTTGAGCACCTTTTACAGTCCAAAGTCTTATCAGGAGGACGCTATTTATTTGAAATCATGCGGGAGCGAAGAGTCCCTTGGACGATGTATGAGTTGATGGAAGAAGAACGTCTGCAGGAAATAAAAGTCGACCTGGGTAGTTTGATTGATTTCTTCATGCGAAAAGGATTAATTCGTATTTCTTATCAAAATACCAAAGGAGCAGGAGTCGAACTCGTAACGTATGAGCCGGTCGTGTGACGATCGGCTTTCTGTTTTGATCGTATGATTATTTTTTCATATATATAGAAAGAAAAAGAATTTAAAAGTTTTTTCAGTAAAACTATTGACGGTATTATATCGAGATAGTATATTAATACATGTCGACAGGGCAACACGCGCTGGACGGTGACAACATTGAAAAAAGATTTCGAAAAAGGATTGACGCCTAAGTTATTCCGTGATATCTTATTAAAGTCGCTGAAAACGACACGACGAACTTTGAAAACTGAACGATGAGGCAAAAATCGTATTCTACAGAATACAAAAACGAATGAAGCGCAAGCTTCGTCAATCGTGACTCCGGTCACACAACGAGCAAGTCAAACACTTCATGGAGAGTTTGATCCTGGCTCAGGACGAACGCTGGCGGCGTGCCTAATACATG